>NZ_JBEXYK010000002.1:0-501309 GCF_040630865.1 Nonomuraea sp. NPDC005730
CAGCCGGTTGGCCACCAGCACCTCGATCACCTGGCCATGGGTCAACTCCGCGACATCTCGCACCGGGCAGGCCGCATCCACCAACTCCCGGATCCGCAACCGCGAGCAGAACCCGGCGATGACCGGTAATGCTCCGAGCATCTTCTCGACACTGGCTTTGCCCCACTGCGCACGCTGTCTCACCAGCCAGGTCATACCGCGATGACGATCACCCCAGCAACCCAGCGATCTTCAAACCATCCAACGTGCGGAAAACGGGGCTAGCCGCTCTTCGATGGCTTGCCCGCTTCCCGATCGGGGCGCCACCGGTCACCACTACTGAGGGAAGCACAGTCGGGTACCGCAGGGAACGTACGGCCGGGAGGCCCGCGTCGTACCATCCGCTTGAGCCGCTGGTGGCGTCTTCTTGGGAAAGGGGCCGGTCGTGTCATCGCTCGAAGAGGCCGTGGAGTCCAGGGACCATCTCGTCGCCGTCTGGAGCGAGCTGGTACGGGACAGAGGCGGCCGGATCGGTACGGACGACGGCGTCGTGCACATGTGGGCCGACAGCCCCTTCGGCTTCTGGAACACCGTGACCCTGGCCGGTACGGGCATCCCGGCGGACGCGCTCGGCGAGCGGCTGGCACGCGCGGCGTCCTTCATGAGGGGCAGGTCCGAAAGCGGATATCTATGGATCTTCGAGGATCTGTTGAGCCTCCAGGCGCGGGAGAGCCTGTTCCGGCGCGCGGCCGAGGCCGGGCTGGAGCCGGCGTTCTCGGGCCGGGGCATGGCGGGCGATCTGTCCGTGCCCGAGCCGGATCATCCGGACCTGGAGTTCCGGCGGGTGGAGAACGAGGAGCAGCTCGCCGCGTACGGCGACATCAACGCACGCGCCTACGGCATGACGCCCGAGGCGGGCAGGCTCGCCCTGGCCGGCTCCGAACTGTGGCGCGGCGACGTGCACGCCTACCTCGGATACCGCGACGGACGGCCGGTGACCTGCGCCGCCACCGTCGCCGGGCCACGTTCGATCTTCCTGGCGCTGGTCGCCACCCTGCCGGCGGAGATGCGCAAGGGGTACGGCGAGGCCGTCACCCGCAAGGCGATCCACGAGGGCGGCAGGCGGAGCGGGCACCGGCGGCTGGTCCTCCACGCCACGCCGGCCGGGCAGCCTGTCTACGAACGCATCGGCTGCCGAGCCAACACGGCGATCCACTTCCTCCAGCTCGCCCCGGCCTGACAAGCCCCTCGGTCCGGGCCCGGTCAGGCGGACGTACGGGCGGTCATGCCTACATCGGATGATCACGGGTAGCGCTGTGCAACCACCCCAGCTACAGAAGTGGAAGCCGGCATGATCACTCTCATCCTGCTCATCCTCGCCCTGGCCTGCTTCGTCCTGTCCGCCTTCAACATCGGCGGCGCGCGCGTCAACCTGCTCGCACTCGGTCTGGCGCTCTGGGTGCTCAGCGAGCTCATCCCGAAGCTCGGCCAGCTCTGACCCCCAGCGGCTGAGACCACCCCCTACGGGCAGGAACACTCACATGGACGCCCTCACCATCGTCGCTCTGGTGGCACTTCTCGCCGGAATCCTGGTCGCCCTCACCCAGCGGGTGTGGCCCATCGCGTTGTTGTGCGGCGGGTTGTTCATGTCCGTGCTGGCGGACGCCGGTCTCATCGTCACGTAGGCGACGGAGACCGGCTGCCCTGCCTTCCCCGGTTCAGCAGTAGGTGATGCCGGTGACGGTGAACGGGATGTTGTGGTACGGCGTGTACTCCGACCGCTGGCCGGGGGAGACGCAGGGGCCGACCTCCGGCCACGAGCCCACCGTGGGGTCCGGATGGGTGACGCGGATGACCACGGCGTAGTTGCCGGAACCGCCGCTGCAGTACGCCCAGGCGGTCTTGCCGTCCCGGCCGGTGGTGCAGCCGGTCGGGGTGGCGTGGGCAGGGGAGGCGGCGCCGAAGAGGGCGACAGTGGTGAGGACGGTCGCGAGGGGGAGGGCCAAGTGCTTTCTCGCGCGCATGTGCTGACCTCCAGTGGGTCGTCAGGCAGTGCACTGTTAGGAAAGCTTCTTAAGAGAAAGTAGCCGCCCTGTCCCCGCCGTCAAGCCCCCGCCCGGTCGCCGGGACGCCGCCGTCAGCGGGGACGGTGACCCTTCTTCTTGCGGCTCGTCGGCGCGGCGCGGCGACCGGCGCGGTTCTGGGCGGGTTTGGGGGGCTGGCGTCGTGCCTGCTTCTCCTGGGGGGCGGCGGGGGCGGCGGGGGCGGCGGGGGCGGCGGGGGCACGGCCCCGGGAGCTGTTGACCGTGCGGCCGCGCACGATGCCGATGAAGTCCTCCACCAGGTCGGTGGTCGCGTCCGTGGGCCAGGCCAGGGCGACCTGGGACTGGGGCGCGTCCGTCACCGGGCGGTAGGTGAGGTCTTTGCGGTGGTGGAGGCGGGCCAGCGACTGGGGGACCAGGAGCAGGCCGGTGCCGGCGGCCACCATCTCGACCGCCTCGGCCGTGGTGGCGGGACGGGTGAAGGCCGGTTGCCCGGGCCGCGACGCCCACTCGATGGTGTCGTCGAGGGGGTGGAAGATGTCCTCCTCGGCCAGGTCGGCGAGGGTCACCTCGTCGGCGGCGGCCACAGCGTGGTCCTTCGGCACCATGACCACCGTGGTCTCGACGTAGAGGGGGATCGCGCTCAGGCCCTCGCGGTCGATCGGCAGCCTGACGAACGCGGCGTCGGCCCCGCCGCCCCGCAGGAGGGCCAGCGCCTCGGGGGTGGGGGCCGTGACCAGCGTGAGCGGCACGTCGGGCAGCCTCTCGGCCCAGACACCGGCCCACTTGGCGGGGGTCACGCCGGGCGCGTACGCCAGCCGGAAGTCTTCGCCGCTCTCGTCAGTCACGTCCTCAGGGTATCGATGTCGGGGACGCTGTCCCGACTGGCTAGGCTTGGGGCATGACCTCGTCCAAACCGAAGAGCATCCAGACGATGAAGCCCGAGACGGCGGCCAAGAAGCTGGGTGTCCTTCTCTCGGCCACGCCCGCGGAGTTCCAGGCGGGCGTCGTCTCCAGGGACGAGCTGAACGAGCTGCAGGCCAAGCCGCCCGCGTGGCTCGCCGACCTGCGGCGTAACGGGCCGCATCCCAAGCAGGTCGTCGCCGCCAAGCTCGGGGTGTCCATCTCGGGGCTGCTCAGGGCCGGGATCACCGAGCCGCTCACGACCGCCGAGATCGACGCGCTGAAGGCGGAGAACCCCGACTGGCTGGAGCGGGAGCGCACCGTCCAGGCAGACACCCGCAAGGAAGCCCTCCGGCTCAAGCAGCGCTAGCCGGCGCGTCGCCGTCGTCCCGGCGTCCCCGGCATGACGGCGCGGCCCGCCGGTGGGCGGGCCGCGCGTCACCGCCCGGTCAGGCGCGTGCCAGGTCAGGGATGCTGGACAGGCCGTGTTCGAGGTCCTCGTCCGTCGGCTCGTCGTCGGGCAGCAGCCCGGCCTGGAACTTCTCGTACGCGGCCATGTCGAAGTGCCCGTGCCCGGACAGCGCGATGAGGATCGCCTTCGACTGGCCCTGCTCGCGGCAGCGCAGCGCCTCGTCGATGGCGGCCCGCACCGCGTGCGCCGACTCGGGGGCGGGCACGATGCCCTCCTCGCGGGCGAACAGCACGCCTGCCTCGAAGCAGGCGGACTGCCGCACCGCGACCGCCTCCATCAGCCCGTTCTCCACGGCCCGGCTGATCAGCGGCGAGATGTCGTGGGCGCGCAGCCCCCCGGCGTGCACGGGCGGCGGCACGAACTTGTGGCCCAGCGTGTGCATCCGCGACAACGGGGTGAGCCGGGCCGCGTCGGAGTGGTCGTAGGCGATGCGGCCACGGGTCAGGGTGGGACAGGCGACCGGCTCGGCGGCGACGAGCCGGATCTCGCGCCCGCGGCGCAGCTTGTCGCGCAGGAACGGGATGCACATCCCGGCCAGGGTGCTGCCGCCGCCGCAGGGGCCGACCACGATGTCCGGGTAGTCCTCGGCGAGCTCCATCTGGAGCATCGCCTCCTGGCCGATGACGGTCTGGTGGGCGCACACGTGGTTGAGCGAGCTGCCGCGGGTGTAGCCCAGGTCGGGGTTGGCGTAGGCGACCTCCAGGGCCTCGGACTTGGCGATGCCGAGGCTGCCGGGGTGGTCGGGGTCCTCGGCCAGCACGGCCCGTCCGGCCGCGGTCAGCGGGCTGGGGCTGGAGTTGCAGACCGCGCCGTACGCCTCCATGAGGGCCCGGCGGTACGGCTTCTGCCGGTAGCTGACGCCCACCATGAACACCTGCGCGCTCAGCCCGAACATGGCCGCGGCCGAGGCGATCGAGCTGCCCCACTGGCCCGCGCCCGTCTCGGTGACCAGCCCCGTCTTGCCGATCTGCTTGTTGTAGTACGCCTGCGGCACCGCCGAGTTGGGCTTGAGGCTGCCGACCGGCGAGACGCCCTCGTACTTGTAGTAGATGCGGGCGGGGGTGTCGAGGGCGCGTTCGAGGCGGCGCGCCCGGTAGAGCGGGGTGGGCCGCCACTGGCGGTAGATGTCGCGTACCGGGCCGGGGATCTCGAACTCCGGCTCGGTGCTGAGCTCCTGGTCCACCAGGGGCTCGGCGATCGTCCTGCACAGCTCGGCCCGGGTGATCGCCGCGCCGGTGGCCGGGTCGAGGATGGGGGCCGGCTCGCCGAAGTCCGCGGCGATGTTCAGCCACGTGTACGGGATGTCGTCCTCGTTCAGGGTGTACTTGACGCGCTCGTTCAACGGATACCTCTCATAAGGACTTCGTCGATGGATGTCAGACGCCCGCTTCCGCGGTCAGCGAGCCCTTCACGGTCTGGTCCCGGCCGCCCAGCAGCCCGGGGTGGGACGTCCTGAAGCCCTCCAGGACCAGCTCGTAGGGGAAGTCGTCGAACTCGCCGTGCCAGTGCAGGAACTCCATGTGCCGCCGGCCTGACTCGTCGTGCGGGTGGTAGACGCTGTCGGCGGTGCCGTCGAACTCCAGGGGCTTCAGGCGGTACAGCCGGCACAACATCTTGTTGAACACGGGGGTGGCCTTCACCCAGCGGCCTTCGAGCTGGACGGAGACCAGGCCGTGGAAGCGGAACACGTCGCCGCCGACGAGCTCCTTGAGCCGTCCGGACGCCAGGTGGTTGCGCACGTCGGCGAACACCAGCCGGGACGGGATGCCGAGGGCACGGGCGGCGGCGGCGTACACCACCGACTTGTGCAGGCAGAAGCCGCTGCCCCGGGCGATGATCGTGCTGGCCCGCAGGCCGTCGCGGGACATGTCGATGTCGTAGACGTCGTACAGGATGGTGTCCCGCACCTTGTAGTAGAGGCGTACGGCCTGCTCGGTGGGGGTGGTGGCGCCCTCGACGGCCCGTTCGGCGAACTCGCGAACCACGGGGTGGCCGGCGTCCAGGAACTTCGTGGCGGCCAGGTCAGCGGTCATGTGTGTGACTCCTTGAGGCCGAGCATCCGGGCGATGCGGATCCGTTGCATCTCCGAGGTGCCGGAGTAGATGGTGCCGCCGACCGCGTCCCGGAGGTCCTTCTCCAGCCCGGTCCCGGTCAGGTAGCCGCTGCCGCCGAAGATCTGGATCGCGGCCAGCGCCGACCTGACGTTCGCCTCGCTGGTGACCACCTTGGCGATCGCGATGTCGGTGGCGACGTCCCGGCCGGCGGCGAAGCCGCGCGCGGCGTCGTACAACCAGCGCCGGGCGGTCTCCACGCCGATCTTCATGTCCACGATCTGGCCGGCGACCATCTGGAACGAGCCGATCGGCCGGCCGAACTGGCGGCGCCGGGAGGCGTGCTCGACGCAGCGGTCCAGCCGGTGCCGCATCGCGCCGGCCTGGACGATGAAGGAGCACAGGATCTCCCACCGCATCACGTGCTCCAGCACGGTGAAGCCCATGCCGGGCCGGCCCACCACGTTGCCGGCCGGCACCCGGCAGTCGCGCAGGGTCAGCTCGCCGAGCGGGGACGTGCGTAACCCCATCTTGGGCACGTCCGGGCCGGTCAGCAGGCCCGGGGTGTCCCGTTCGACCAGGAAGGCGGTCAGGCCGAACGGGCCCAGGTCGCGGTCGGTCACCGCGTAGACCACGATCAGGTCGGCGACCGGGCCGTTGGTCACGAACACCTTGTCCCCGTCGAGGATCCAGTCGTCGCCGTCCGGTTTGGCGGTCATGCCCATGCCCAGCACGTCGGACCCGCCCCCGGGGTCGGTGATCGCGTGCGCGGTGATCGTCGTGCCGGCGCAGATGCCGGGAAGGTGGCGGGCCTTCAGCTCGGGGCTGCCGAAGCGTTGCAGCGGGATCCCGGCGCTCACGATCTGCGTGCAGAGCGAGAAGCACAGCCCGCCGTCCCGGCAGCCCTCGCCGAGCCCCTCCAGGACGTACATGGTGCTGAGCAGGTCCAGGCCGCGGCCGCCCCATTCGGGGGAGAACGGCAGGCGCAGCAGCCCGGAGGCGCGCACCTGCTCCCACTGGTGCGCCGGCAGGCCGGCGGTCCGGTCGGCGTCCCGGTCGGCGTCCAGGTGGCCTTCGCCCAGCACCTCGTACCAGTCCGCGAACTCGGCCCTGAGCTCGCGGTGTGTGTCGCTCCACTCGTCCATGGGTGACCAGATCCGTCAGTAGTGGGAGAACTCAGCCTCAGCGAGCTGGTGCCGCTCGTCGCCCTGCAGCGCGGGGGAGAAGACGCAGATCAGCCGCAGGTCCTCGCCGGGGTCGGCGATCAGGTGGTGCGGGTCGTTCTGGTCGAGGGCGTACATGGTGCCCGGCTCCAGGACGTGCTGGCGGCCGTCGGCGTCGATCACGGCGCCCCGCCCGCTGATGCAGTAGCACGCCTCCAGGTGCTTGCGGTACTGGAGGGGGGAGCTGGTGCCGGCCCAGACGATCGTGTCGGTGAGCGAGTAGCCCATGCCGTCGCGCTCGACCAGGAAGCGGTGGCTCAGGCCGTTCCCCCACTCGACCGGCGTCACGTCAGAGATCTTGCGGATGATCATTGCAGTGTCCGTTCTGCTGGTGCTGATAATGCTTTTCCGACGAATTCACGAATGGCCGCCACGGTCCGGAAGTTCTCCGGGGCGATGTCGAGCTCGTCGACCGGGACGTCGAACCGGTCCTTGATCCAGCCGATGAGCTTCAACAGGCCCAGACTGCTGATGACCCCGTTACGGAAAAGGTCGTAGTCGGCCTCGAGTTCGTCGGGCGGAGTATCGGGGAGATACTCGGTCACCACGAATTCTTTAATCTGGAGTGTGATGTCCACGAAAGGCAGCATCACACGCGCGCGCACGCGGTCGCATCTCCGAGAATGCGCGTGCCCGCAATTGGCCTTTGCGTGTCAGCCGATGCGCTTTCGGTCCACCTTTCCGGTCGAGGTACGCGGGAACGGCTGCTCGACCAGCCTGATGGCGGACGGGATCGCGGCCCGCGGCAGCCGCATCGCGCAGTGCGTACGCAGGCGCAGCCCCGACAATCGCCCCGGCCCGGTCCCGCGGACGAACGCGGTGAGCCGGGTCTCGGCGCCGTCCACGGCCGGGACGACGGCGGCCTCCAGGACGTCGTCGTGCTCCAGCAGCACCCGCTCGATCTGCTCCAGGTTCACCCGGATGCCGCGCACCTTGAGCTGGAAGTCGTCCCGGCCGACGAGGAACAGCCGGCCGGCGGCGTCCCGGCGGACCAGGTCGCCGGTGCGGAAGAAGCGGCGGCCGTCCGGACCGGTCACGAACCTGCCGGTCGCCGCGGCCGGGTCCGGCGTCACGTACCCCTCGGTCTGGAAGGGCGTCCAGACCAGGAGCTCGGTGCCGCCGTCGTCCGGCGGGACGGGGGCCAGATCAGGGCCGAAGGCCACGACGACGCCGGGCAGCGGGCGGCCGATCGGCAGGGGGGCGGGCCCGGCCGCCTCGGCGGCGTCGAACTCGTGCCAGAAGCTGTCGTTGGTCTCGGTGCAGCCGTAGACGTTGTGCAGCCGGGCGCGCGGGAACCGGCGCGGCAGCCCGGCGCGCAGCGGGACCGGCGCGTGGTCGCCGGTGACGATGACGTGCCGCACGCCGGGGAAGACGCCCTCCTCCAGCAGCTGGTACAGCATGGGCACGCCCTGGACGACGGTGACCCCGCAGGCGGCGAAGAAGTCGCAGACGTAGCGCGGGTTGGCGGCCAGCGCGGGGTCGACCAGGGCGACGCATCCGCCGTGCCGCAGCGTGGCCCACACGTCCAGCAGGCACAGGTCGAAGTTGAGCGGCGCGTAGTTGAACACCACCTCGCCGGGGCCGAGGCCGAACGCGTCGCCGGCCCAGCCGGTGAACCGCGCCACCGCGCCCGCCGACAGCGGGACGATCTTCGGGGTGCCGGTCGAGCCGGACGTGGTCAGCATGAACGCGGTGTCCTGGCCGGCGACCGCCACCGGGTCGGGGAGCGCAGGCCCGCCGCTGTGCCCGCCGCTGTGCCCGCCGCCGTGCCCGCCGATCACGGCGGTGACCACGTCGGGGTGTTCGGCGGCGTCCTCGGGGGTGGCGGCCAGCACCTCGACGCAGCCCGCCCGTGCGCACAGCTCGCCGAGCGCGACCGCGCCGAGGTCGATCGGCGGCAGCAGCAGCGGACGCCCGGCCGCCAGGCAGCCGAGCACGAGCGCGACCGCCTGCGGCGATTTACGGGCGAGCACCGCGACCGGGCCCGGCGGAAAGGCGTCGAGTTCTTTCTGGGCCCGTCCGGCCATGGCGGCCAGTTCGGCGTAGCTGACTTTCTCCGTCCTGGTGCGCAGCGCCGGTGCGGACGGTTCTCTCTCGGCGTGCGCGATGAAATCGCGGAGCAGTTCTGTGGTCATCGGAAGGTCACCCATCGATTTCTTGGTTGCCGGATACCAATGATTTTCTTCGATGTGCGACCGCGGAATCGGGAATGCGGGCTTCAGCTAATTGCCCGCGTCCGGCAGCTTCCTGCAACGCCTCGACCACGAGAACGGGTCAGGACCGTACTTCCAGTTCTTCGGCCCGCTCCGGCGGGCCGGCCGCCGGAGCGTGCGGCTCCCTCTCTGCGCGGGTGGCCAGCACGCAGCCGCCCAGGATCAGCGCGAACGAGACGACGATCAGGGCGGTCAGCGGCTCGTCCAGGATCAGCACCCCGGCGACGATCGCCACCGCCGGGTTCATGTACGTCGACACCAGCGCCCGCGACGGCCCGGCCTCCTTGATGAGCTCCACGAACACCACGAACGCCAGCCCGGTGCAGACCACGCCGAGGCCGCCCAGCGCCGCCAGCACCTGCCAGCTCGGCATGGCGGACGGCCAGGTCCAGATCGCGGCGGGCGTGTAGACCAGCGCGGCCAGCGTCAGGCAGGCGGCGGTCAGCGGGATGGTGGGCAGGTCCCGCAGGTGCCGGTCGGCGACGAGCGGGGCGATCGAGTAGCAGAGCGCGGTCAGCAGCACCTCGCCCATCGCCCAGGCGTCCCCGCCGCCCAGGTGCGGCCCGGCCAGCACGGCGACGCCGGCCAGGCCGATCACCAGCCCGGTCCAGCGAGCCCTGCCGAGCCGTTCGCTGCCGCCGCTCAGGCGGGCCAGCGCCACGCCGAGAATGGGGGCCGCGGCGATCAGCAGGCCGCTGGTCGAGCTGGTCAGCCGCCGTTCGGCGTCCGACAGCAGCCACCAGGGCGCCAGGATCTCCAGGAAGGCGAACGCGATGACCGGCCGCCAGTACCGCCGGACCATCGCCAGCTGCCCGCCGCGGATCGCCAGCGGCAGCAGCAGCGCGGCGCCGATCGCGGTGCGCGCGAAGACCAGCACGGGTACCGGCACGCCGCCGACCGCGACCTTGATGAGGAGGTAGGGGATGCCCCAGATCACGGACATCAGGGCGAACAGCACCCAGCCACGGCGGCTCACATGCGTCTCCTTGGGGTCGAGATGGTCGGCCTGCTCATGAACGGCCTGCTCAGGCGAGGGGCGAGGGGCGGGGGGAGCGGCCGGCGGTGCGGCGGGAGGAGAGGGCGGGGCGGGAGCGGCGCCGGGGATGCGGGCCGGCGGCCTGCGGAAGACCGACGGCGAATCCATGAAAATCCTCCAGCCTATTCGCTGCCGCGCGACAATTCCCGCACGAAAGCATTTCTTCCCGAGAATCGCACGACGCCCGTGTCGCGGCTTCTTTCAACGTGCTCTTTCAGTGGACAATCGGCTCGACACCAAGGGATGCTTGACGAGCGACCGGAGTGCCGCCGATCGGTGTCCTCGCAGGTCAGTCGCGAAATCACCGGCCCTCGCCGGACGGCATCGGGCCGTTGGTCCCGCCGCGCCAAGCCGTGCACTGTCACCCTGAAACGGAGGGAAACCACCATGACCGATAAATCCCCCAATCCCGCGCTCCGGCAGCTCGACGTCCTCATCGGCACCTGGCGGGTCAGCAACGTCGAGGACGGCAAGGCGACCGACGCCGGCACCGTGCGCTTCGAATGGCTGGAGGGCGGCAACTTCCTCGTCCAGCACGTCGACCTGGTCGACACCAAGGCCGTGGAGTACATCGGCTACGACGAGGAGAGCAAGACCCTCAAGTCGCACCTCTTCGGCCAGTCCGCCGAGATCCTCAAGTACACCTGGGAGGTCAGCGGCGACACGCTGACCATCTGGTACGGCGACCAGGGCTCGCCCGCCCGCTTCGTCGGCAAGTTCAGCGAGAACGGCGACACCAACGCCGGTGCCTGGGAGTGGCCCGGCGGCGGCTACCAGTCGACGATGACCCGGGTCTAGCCCCGCTCGGCGCTCCGGCCCGGCGGCGAGGCCGCCGGGCTGCGGCCGGACGCGATCTGGCAGACCCTTGTCAAGGATGACCGAAAAATCCGTAAGATACGGGGCCTAATGGTACGGATGTGACTTGGGGGCCCTGACGTGACGCTGCTGTCCCGGCGAAACCTTCTCAAAACAGGCGCGATCGCTGTTCCGGCCGCGATCCTCGCGCCCGGAACAGCGGCCCGAGCGGCCAGACCCATGCCCGGGGTCGAGATGTCGGGCGTCGCGCCCGCCTCGCTCGCCGGTTTCGACAACCTGTTGAAGAAGTTCGTGCTGGACCGGCGGATCACCGCCGCGCAACTCGCCATCATGAAGAGCGGCAAGATCGTGCTCGCCCGGGGCTACCGCTACAACGACTTCTCCAGGGCGCTGCCCGCGGTCTCGCCGACGTCGTTGTTCCGGATCGCCAGCCTGAGCAAGAACATCACCTCCGCCGCGATCATGCGGCTGGTGCAGGACGGCAAGCTCAGCCTGTCGGCCAAGGTCACCCAGCTCCTCGGGCTCACCCCCCTCGACGAGCGCATGGGCGAGGTCACCGTGCTGCGCCTCATGCAGCACCTCGGCGGCTGGGACCGCGGCGTCTCCAAGGACCAGCTCTGGCTGGACCACACCATCTCCGCCGCGCTCGACGTGCCGCTGCCGATCAGCCACGCCGACATCGTCAAGTACGCCACCGCCCGGCGGCTCGACTTCGACCCCGGCAGCAAGATGGTCTACAGCAACTACGGCTACCTGCTGCTGGGCCGCGTGATCGAGAAGGTCTCCGGCATGTCGTACGAGTCGTACGTCAAGAGCAAGTTGCTCCAGCCGCTCGGCATCACCCGCATGCGGCTCGGCCGCAGCCTGCGCAGCGAGGCCGCGCCCGGCGAGATCGCCTACGAGTCGCAGTACACGAACAAGTCGGTGGTGGACGCCTCCGGCACCGTCGTCCCCTACCAGTACGGCGGCTTCAACATGCCCAACCAGGACGCCAACGGCGGCTGGCTCGCCTCCGCCGTCGACCTGGTCCGCTGGACCCTCGCCTTCGACAGGCCCGGCACGGTGCTGAGCTCGGCCTCGATCGCCAAGCTGGTCGCCAAGCCGGAGATCGGCGTCAACCAGTACGGGTCCTGGTACGGCGGCGGCTGGTGGGTGCGCCAGGTCACCGGCCACCTCAACACCTGGCACGACGGCTCGATGCCCGGCACGTACTCCTACCTGGCCCGGCTGCAGAACGGCTTCAGCTACGCGGTCGTGTTCAACCGCAGGGAGGAGACCGGGTCGCTCGACTTCGACACGCTCGACGACGACATGAACAAGGTCACCGTCTCCTCCTGGCCCACGACGGACCTGACGTCCCGCTACTTCTGAGCACGCCGCGAGGGCCGGGAAATCACCACGGCTGAGCACGTCGCGAGCTTCAGGTGCTCATTTCAGTGACTGGAGCTCCTTCAGGTAGTCCTTCAGCGGCTTGAGACCCACCTCCGCGCGCCGTTCGTCGACCCGCGCCTCGTCCTTCGGGGTGCGGGGTCGCCATTCGCCCTCGGGGGTGGTCTCCCACTGCGTCCCGTACACCTGGGGCTTCTTCTCCGCCACCCGCACCCGGTCCACCAGGTAGGCCAGCTCGGACGGGTCGGCGTCGCCGTCGTCCACCGCCCGCCGCATCATCTCCAAGCCCCGGCGCTGGAACGCCAGATCGCGGTCGGCGTGCTGGACGAGCGTCCACGCCGCCTGCGCGCCGTCCTTGCCGACCAGCGCGAACCCCGGCCAGCCGTACGCGTCGAGGATCTGCCGCATGCGTTCGGTGTTGGCCTTCTCGATCCGGTCCCAGTCCTCCTGACTGGCCTCCGGGGTGCGTAACTCCTGGTCCGCCTTGAGCATCTTCAACAGTTCGGCCCGCAGCGCGGGGTTCCTGGGGGCGTCGTCACCGCACGCCGTGACCATGAGGAACGCCGCGAACAGCCACAGGGACAGGACCCGCATGCCCTCGATCATCCCTCCGCCCGTCCAGGGACGCGAGGGATGACCGCTCACATCCGGGTACGCGGGCACGCGTGCAGCGCGTCCTACATCCGGGTACGCGTACGCCTGCGACGCGTCCTACATCCGGGTACGCGCGTACGCCTGCAACGCGTCGCGGACGAACCTCGCCCCGGCGGCGTCCTCGTACATGGCGGCGAACCTGGGGTCGTCGACGTACATGTCGCCGAGGCAGCTCACCATCTCGATCGAGCGCTCCCGGTCACCCTCGGCCGTGGGCGTGCCCGGGATCTGGCTCAGCCACCGCACGTGCCGGGCGGCCAGCGACTGGGCGCGGTCGGAGGTGGGGGAGACCCCGGCCCGCACCGCGGCGACCCACGCGGCGACCAGGTCCTCGGCGGCCCGCCTCCAGGCCCGCTGCTGGTCGAGCGTCTTGCCGTGCCACCAGTCGTTGCTCACCTGGAACGCGCGCTCGCCCCAGCGTGCGATCACGTCGTCCTTGTAGTGGTCGTTGAACCCGGCCAGCATGACGTCCATCCGCGGTTCCGCCCCCGCCAGCAGGGCGTCCAGCGCGTGACGCACGGACCTGATCTGCCGGTCGATGCGGTCGCGCTCCTCCTCCAGCGCGGCGATGTGGGCGCGCAGCCCGTCGCCCGCGTCCACCTCCTCGGCCAGGACCTCGGCGATGGCCGGCAGGCCCATGCCGAGCCGGCGCAGGAGCAGGATCCGCTGCAACCGGAGGACCGCGGTGGAGTCGTAGTGGCGGTAGCCGTTCGCGCCCACCCGGGACGGGGCCAGGAGCCCGACGCTGTCGTAGTGCCGCAGGGTGCGGCTGCTGACGCCGGCCCTGGCCGCGAGCTCCTGGATCGTCCACTCCATCGTTCCAGTGTCACCCGCGGCGGAGCGTGGTCGCGATGACCTCCGCGCTGTCGGCGTGCAGGGCCTGCGCCGCCGTCCGGCCGGTCGCCGCCAGGTAGGCGTCGACCAGCCGGTTGCCCGCGGCGTACCCGGCGCCCATCGGGAGGCCGACCGGGGTGACGCCGAGGTGCTCGGCGCCGGCGTCGCCGTGCACCCAGGCGGTGAAGTTCTCCATGCCCGTCACGTCGAGACCGGTGAGCACCTTGTCGAAGACCGCGTCGTCGTGCAGGTGCGGCACGCCGATGCGGGTGGGGCCGAGCTCGTCGCCGTAGAGCTGGCGGGCGAAGGCGTCGGCCAGGCCCTCGGAGACGACGTGCTCGCCGACCGTGACGGTCGCCGGGTCCCACACGACCCCGCCGGGACTGAACCTCAGGTTGTGGTGGAGCTCGTGCACGGCGGTGGCCTCCAGCCGCTCCACGTTCTCGGGGAAGGGCCAGAACGTGATGGCGATGTTCCCCGAGATGCCGCCGAACCCGGTCACCCCCTGGCAGGGCCCCATGAAATGCTCGTCAGCCGGATCGCCGAGCACGAACAGCACGGTGATGTCCGGAACCTCCATCCCCGGCGTCGCCTCCAGCAGCACGGCGAGCGCGTCGTCGAGCGCGCGCTGCATCCGCTCCCACGCTCCGGCCGCCTCCAGGGTGTCCAGCGCGTCGAGGCAACGCTCCTCGTCACGGTCGATGGGAAACCCGGACGTCTGGAGATGCACGGACACCAGATCGACCTCGCCGGGGTAGTAGCGGTACATGCCGGCGTTGGGCTCCAGCATCGAACGCAGCAGGCCGGCGCGGTCCGCCAGCGGGGCCGACAGGATCCGCCGCATGGCGGAGCGGGTGTCAAGAACGGTGATCGACATGGCCCCGATGCTAGAAGTTGACGCAACGTCAACGTCAAACCGAATCGGGGCTGGGTTTGGTCCCGGGGGCGGAACCCCGCCAGACTGGGCCGGACAGCTCGAAGGAGAACCTGATGGCCAAATACCTGCTGCTCAAGCACTACCGGGGCGCGCCGGCGGCGGTCAACGACGTGCCGATGGGCCAGTGGACGCCGGAGGAGGTCGCGGCCCACGTCCAGTACATGCGGGACTTCGCCGCCCGGCTCCAGGAGAGCGGCGAGTTCGTCGACAGTCAGGGGCTCTCGCCCGAGGGCACGTTCGTCCGCTACGACGGCGAGGGGCGGCCGCCGGTCACAGACGGCCCGTTCGCCGAGACCAAGGACCTGATCGCCGGCTGGATGGTGATCGACGTCGAGAGCTACGAACGGGCGCTGCACCTGGCCGGCGAGCTGTCCGCGGCGCCGGGCGCGGGCGGCGAGCCGATCCACGAGTGGCTGGAGGTGCGGCCGTTCCTGACCGGGACGCACCTGGTGGCCGAGTGAACGAGTCGTTTCCTGACCAGGCCGCACCTGGTGGCCCGGTGAACGAGTCGTTGCTGCGGGAGCTGGTGCCCGCGGTGATCGGTGTCGTCGTCCGCCGCGGCGCGGACTTCGCGGCGGCCGAGGACGCCGTCCAGGACGCCCTGTCCGAGGCCGTGCGCGTGTGGCCGGACGACCCGCCCCGCGACCCCAAGGGCTGGCTGGTCACCGTGGCCTGGCGCAAGTTCCTCGACGCCGCCCGCGCCGACGCCTCCCGGCGGCACCGCGAGACCCGCGTCGAGAGCGAGCCCCCGCCGGGCCCGGGGGAGGCGGTGGACGACACGCTCCAGCTGTACTTCCTGTGCGCGCACCCGTCCCTGACGCCGGCCTCGGCCGTCGCGCTCACGCTGCGCGCGGTCGGCGGCCTGACCACGCGCCAGATCGCGCAGGCGTACCTGGTGCCGGAGGCGACCATGGCGCAGCGGATCAGCCGGGCCAAGCGCACCGTCTCCGGCGTGCGGTTCAACCAGCCCGGCGACGTCGCCACCGTGCTGCGCGTGCTCTACCTGGTCTTCAACGAGGGCTACTCCGGCGACGTCGACCTCGCCGCCGAGGCGATCCGGCTCACCCGCCTGCTCGCGGCGAGGATCAGGCACGAGGAGGTCGCGGGCCTGCTCGCGCTCATGCTGCTGCACCACGCCCGGCGGCCGGCACGCACCGCTCCCGACGGGAGCCTTGTGCCCCTCGCCGAGCAGGACCGGGGCCTGTGGGACACCCGCCTGATCGCCGAGGGCGTCGACGTGCTCCAGGCGGCCCTCGCCCGCGACCGGCTGGGCGAGTTCCAGGCCCAGGCCGCCATCGCCGCGCTGCACGCCGACGCCCCGACGGCCGGGGAGACCGACTGGCCGCAGATCGTCGAGTGGTACGACGAGCTGGTGCGCCTCACCGGCAACCCGGTGGCCCGCCTCAACCGGGCCGTCGCCGTCGGCGAGGCCGACGGCCCGCACGCCGGTCTGGCCGCCCTGGCCGGGCTCGACCCGGCCCTGCCCCGCCACGCCGCCGTCGCGGCCTACCTGCACGAACGTGCCGGCGACCCGGTCACCGCGGCGCGGCTCTACACCGAGGCCGCCCGGTCGGCGCCCAGCCTCCCCGAACGCGACCACCTCGCGCGCCAGGCCGCCCGGCTCCGCGAGGCGTGACGTTCCGGCGCGGGCGGGCCCCGGCGGTCAGTGTCCGGCCGTCGTGGCCCGGGGCCTGACGTCGTCCGTCGTCCGGCTTCGGACGGCCGGATCCTCAGCCTCCGGTGACGACGAGCACCAGCCCGGACGCGACCAGCCCCACCTCGACCACCACCACGAACGCGCCGGCGGGCAGCCGGTCGACGATCTTCTTGCCCGCCCAGGCCCCGGCCGCGCTCGCCGGCGCCAGGGCCAGCCCGGTGGCGACGCCGGACGTGGTCAGCACGGCGGCCGCGCCGAAGACGACCAGCTTGGTCAGGTGCATCACCACCGCCGCCGCGGCCTCGGTGCCGATGTAGGCGCCGCGCAGCAGGCCGCGGGCCAGGAAGAACGGGGCGACCATCGGCCCCGTGGAGCCGACCAGCGCCGAACCGAACCCGGACACGGCTCCGACGGCCGCGAACGCCGCGTCGTCCAGCCGGACGCCCTGCGGCCGCCGACGCCGCCAGACCACCATGACCAGCAGGAACACCCCGATGACCCGGGTCAGCGCGGCCAGCGGGGCGGCGGCGAACACCAGCGCGCCGGCCGCGGCGGCGGGCACCGCCCCGGCCGCGAAGACGCCCACCGGACGCCGGTCGACCTCGTCCCGGTTGAACCACACCCGGCTGCCGTTGCCGGCGAGCTGCGCGACGGTCAGCACCGCGACCGCGTCGCGGGTGCCCAGGACCGCGACGAACACCGGCAGCAGCAACACCCCGCCACCGAACCCGGCCACCGCCGACAGCGTCGCGGTGGCGAACGTCGCCGCCACCATGACGACCCCGACCATGACGGTGTTCACGCTCCTCACCTCTCCCCAGGGATGCGCGGCCTGTCATTCTCCGGGCGCGGAGCAGCAGGAGCAGCAGGAGGTGCTTCCGTCCGCCTGCTCCCCAGGGCCGGCCGGGACGGCGCAGCAGGCGTCACCGCGCCAGGCTTCGCGGCCTTCCTTGACCGCGACGGCGGCGATCACCAGCGCGGCGACCGGATCGGCCCAGGACCAGCCGAACAGGCTGTTGAGCGCCAGTCCCACCAGCAGCACGCCGGACAGGTAGGTGCACAGCAGGGTCTGCTTGGAGTCGGCCACCGCGGAGGCGGAGCCGAGCTCGCGTCCGGCGCGGCGCTGCGCGTGGGACAGGAACGGCATGATCACCAGCGACGACGCGGCCAGGATCAGACCGGGGGGCGAATGCTCGGCCTCGCCCACCCCCAGCAGCGTACGGACGGCGTCGAACGTGACGTAGGCGGCCAGCGCGAAGAAGGAGATCGCGATGACGCGCAGCGCGGCCCGCTCGCGGCGCTCGTGGTCGGCCGCGGAGAACTGCCAGGCCACCGCGGCGGCCGAGGCGACCTCCACCACCGAGTCCAGGCCGAACCCGACCAGCGCGGCGGAGGAGGCCAGGGTGCCGGCGGTGATGGCCACCACCGCCTCGATCACGTTGTAGGTGATGGTGGCCGCGACCAGCAGGCGGATGCGCCGCCGCAGGGCCGTCCGGCGCGCCGGGGCGGTGAGGTGCGCGGCGGTCACGACATCGGCTCCTCTGTGGCCCCGACGGGGGCGGGACACAGCGTCACGGCGTGGCCGGTGGCGGCCAGCAGCTGCTCGGCGGCGGCGAGCAGGTCCATCAGCTCGGGCCGGGTCAGGGAGTAGAACGACTGGCGGCCCTCGGCGCGGTAGTCGATCAGGCTGCAGTCGCGCAGGCAGGCCAGATGCTTGGACACCGTGGACTGGGCCAGGCCGAGCTGGGTGGTCAGGTCGACCACGCGGGCCTCGCCGCGGGCCAGGCGCTGGACGATGCGCAGCCGGGTCTCGTCGGCCAGGGAGTGGAACAGCGCGGCCGCGGGGGAGATGCCGGCGGCGATGTCGGCACTGACACAACGGCCACCTTCAGAATCAATCGCCATGTGGCGATGTTAGCCCGAATTCGTTATCTGTGGCGAGGCCGGGGGTGTTCGCCTGGGGGCCGGTCTCCCGTCTTCCATGGCGTGACTCCAGGGACGGATGGTCCGGACGTGAGGAGACGCACCGACGGAGACAGGGGTGTACCGCCGGAAGGGCACGGTTATGTCACTCCTGGTCGAGGTGCGGCGACGCTGCGCTTAGGGTTTTGACTGATCGCCGGCCGCCTCGGGTGGCCGACGTCCATGGTCAGAGGCTTGTGCGGCTCTCCTGGGCCTGCCCCGCGCGGACGGTCGCGCAGGCGGGGCCGGGCGGGCCGTCGGGGAGTGTCCGGCACCGGAGCCGCGATATGCTCGTACTGGTGTTCGATAAGCTGCCTCTGGGGGAGTGTCGTGGTTGTCACCAAGGAAGCCGGATGGGTCGGCTTGAGCTGGGATGACTGGTCCGATCTGAGCGAGATCCGCGCCCGCCTCGACTCCGGCGCCGATCCGCATGCCGACCTGTGGCATGAGGGGCCGCCCCTCCACCTCGCGGCCGAGTACGGTTCGCCCGAGGTGGTCGCCGAGCTGGCCCGCCGGGTCGGCGATGTGGATGCCGCGTACGACGGGCACAGCGCCCTCTGGCGGGCCGTGTTCGCCCATCAAAGGGACAACGCGCTCGCCCTGGTCGCCGCGGGGGCCGATCCGTGGCGGCCGATGACGGGCGGCTGGTCGCCCGGTCGGCTCAGCCTGGCCGGCCCCAATCCGGGCCTGTTCTTCCCCTTCCCGCGCGACAAGCCCACGCTGGCGGAGGCGGAGATCGCCGCCGTCGTGGAGGCCGAGCGGCTGATCGAGGCCCTGGGCGACTTCGCGTACGACGGGCTGGAGCTGGTGTGCGTCGCGGGCGTCACCGCGGCGGAGGCCGCGCGGCGGCTGGGGGCGACGGTGGCCGAGGGAGCCGGGATCGACGGGGTCCTCGACGAGCCGTACCCGCGTGAGGGGAACGGTCTGGTGGGGGCCACCGACGTGCCGGGCGGCTGCGTGGTCAGCCGGCGCCGGGGTTGCGAGGTGACGAGCGCCGACGTGATCAACCGCCTCTCGGCCGGGACCGTCTGCTACGCGATGTACGCCGATCCGAAGGGCGGCAACCAGGGCTGCAGCTCGCGGAACGGGGTCGTCGAGGAGTGGGACGCGTATCCGGGCGGCGGCTGGGTGTCGCCGGACAGCTCGGCGGACGAGGTGCTGAACGCCTTTCTCTACCAGGGAGAGGCTGTGGCGTACTGCTGCGCGTACACGGGGCTGCGGCTCACCGACGCCCGGCCCGTCCTGGGGCCGCCCGACATCTGGCTGCACCTCCCGCCCCGCGGCTGACGCCGGTCGGCCGGTACGTGCTGCTCCGGAGTCAGGGCCTGACGGCCGAGGCCGCGCCCAGCACGGCTCCGTGTGAGCCCAGGGTCGAGAGCCGGACGGGGGCGGCGGCGAGGCCGCGGGGCGCGTGCCGGCGGATCGTCTCGATCAGGGGGACGGTCAGGAGGTCGCCGAGGCCGGTGACGCCGCCGCCCAGGACGATCACGTCCGGGTCCAGGAGGGTGGCGGCGGAGGCGATCGATCGGCCGAGGATGACGGCGGCCTCGCGGATCACCTCATGGGCCAGGGGGTCGGCGTCCTCCGACCCAGCCTGCTGCCCGGTGGCCCCGAGGGGGTTCCGCGGGGCGGTGGTTCCGGCCGGGTCCCGTAGGGCGGGGGACCCGGTGTTGTGTCGGGCCATGGGGTCGGATCCGAGGTCGGGGGACCTGGTGTCGTGTCGGGTCGCGGGGAGGGATCCGAGGTCGGGGGCGGTGCCGCCGCGGGCGTGGTAGGCCGACAGGATCGCCGGGCCCGACGCGTACGCCTCCAGGTGGCCCGTCGCGCCGCAGGGGCACGGGCGGTCGGCGTCGGCGTTCGGAGGCAGGACGGCCGGGGTGTGGCCGAGGGAGCCCGCCATGCCGTTGCGGCCACGCAGGAGTTCGCCGTCGCGTACGAGGGCGCCGCCGACGCCGGTGCCGATCGTGAGGACCAGGGCCAGGCGGCTGCCCCGGGCCGCGCCGTGGCGGGCCTCGCCGAGCGCCCAGGCGTGGACGTCGTTGAGCACGGTGACGGGCAGGCCGAGCCGTTCGGTGAAGGCGGTGGCCAGGTCGGTGCCTCGCCAGCCGGGCAGGGCGTCGGTGGCGTGCGTGACCACGCCGTTGTCGCCGATCGTCCCGGCGCTGCCGACGCCGCAGGCGATGACGTCCATCCCGGCGGCGCGTGCCTGGGCGAGGCGGTCTTCGGCCAGGTCCAGCGCGGCGGCCAGCACCGCCGCGGCGCCGCCTCCGGCAGGTGTGGGGACGCGGGCGGGGAGGCGGATCTCCGTACCGGGGGTGGCCGGGATCAGGGCGGCGGCGGTCTTGGTACCGCCGATGTCGATGCCGAGCACGGCGGGGATGGCGTTCGCGTGGCGTCGCACGGTGGCGTGGCGCCGCACGGTGGGGGCGATCTTCGCGCGGGGGTGTTCGGCGGGGGTGCTGTCTGCGGGGAGTGGCGCGGTGCTGTTCGGGTGCGGACGTACGTCTGGGGGGAGTTGGGCGGGGCTGTTCGGGGGGAGGTGTGCCGCTGGGGTGTTGTCCGGGCGGCTTTTTGGGGTGGGCATGGGTTCGCCGGGGTGGTGGGGGCGGGCGTGAGTCATCGGCTGCTTCCCCTGGGGGTGGCCGCGGTGAGGTGGCGGGTGAGGGCGAGGGGGTCGGTGATGGCGGCGCCGATCACGACCGACCAGGCGCCTCGGGCGAACGCCTCCGCCACGTGGGCGTCGGTGCGGAGCCGGCCCTCGGCGACCGTACGGACCCCGAGGGCGGCGAGCTCGCCGACCAGGTCGAGATCGGGCTCAAAGGAAAGCCCCGGCCGAGGGGCGGACCCGGTCCCAGCGCGGGAGGCGGAGTCAGTCGCGTCGGGCCTCAGGAGGGCGGCGGGATCGACGGCGGCTGCGGGGGTGGTGTAGGGGGTGTAGCCGGAGAGGGTGGTGGAGATCAGGGCTGCGCCTCGGTTCCAGGCGAGCAGCCCTTCCTCCGCTGTCGAGACGTCGGCCATGACGGGCACGCCCAGCTCCCTCCACACCCGTTCGACCAGGGACGGCAGGTCGCCCGCAGTTGGTTCGGCCTCCGCCGTCACCTCCAGGGCCACCATGTCGGCGCCGGCTCGTACCAGGGCTTCGCACAGGGCGAAGGTGGGGGTGATCAGGGGGCGGGCGTGGGGGCGGGGGACCTTGGCCAGGCCGATCAGGGGGAGGTCCGTGGCGGCCTTGACCGCGCGGACGTCCTCGGGGCCGTTCACGCGCAGGCCGGTCGCGCCACCGAGTTCGGCGCAGCGGGCGAGGAGCGCGATGGTGTCCGGGTCGCGGAGGGGGTGGCCCTCGGGGGCCTGGCAGCTCACGACCAGGCCGCCTTCGATCGCGGTCACCACATCCATTTGGTACAGCCCATTCTTCCGGCACAGGGGGCAAACTGCCCTACTTGCTCGATTGGTATAGCCCAATTACGATTCGAGCGTCAAGAGGACCACCCTGACCGAGGACGACCACCCGTGACGAAGATCGGCCGGCTCACAGACCATCTGCTCGCGCTCATCGAGACCGAGCTGAAGCCGGGCGAACGGCTGCCCGCCGAACGCGATCTCGCCGAGGAGTTCATGGTCAGCAGGCTGACCGTGCGGCGGGCGGTCGACCGGTTGGAGACCGACCGGCGGGTCTACCGGGTCCAGGGGGCGGGGACGTTCGTCGCGCACCGGAGCATCGCCAAGACGATCGAGCTGACGTCGTTCAGCGAGGACATGCGGGGGCGGGGGCTGGAGCCGGGGTCGCGGCTGCTGGAGGCGGCCGAGGTGCCCGCCGGGGCTCGGGTGGGGCAGGCGCTCGGCATCAGCCCGGCGGACCCGGTCGTGCGGCTGTGCCGGGTGCGTACGGCCAGCGGTTCGCCGATGTGCCTGGAGCGTGCCCACGTGCCGGCCGCGTTCGTGCCCGGACTGCTCGACCGGCCGCTCGGCGGGTCGCTGTACGAGGTGCTGGCGGGGGCGTACCGGATCAGGCTGGAGCGGGCCGAGCAGTCGATCAGGGCCACGGTGCTGGAGCCGGAGGAGGCGGAGCTGCTGGAGGCGGCGCCGCTGGCGCCGGCGTTGCTGGTCGAACGGGTGGCCTACGACCAGCGGGGAAGGGCGGTCGAGGCGGCCAAGTCGATCTACCGTGGCGACCGCTACTCCTACGAGATCGCGATCCGGCGGTGAGGGCCGGCCGGGCGAGAGGGGGCTTGTCGGGAGGCGGCGGGTGGGGTAGACGACGGAATGACAGGCTTTGTCCTCAGAGGGGTCGATCGGAGTGTTCGGCCATGCGATGGAGTGACATGTCGGGCCGGCGGCGGGCGGTGCTGCTCGGCTCGGTTCGGCGGAGCTGGTGCTCACCGGGGCCGCCGCCGTGGATCTGTGGCGCCGGCCGCAGCGGGAGATCCACGGCTGGAAGGGCGTCTGGTGGCTGGGCATCTTCGTGCAGCCGTTCGGGCCCATCGCCTACCTGGCGTACGGCAGGCGAAGGGGCCGCGGTCGCTGACGCAAGCCACCCCTGACGCGGGCGCCGAAGCCCCCCGTGTCAGCGGGCGCCGAAGCTTCCGTGTCAGCGGGCGGTGAAGGCCCCCTGTCAGCGGGCGGTGAAGCCGCCGTATCCGTTGGGGTTCATGCTCGCGTGCGGGCAGAAACCGCCGTATCCGTTGGTGTTCATCCGCGGGTGTCCACCCAGACGCTCACCGTGGTGTGCGGCGTGATCCCGGTGTAGGAGGTCTGCCCGGCCGGCACCCACGGGCCCTCGATCGGGATCAGGCCGACCTCGGGCAGGAAGTGGCGCTGGATCACGTGGATGCGGTGCTCGCCGGTGCCGCTCGGGCAGTAGCTGGTGGCCCAGCGTTCGGCCTGGTTGAGCTGGTACGTGCAGCCGGTGGGCGCGGCGGAGGCGGCCGGGGCGCCCAGCAGGACCAGACCCGTGGCGAGGGCGGCGCAGCCGGCGGTCCATCTTCTCGCGTTCATGCGGGGCTCCTCGGAGGTGTGCGCGCGGCGAGAATTGCTTAGGAAAGTTTCCTAAACATTAGAGCGCGGGAAGCCGTACCGTCAACGGTTCACCACCGGTCGTGCACCTGCGGCCGGATCAGCTCGTCGTAGACGGCCCGCACGGCCTCCAGCGTCTCCTCGGGGAGCGGAGCCAGGTCGGCCGCCGCCGCGTTGGACCGTGCCTGGCCGGGGTTGCGCGCGCCGGGGATGACGACCGAGACGCCGGGCTGGTCGAGGATCCAGCGCAGCGCGAACTGAGCCATGGACGCCCCCTCGGGCACCAGCCCGGCCAGCCGCCGCACCGCCTCCAGGCCGGTGCCGAACTCCACGCCGGAGAAGGTCTCGCCGACGTCGAACGACTCGCCGTGCCGGTTGTAGGTGCGGTGGTCGTCGGGGGCGAACACGGTGTGCTCGTCGTAGCGGCCCGACAGCAGGCCGCTGGCCAGCGGGACGCGGGCGATGACGCCCACCCCGGCCGCGCGGGCGGCGGGCAGGACCCGCTCCAGCGGCTTGAGCCGGAACGCGTTGAGGATGATCTGCACGGTCGCCACGCCCGGCCTGGCGATGGCGGTCAGCGCCTCCTCGCAGGTCTCCACGCTGACGCCGTACGCCGCGATCTTCCGCTCGGCGACCAGCGTGTCCAGGGCGTCGAAGACCGCGTCGGAGGAGTACACGGGGGTGGGCGGGCAGTGGAGCTGGACCAGGTCGAGGGTGTCCACGCCGAGGTTGCGCCGGGAGCGCTCGTTCCAGGCGCGGAAGTTGTCCATCACGTAGTTGGCCGGCACCTGCGCCATCCGGCGGCCCATCTTGGTGGCCACGGTGAGCCCGGGATGTGCCTTGGCGAAGCGGCCGACGATCTGCTCGCTGCGGCCGTCGCCGTAGACGTCGGCGGTGTCGACGAACGTGACGCCCGCCGCCACGGCCGCCTCCAGGGTGGCGAACGCCTCGTCCTCGCTCACCTCGCCCCAGTCGGCGCCGAGCTGCCAGGCGCCGAGGCCCACGACGCCGACCTGACGTCCTGTACGTCCGAGTGTGCGGTGTTCCATGCTGTTTGTCCGTTCGTCTGGTTCCTGCGACCAGTGTCCCGGACGAAAGGTACGGGCACGCCGCGGGGGCGCGCCCGTACGGCGGTCAGCGGGGCCGGTAGCTGCACCGCACACCCGTGTGCACGGTGGCCCGCAGTTCCTCCCCCAGCGCCTGGTCGGCCGACGAGACGCGGGAGATCGCCCGCCTGATCGCCTTGCCCACGGCGATCCGCGCACGTTCCTCCGTGCCGGTGAACGGCCGCGCCCGCCCGCCGATCCCGGTCGCCGCCGACAGCTCGGCCACCAGCCATTCGCGCTCCAGCCGCAGCGCGGCGGCCCGTTCGAGGTCGTTCATCGCCTCCAGCTCGTCGATGTCGGCCTGCAACTGGGTCAGCCGCTGCCGGTAGGTCTCCCTGGCCAGGTCGTCCAGCACCGGCTGCGCCGAGGCCGGCTCGCTCTCCTGCGCCGGCGCGCCCGCGGCCAGGTCGGCGGCCAGGATCTCGCGCCCCGGGTTGGCGATCAGGGTCGCCAGGTGCCCCATGCCGACGCTGTGCTCGACCACCACCAGCCGCCCGCCGTGCTCGACCTGCCAGTCCCGTCCGTGCCTGCGCAGCCGGAACGCCCCGTGCGCCGCGCCCGCCCTGCCGACCACGGCGGGCAGCACCATGCCGAGCTCCCTGGCCTCCTGCGCGGCGGCGTTCTGGGCGGCCCGCGCCGCCTTGTCGTGCGGCCCGTCGCGCAGCGCGAGCGCCTGGCCGAGCCGCCAGCGCGACAGCGTCGCGGCGGGCCAGTGGCCGAGCGCGAGACTGGCTTGGACCGCCTCCGCCAGGTGCCCGGCGGCGCGGTCCACGTCGCCGGTCGTGAGCGCGGCCATGCCGAGGCAGTGCTGCACCGAGCCGAGGCAGAGCACGCCCAGGCTGGCCACCACCGGCAGAGCGGCGAACGGCAGCAGCAGCGCGTACGCCTCGGCGGCGGTGCCGGCGTCCTGGAGCAGATGGGCGGTCTCGACGACGCAGTACATCGAGAACAACCACGTGCTCGACCTCGGCAGGTCGGCCAGGTCCCGGCCGCGCAGCCGGGCCAGGTGGCCGGCCGCCGCCCTGCGGTCGCCCGAGGTGGCCGCGGCCAGGGCGAGGCCCGCCAGGTAGGAGTTGTCGACCGGGCTGAGCGTGGGCGAGCTGACCAGGTCGGCCAGCACCGGCAGCAGCTCGGCCGTGCGGCCCTGGTACCAGCGGATGACGGCGATCTGGCCGCCGTACCAGCCGGTGGCGTCCATGTCGCCGGCCTTGACGCCGCGCTCGAAGCAGTCGCCGGCCATCTTCTCCGCCTGCTCGAACCGGCCCGCCCTGACGGCCAGCATCACCCTGATCACGTCGGTCACGAACCCGACCGCCAGGTGGTCGTGCTCGGCCAGCAGGCCCCGCAGCTCCTCCAGGCAGCGTCCGGCGTGCGGGTCGGCCGCCAGGTAGAGATCGACCGTCCGCCACAGCAGGCCCATCAGCAGGTCGCCCCGGCGCCCGGTGACCGCGGCCTGGCCGATCAGCTCCCTGGCCAGCTCCAGCCGGGCCGGCCCGTGCTCCGGGCCGAGCAGGCAGTGGTGGGCCACGCTCAGCGCCTCGGCCAGCGCCGCCGGATCGCCCGCGCTCCTGGCCTGCGCGACGAGCCGGAGGATCTCCTCGTGCCCGCCCGCGCCGTAGTCCTCCTCCCCGGTCATCCTGATCCGCAGCCGCAGCGCCAGCGACGAGTACGGATCGATCAGCGACAACGCGTGCCGCTGACGCGCGCGCACCGTCTCCGACTCCGCGCACGTGCGGTGCTCCTGCACCCACACCCCGCCCAGGCCGAGCGCCGCCCTGGCCAGGGCGGGCACGTCGCCGCACGCCTCGGCCTGCCGGTAGGCCGAGTCGAACCAGCGTCTGGCGGTCTGCAGATCCCCGTTCACGTACAGAGCGCGCTCACCGAGCACGAGCGCGAGCCTGATGTCCGGATACGGGGGCAGGCGAACCCCCAGCTCCTCTAAAACGCCCACGGTTTCCGTCCCCATTCGGTCATCCGGGCTGAGCTTCCAGACGGTCCCCCGAATACCGTTCTGCCGTAACGACGTACGGGGGCGGTGGACGGTTCAACCAAATGCGCTGGTTACCCTGTGCGCATGATTCGCCCCGCCACCCCAGCAGACGTCCCCGCCATCGTGCGCATGATCCTTGAGCTGGCCACGTACGAGAACGCCGCGCACGAGGTGCGCGTGACCGAGGAGATGCTGCGGAACTCGCTCTTCGGCGAGCGGCCCGCCGTGTTCGCGCACCTGGCCGAGCAGGACGGCGAGCCCGTCGGATTCACGATCTGGTTCCTGACCTACTCCACCTGGCGCGGCGTGCACGGCATCTACATGGAGGACCTGTACGTGCGCCCCGAGCACCGGGGCGGCGGCCACGGCCGCGCGCTGATGGCGGAACTGGCGCGGATCTGCGCCGAACGCGGCTACCAGCGCCTGGAGTGGTCGGTGCTCGACTGGAACGAGCCGTCCATCGCCTTCTACGACAAGCTCGGCGCCGTACGGCAGGACGAGTGGCTGAAGTACCGGCTGACCGACGAGCCGCTGGAGCGGCTGTCCCGCTGAGGCCCCCGGTGAAGAGGTGCGCCGCGCAGGCCGGCCCCCCGGCGCGACCTGCGCGGCCTCCTGGTCAAACTCCGACGTGCGAGCGGGACCGCTGGCCCTGCGTGCTGTCGAACATCTCGGTGCCGCGCTCTTCGAGGTCCTTGTGGGTCTCCTCGATCCGCAGCGCGACGCCCATCGCGAAGAACGTGGGCGCCCACTCGCCGACGAAGATCCCCCACCGGTCGGCCCGGTCGAGGCCCGCGCCTTCGTTGTTCTTGGAGATCATCCAGGAACAGAAGGACAGGCCGATGGACGCCAGCCCCGCGGCGTACATGTGGCCTGACTTGATGCCCATCTGGTGCAGCTTTTTGATCATTATTCCCCCCTTGCCATGAGTGCTGTTACCCCGGGGAAGACCGCGTAACCAGCCAGAACTCCGATCATTACCGGCGTGTTTCGCCGGTGACGCTTGTGCGCGCCTTGTTACCGCGGTGAATCACACGTAACCGGCGCACCCCCGCCGGCTGCCGGAACGCGTAACGCGGCCTTCCTACCGTGGTGCTCCCGACGCCGAGCGGAGGAGAGATCGATGGCGCGCTGGATCACCGAGTGGCACCCCGACGACCCGGCCTTCTGGCAGCGGACCGGCAGGCACGTCGCCCGGCGCAACCTGGTCTTCTCCATCGTGGCCGAGCATCTCGGGTTCACCGTCTGGACCCTGTGGAGCGTCGTGGCCACCAGGATGGGGGCCTACGACTTCTCCACCGACCAGCTCTTCTGGCTCGTCGCGCTGCCGAACCTGGTCGGGGCGGCGCTGCGGGTGCCCTACACGTTCGGGCCGGGCAGGTTCGGCGGGCGCGACTTCACCGTGGCCAGCGCGGCGCTGCTGCTGGTCCCGGCCGTGCTGCTCGGGGTGGCGGTGAACGATCCCGGCACGCCGTACTGGCTGTTCCTGGTGATCGCGGCGCTGGCCGGGGTGGGCGGCGGGAACTTCGCCTCCAGCATGGCCAACATCACCTACTTCTACCCGCGCGGCAAGCAGGGGCTGGCGCTCGGGCTGAACGCGGCGGGCGGCAACGTCGGGGTCAGCTCGGTGCAGCTGGTCGTGCCGCTGGTGATCGGCTCGCTCGGGACGGCCGCCGCCGGCTGGTTCTGGATCCCGTTCATCGTGGTGGCCGCGGCCTGCGCGTGGTTCTTCATGGACAACCTGGCCGGCGCCAGGGCCGAGCCGCGCGAGCAGCTCGCGGTGGCCGGGCGGGCGCAGACATGGATCATGTCGGTCCTGTACGTCGGCACGTTCGGCTCGTTCATCGGCTACTCGACGGCGTTCCCGCTGCTGAGCAAGAGCCTGTTCCCCGAGGCGCCGTACGCGGCGGTCGCGTTCGCCGGGCCGCTGCTCGGCTCGCTGGTCAGGCCGGTGGGCGGCTGGCTGGCCGACCGGCTGGGCGGCGCGCGGGTGACGCAGTGGAACTTCGCGGCCATGGGCGCCGGGGTGCTGCTGGCCTGGTCGGCCGCCGCCGCGGGCGGCTTCTGGCTGTTCTTCCTGGCCTTCCAGCTGCTGTTCCTCACCGCGGGCATCGGCAACGGCTCGACGTACCGGATGATCCCGGCGATCTTCCACGCCAAGGCGGTCGCCGAGCGCGGCGCGGGCGCGGAGGCCCTGCTGCACGGCAGGCGCCAGGCCGCGGCGGCGATCGGCGTCATCTCGGCGGTCGGCGCGCTCGGCGGCTTCCTCGTCAACCGGGCCTTCGGCATGGCGTTCGCCGCGGCCGGCACCCCGGCGCCGGCGTTCCTGGCCTTCGCCGTCTTCTACGCCGCCTGCCTGGCGCTGACCTGGTGGTGCTACACGCGTACCGTCGGCGTCACGGTCGTCGCCAGCCTCGCCCACGCCCGGGTCTGACATGACGAAGACACACTGCCCCTACTGCGCCCTCCAGTGCGGCATGGAGATCGGGCCCGCACTGGAGATCAGCCCCAGGACCGACGTCCCGGCCAACGCCCCCGGCGCGCTGTGCCAGAAGGGATGGACGGCGGCCGAGCTGCTCACCAACGGCGAGCGCCTGACCACGCCGCTCCTGCACGGCGAGCCGGTGGAGTGGGAGGCCGCCCTCGACCACGTCGCCGCCCGGCTGTCCGACATCCGCGCCGAGCACGGCCCCGACGCCGTGGCCGTGTTCGGCGGGGGCGGGCTGACCAACGAGAAGGCCTACCAGCTCGGCAAGTTCGCCAGGGTCGCGCTCGGCACCAGCCAGATCGACTACAACGGCCGCTTCTGCATGTCCTCGGCCGCCGCCGCCTCCCTCCGGGCCTTCGGCATGGACCGGGGCCTGCCGTTCCCGGTCACCGACCTGGGCGAGGCCGACGTCGTGCTGCTGGCCGGCGCGAACGTGGCCGAGACCATGCCGCCGTTCGTCCGGCACCTGTCGGGGCCGCGGCTGATCGTCGTCGATCCGCGCCGCACCCCGACGGCCCGGCTCGCCTGGCTGCACCTGCAGCCCACGCCCGGCACCGACCTGGCGCTCGCGCTCGGGCTGCTGCACCTGGCGATCGCCGACGACCTCGTGGACGCGGACTACGTGGCGGCCAGGACCACCGGCTTCGACGACGTGCGCACCTCGCTGGCCGCCTGGTGGCCCGAACGCGTCGAGCGCGTCACCGGGGTGCCGGTGCACCGGATGCGGCAGGCCGTACGCGCGCTGGCCGCCGCCGGGAACGCCTACGTGCTGACCGGGCGCGGCGCCGAGCAGCACGCCAAGGGCACCGACACCGTCACCGCGTTCATCAACCTGGCCCTGGCGCTCGGCCTGCCCGGCCGGCACGGCTCCGGCTACGGCTGCCTGACCGGCCAGGGCAACGGCCAGGGCGGCAGGGAGCACGGCCAGAAGGCCGACCAGCTCCCCGGCTACCGCAGGATCGACGACCCGGCGGCCCGCGCGCACGTCGCGCGGGTGTGGGGCGTGCGGGCCGAGGACCTGCCGGGGCCGGGGCGGTCGGCGTACGAGCTGCTGGACGCGCTCGGCACCCCGCGGGGGCCGCGGGCGCTGCTGCTGTTCGGGTCCAACCCGGTGGTGTCGGCGCCCGCGTCCGGGCACGTCAGTGGCCGGATCGCCGGGCTCGACCTGCTGGTCGTGGCCGACGTGGTGCGCTCGGAGACCGCGGCCATGGCCGACGTGGTGCTCCCGGTCACCCAGTGGGCCGAGGAGAACGGCACGATGACCAACCTGGAGGGGCGCGTCCTGCTCCGCCGCCGGGCCGTCGCGCCGCCGGCGGGCGTCCGGAGCGACCTGGACGTCATCGCCGGGCTGGCCGCCCGGCTCGGCCACCGCTTCGACACCGAGCCGGCCGCCGTCTTCGACGAGCTGCGCCGGGCCGCCGCGGGCGGCGTCGCGGACTACTCGGGCATCACCTACGAGCGCATCGCCGCCGGGACGGGCCTGTTCTGGCCCTGCCCGTCCGAGGACCACCCCGGCACGCCCCGGCCGTTCCTGGACCGCTTCGCCCACCCGGACGGCCGCGCCAGGTTCGTCCCGGTCGAGCACCGGCCCGCGGCCGAGGAACCCGACGGGGACTACCCGGTGTACCTGAGCACCGGCCGCGTCCTGTCCCACTACCAGAGCGGCGCCCAGACCCGCCGGATCGCGGCGCTGGTGCGGGCCGCCCCCGAGCCGTTCGTGGAGCTGCATCCCGACCTGGCCGAGCAGCTCGGCGTCGCCGCGGGCGACCTGGTGCGGGTCACCAGCCGCAGGGGCCGGAGCAGGGCGGTGGCCAGGATCAGCGACGCCATCAGGCGCGACACCGTGTTCATGCCCTTCCACTGGGAGGGCGCCAACCGGCTCACCAACCCGGCGCTCGACCCGGTCTCCGGGATGCCGGAGTTCAAGGTCTGCGCGGTCAGGGTGGAGAGGGACTCATGAGGCTCGTCGTCGTGGGGAACGGGATGGCCGGGTCACGCCTGGTCAGCGAGGTGCGGGCGCGTGACCCGCGGATGCGGGTGACCGTGTTCGGGGCCGAGGCGGGCCCGCCGTACAACAGGGTGCTGCTGTCGGACGTGCTGGCCGGGAGCGCGCGTCCCGAGCAGGTGCGCCTGCTGGACCCCTCCTGGTACGCCGCGCACGGCGTCGAGGCGGTGCCCGGCGCCGAGGTCGCCCGCATCGACCGGGACACCAGGCACGTGGTGACCGCGGACGGGCGGCGCGAGCCGTACGACCTGCTGGTCCTGGCCACCGGCAGCCAGGCGGTCGTGCCGCCGCTGCCCGGCGTCGGGCGGGCCGTGCCGTTCCGCACACTGGAGGACTGCGAGCGGATCGTGCGGGCGGCCGGGCGGGCGCGCCGCGCGGCCGTCGTCGGCGGCGGGCTGCTCGGGATCGAGGCCGCCCGCGGCCTGGCCGGGCGCGGCCTGCCGGTCACGCTGCTGCACCTGGCCGGGCACCTGATGGAACGCCAGCTCGACGCCGAGGCGGGCGAGGTGCTCGGCCAGACCCTGGCCGGGCTCGGCGTGGCGGCCCGCACCGGCGTCAGCGCGGCCGCGGTCGAGCCGGCCGGCGTCCGGCTGGCCGGCGGCGAGCTGGTCGAGGCCGACCTGGTCGTCCTGGCCTGCGGCGTGCGCCCGGTCACCGGGCTCGCCGCCAAGGCGGGGCTGGAGGTGCGGCGCGGCGTCGTCGTGGACGACGAGCTGCGCACCGGCGACCCGTCGATCTTCGCCGTCGGCGAGTGCGCCGAGCACGACGGCACGGTGTACGGCCTGGTCGCCCCCGCCTGGGAGCAGGCCGCCGTGGCGGCCGAGGTGATCACCGGCGGCAAGGCCCGCTACCGCGGCTCCCGCCTGGTCACCAGGCTCAAGGCCAGGAGCGTCGAGCTGGCCGCCATGGGCGAGACGCAGCTCGGCGAGGAGCACGCCGAGGTGGTGCGCTTCAGCCACCGCGCCCGCGGCACCTACCGCAAGCTCGTCATCCGCGACGGGCGGCTGGTGGGCGCGATCCTGCTGGGCGAGAGCGACGCCGTCGGCACCCTCACCCAGCTCTTCGACCGCGGCGGCCCGGTGCCGGGCGACCGCGCGGGGCTGCTGTTCCCCGGCCTGTCCCCGGCACCGGTCGCGGGCAGCCCGGTGCTGATGCCGGACGCGGCCGAGGTCTGCCGGTGCAACAACGTGACCAAGGGACAGATTCGGGCGTGCTGGGAGGCCGGCGCCCGCGACGTGGCCGGGGTGGCCGCCGCCACCAGGGCCACCACCGGCTGCGGCACCTGCCGCGACGCCGTGGAGGGCATCGTCGGCTGGTTGTGCGATCAGGAAGGAGTGCCGGTATGAGGAGGATCGTCGTCGTCGGGTACGGCCCGGCCGCGCACCGCTTCGTGGAGACCCTGGCGAGCCGGGGCTTCGACGGGCGGATCACCGTCATCGGGGAGGAGCCACGCCCGGCCTACGACCGGGTGGCGCTGACCTCGTACCTGTCAGGGGCCACCGTGGCCGACCTCACCTACCCGGTGCCCGCCGGGACCGTGACCAGGCTGGGCAGCCGGGCCGTCGCCGTCGACCGGCAGGCGCGGACGGTGACCGTCGAGGGCGGGGCCGCCGAGCCGTACGACGTGCTCGTGCTGGCCACCGGGTCGGCGCCGTTCGTGCCGCCGGTGCCCGGACGCGAGCACGCCCACGTCTACCGCACCATCGACGACCTGGACGCGATCCGGGCGGCTGCCGAGCACGCGGCCGAAGGCGTGGTGGTCGGCGGCGGCCTGCTCGGCCTGGAGGCGGCCGACGCGCTGCGGGCGCTCGGCCTGAAGGCGCACATCGTCGAGATGAGCCCCTGGCTGATGCCGCGCCAGGTGGACGAGGGCGGCGGCGCGGTGCTCAAGGGCCACATCGAGGCCCTCGGGCTCGGCGTGCACGCCGGGTCGGGCGTCCAGGAGGTCGTCACCGGGCCGGACGGCCGGGTCGCCGGGGTGCGCACGCCGGCCGGCACGCTGATCGAGGGCCAGGTCGTGGTGTTCTCGGCGGGTGTCAGGCCGCGCGACGAGCTGGCCAGGGCGTGCGGGCTGGAGGTGGGGGAGCGGGGCGGCGTCGTGGTCGACGACGGGATGCGCACCTCCGACCCGTCGGTCTACGCGATCGGCGAGTGCGCGCTGGCCGGCGGCACGGTCCACGGCCTGGTCGGGCCGTGCAACACGATGGCCGAGGTGGCCGCCGACCGGATCATGGGCGGGACGTCCTCGTTCGCGGGCGGGGACCCGTCCACGAAGCTGAAGCTGCTCGGCGTCGAAGTCGCCCAGTTCGGCGCGATGGACGGCGCACTCGACGTCACCTACATGGACCCGGTCGCCGGGATCTACAAGAAGCTGTTCATCAGCGACGACGCCCGCACGCTGCTCGGCGGCATCTGCGTGGGGGACGCCGGGCCGTACGCGGCGCTGCGGCCGTTCGTCGGCAAGCCGTTGCCCGCACCGCCCTCCGACCTGCTGTTCAGCGGCTCCGGGGCGCCGCTCGACCTGCCCGGCGACGCGCAGGTCTGCTCCTGCAACAACGTGTGCGCGGGGGACGTCCGGCACGCCGTCGCCGAGCTGGGCGTGACCGACGTGCCCGGCCTCAAGGCGTGCACGCGGGCCGGCACCACGTGCGGGAGCTGCGTGCCGATGCTCAGGCAGCTCCTGGAGGAGTCGGGGGTCGAGATCGGCAGGTCGCTGTGCGAGCACTTCGCGTACTCGCGGGCCGAGCTGTTCGACATCGTCCGGGTGCGGAAGATCACGACGTTCTCCCGGCTCATCGCCGAGCACGGGCAGGGGCGCGGCTGCGACGTCTGCAAACCCGCGGTCGCCTCGATCCTGGCCTCGCTGCACAACGGGCACGTGCTCGACGGCGAGCGGGCCGCGTTGCAGGACACCAACGACGCCTTCCTCGCCAACATCCAGAAGAACGGCACGTACTCGGTCGTCCCGCGCATCCCGGGCGGCGAGATCACGCCGGACAAGCTCATCGTGATCGGCGAGGTCGCCCGCGACTTCGGGCTCTACACCAAGATCACCGGCGGGCAGCGCATCGACCTGTTCGGCGCCCGGGTCGAGCAGCTCCCGGAGATCTGGCGACGGCTGGTGGACGCCGGATTCGAGTCGGGCCACGCCTACGGCAAGGCGCTGCGCACGGTGAAGTCGTGCGTGGGCTCCACCTGGTGCCGCTACGGCGTCCAGGACTCCGTCGGCCTGGCCATCGCCCTGGAGCTGCGCTACCGCGGTCTGCGCTCCCCGCACAAGCTCAAGTCGGCCGTGTCCGGCTGCGCCCGCGAGTGCGCCGAGGCCAGGTCGAAGGATTTCGGCGTCATCGCCACCGAGCAGGGCTGGAACCTGTACGTCGGCGGCAACGGCGGCTTCCGGCCCCGCCACGCCGACCTGCTGGCCACCGACCTGAGCACCGGCGACCTGATCAGGACCGTCGACCGGTTCCTGATGTTCTACGTCCGCACCGCCGACCGGCTGCAGCGCACCGCCGCCTGGCTGGAGTCGCTGGACGGCGGCCTCGACCATCTCCGAAAGGTGATCATGGAAGACTCGCTCGGCATCTGCGCCGACCTCGACGCCCAGATGGAACAGCACGTCGCCACCTACGCCGACGAGTGGGCGGCGACCCTGGACGACCCGGAGAAGCTGGGCAGGTTCGTCAGCTTCGTCAACGCCCCCGGCGTGCCCGACCCGTCGATCGTGTTCGCCTCCGAGCGCGGCCAGATCAGGCCGGTGATGGCCCGATGAGCTGGACCCCGGTCTGCGAGTACGCGGCCCTGCCGCCGGAGCGCGGCGTCTGCGCGCTGGTCGGCGGCCGGCAGGTGGCGCTGTTCCGCACCTACGAGGGGCACGTGCACGCCCTGGACAACCTCGACCCGTTCAGCGGCGCGTACGTGCTCTCGCGCGGCATCGTCGGCACCAGGCGGGGCGAGCCCACCGTGGCCTCGCCGCTGCACAAGCAGGTCTTCTCGCTGGTGTCGGGGTCCTGCCTGGACGAGGAGGCCGTCCAGGTGCCCGTCTACGCCGTACGGGTGGCGGCCGGGCGGGTGGAGGTCAGCGTTTAGCCGATCAGGCCAGGGGCATTGACCTGCTGAAACACGGGGGACAGGAGGTGCGCCGTGGCCTACGACGCCTCCGCCTACGGGCGCGGGATCGCCGACATCTACGACGCCACGGTGACGGAGCTGCCGACCGGCGCGGCCGTCGAACGGCTGGCGACGCTGGCCGAGGGCGGCCCCGTGCTGGAGTTCGGCATCGGCACCGGACGGCTGGCGCTCCCGCTCGCCGCCCGCGGCCTGTCCGTCGCCGGGATCGACGCCTCGCCGGAGATGACCCGCGAGCTGCGCGCCAAACCCGGCGGCGCGGCCGTCCCCGTGACGGTGGGCGACTTCTCCACCATGCGGGTCGAGGGCTCGTACGCGCTGGTGGTGCTCGCGATCAACACGATCTTCGCCCTGCCCACCCAGGAGGCGCAGGTCAACTGCTTCGCCAACGCCGCGCGGCACCTGCGCGGAGGCGGGCGGTTCGTGGTCGAGGCGTGGGTGCCCGACCCGGCCGCCTTCCGCGACGGCTCGGCGCTGCGGCTGCTGTCGCTGGCCGAGGACGTCGTCCTCATCGAGGCGGCCCGGCTCGCCCCGGCCACCCAGCACATGCGCACCACCCGCGTACGGCTGACCGGCGAGGGCGTGCGGCTGCTGCCCGCCAACCACCGCTACGCCTGGCCCGGCGAGCTCGACCTGATGGCCAGGCTGGCCGGGATGGCTCTGGAACACCGCTGGGCCGACTGGATCGGCACCCCGTTCACCGACGAGAGCCGCGCGCACGTCTCCGTCTACCGCAAGGCCGCCTGATGCGCCTGCCGCCCGCGCGTGGCCCGCTCACCGACCTGCTCTTCGACCGGCTCGCCCGGCCGCCCGCGACGCTGCCCGACGCCCCCGGCCCCGACGGCGAGGAGGATCTCCAGCTCGCCCTGTTCGCCTGCTACGAGCTGCACTACCAGGGTTTCGACGAGGTGGACGACCGCTGGGAGTGGGAGCCGTCGCTGCTGCGCCTGCGCGGCCTGCTGGAGGACCGCTTCGAGCGGGAGCTGGCCGGGGCCGTGCCGCGTCCCGGGCCGGTGCCGCCCGGCGAGGTGCGGCGCGCGCTCGCCGCGCTGACCGCCGAGGACGACGACGAGCCGTCGGTCTCGCTCCACCTCCAGCGCGAGGCCGGGATCGAGACCTTCCGCGAGTTCGTCGTCCACCGCTCGATCTACCACCTGAAGGAGGCCGACCCGCACACCTGGGCGATCCCGCGCCTGCGCGGCCGGCCCAAGGCGGCCCTGGTGGAGATCCAGGCCGACGAGTACGGCGGCGGCCGGCCGGAGCGCATGCACTGCGAGCTGTTCGGCCACACCATGCGCGGCCTCGGCCTCGACGACTCCTACGGCGCGTACCTGCCGCGGGTCCCCGCGGTCACCCTGGCCGTCAGCAACGCCATGTCGCTGTTCGGGCTGCACCGGCGGCTGCGCGGCGCGCTGGTCGGCCACCTGGCCGCGATCGAGATGACCTCCTCGCTGCCCAACCGCCGCTACGCCGCGGGCCTGCGCAGGCTCGGCGGCGACGCGGCGGCGGCCCGGTTCTACGAGGAGCACGTGCAGGCCGACGCCGTGCACGAGCAGATCGCCGCGGCCGACCTGTGCGGCGGATTCGCGGCCGCCTTCCCCGCCCTGACCGGCGACGTCCTGTACGGCGCGGCCTGCGCCCTGGCCCTCGAACGCCGCTGGGCCGAGCACGTCATGGGCTGCTGGGAACGCGGTGCCTCCTCCCTGCTCGACCAGGCGGTGCCCGCATGATCGACCTCGACTACGTGGTCCCGCTGCGCTGGCAGGACGACTCCGGCCTCGACGAGCTGACCGCATACCTGCGCGCCCTCGCGCCGCACGTACGCGTGACCGTGGTCGACGGCAGCCGACCCGAGCTGTACGCCCGCCACGCCCGCCGCTGGCGCTGCCTGGTCCGGCACGTCAGCCCGGCGGCCGGCCTGTCCTTCGCCAACGGCAAGGTCAACGGCGTGACGACCGGGCTGCGGCTGGCCGAGGGCGACCGGGTCGTGATCGCCGACGACGACGTGCGCTACGACCTGCCCGCGCTGGCCGAGATGCACGCCCTGCTCGCCCGCGCCGAGCTGGTCAGGCCGCAGAACTACTTCGACCCCGCCCCCTGGCACGCCCGCTGGGACACCGCCCGTACCCTGCTCAACCGCGCGCTCGGCGCCGACTACCCGGGCACGTTCGGCGTCCGGCGGTCGTTCTTCCTGGCCATGGGCGGCTACGACGGCGACGTGCTGTTCGAGAACCTGGAGCTCGTCCGCACCGTGCGCGCCCACGGCGGACGCGAGCTGCGCCCGCCCGGCCTGTACGTCCGGAGGTTGCCGTGCGACGCGCGGCGGTTCTGGTCGCAGCGGGTGCGGCAGGCCTACGACGACCTCGCCCAGCCGGTGCGGCTGGCGTCCTTCCTGGCGGTGCTGCCCGCGCTCGCGCTGGTGCGCCGGCCGCTGCCGCTGCTGGCCGCCGCCGGGACGGCCGTCGCCCTGGCCGAGGCCGGGCGGCGGCGGGCCGGCGGGCGGCGGGTCTTCCCCGCCGCCGCCTCGCTGTTCGCGCCGGTGTGGGTGCTGGAGCGGGCGGTGTGCTCCTGGCTGGCGGTGGGCGCGGCCTGCGCGGGCGGCGTGCCGTACGCGGGGGGACGGCTCGCGCGGGCCGCCCACTCGGCGCGGTGGCTGCGCGCGCGGGCTCAGGAGTCGGCGGGCGGGTCGGGCTCGCTCGACGCCTGGAAGCCGACGGACTTGTGCGAACCATCGCAGAACGGCTTGGTCGACGATCGGCCGCACCGGCACAGCGCGACCGTGGCCCTTCCGGGGTCGATCGGCTCGCCGTCCTGAGTCAGCAGCTCGAAGGGGCCTCTGATCAGCAGTGGGCCGTCCGCACAGGGCGTGACGGTGGTCGTCGGTTCGTCCATCGTCGTCATCTGCCCCGCCGGCCAGCCCCCTCACCTGCGCGGACGTCGCTAGAGGGCCTCCATGGGCGGGTAGACGTGCGGGGTGGGGTGAGCCGCGGGAAGGACGCACCGCCGCCCGGACCGGACGCTGACACAGCGTTCGGCGTCCTCACGCTGGGGCAGTGGTTCCGGGTTCGCCTGTGTTGGCCGCACTGGAGGGACGCTATAGGCGGGCCTTCCCCACCCGGTCTCGGGTCGGCAACGATCACAGCTCTGACCGGTCTCACCAATGACAGTGAAGCGTTACCGTGAGTAATACCGACATGAGGTAAAGGGGTCGTGCGGAGTGCCTAAACCGGGCATTCGGGAACGACCGGCGAGGGCATCAACCCGGCCATGAGCAAGATTTCTGAGCGCAGGGCACTCCTGCTGGCCGCGATCGTTCCCGTCGTCCTGGTCGCGGGCTGCTCCGCGGGGAGCAACACGCAGGCGATGAAGGGGGAGGCCAGCCCGGCCACGCCGACCGAGACCATGATGACGCCCACCGAGACCGGCATGGAGTCGCCGACCACGACCGAGACCATGACCGAGACCGCCACGCCGACCGGCACCATGACGGCGGCCACCCAGCCGCGCGCCGCCGTCCAGAACTACTTCGACGCCCTGAAGGCCGGCAACGTGGACGCGGTCGTGAAGACGTTCACCAGCGACGCCGTGGTGGCCATGGACGGGGAGGCCACGGCCACGGGCTCGCAGGCCATCCGCAGCCTCTTCGAGAAGCTGCTCAAGGACGGCGCCGACCTGAAGTCGGCCACGCACACCATCGACGAGACGCGGAACGCGGGCAGCCAGGACGCCTTCGCGCGCTCGACCAGCAAGCAGGGCGACACCACCTACCGCGAGCTCTTCATGCTCTCGCACCAGGGCGGCCAGTGGCTGATCTCGCGCTTCATGAACAACCAGGGCGGCTGACCGGGCCTGCTCCGGAATACGGTAGGGGGGTACCGTGTTGCGGTCGGTGTAGCGAGCGAGAGGACCGGGAGATGGCCGGGTACACCGACGGCAAGCAGGACCACCTCCGGCGGCTGCGCCGGATCGAGGGCCAGGCGCGGGGCATCCAGCGCATGGTCGAGGACGACAAGTACTGCATCGACATCCTGACGCAGGTGTCGGCGACGACGAGCGCGTTGCAGTCGTTCGCGTTGTCGCTGCTGGAGGAGCACATGGCGCACTGTGTGGTCGAGGCGGCGCGCAAGGGCGGGGCCGAGGCGGAGGCCAAGGTCAAGGAGGCGGCCGACGCCATCGCCCGCCTCGTCCGGTCGTGACCGATCCACGCGGAGCTCGCGCGGGCGGGTTAGCGTGGGGGCGTGCAGGACCTGACGCGGTTCCAGAACCCCCGCTTCGCCCAGGCGTACGAGCGGATGAGCGCCGAGTCGGAGCGGCGGGGTGCGGCCGAGCACCGGCGGCGGCTGCTGGCCGGGCTGGCCGGGCGGGTGCTGGAGGTCGGCGCGGGCAACGGGCTGAACTTCGCGCACTACCCGGCGGCGGTGCGCGAGGTGGTCGCCGTCGAGCCGGAGGACCGGCTGCGGAGGCTGGCCGGCCGGGCCGCGGCCGGCGCGCCGGTGCCCGTCAGCGTGGTCGCCGGGCACGCCGCGGACCTGCGGTTCGCGGACGCCTCCTTCGACACCGTGGTGCTCTCGCTGGTGTTGTGCTCGGTGCCGGACCAGCGGGCGACGCTCGGCGAGGTGTTCCGGGTGCTCAGGCCCGGCGGCGAGGTGCGGTTCTACGAGCACGTGCGCTCCTCGCGGGCCGCCGGCGCGCTGGTGCAGGACCTCGTGACGCCGCTGTGGCGGCGGATGGCCGGCGGGTGCCGCCTCAACCGCGACACCGAGCGCGCCATGGCCGACAGCGGGCTGGTGGTCGAGGAGCGCGAACGGTTCGCGTTCCGGCCGTTGCCGTTGTCGCCGAGGTTGCCGCACATTCTCGGACGCGCCAGGAAACCGGCTTGACCGGTTGCCCGGATGGTTCGCCACGGCTGCTGTGCCGACAAATCTGGAAAAATAGGTTTTTGTTCTGATGTGCGTTATTGCGCTGTGGTGTCACCGGGGATACGCGGAGTGATACGGCGCTGATCCACCAACGCCAGATAAACCGCGAACGCCCCCTGTGCCCACATCCCGGCCTGCTGCGCGGTCAGCCGGATCTCCTCGCCCTCGTGCGTGACGACCAGATAACCACCCGGCGCGCGGCGCCAGGCGACCAATACGTTCTCGTAAACCAGAACGTCGAGCATCGCGGTCAGATATTCGCCTCCGGTGGCGGACACGGCGTAAGCCTCCTCGCTCCTCGCCGAATTCTCGCCCTGATTTCCTCGTGCTGACTCCATTGTGCGCGCCGCACCGGGAATTGTCGCACCCGGCCGGCCGGCTGCTCCTGCGATTCGCGGGCGGAACCTGGCGGGGCCGGGCGGTGTAGGGAGGTCGGAGGTGCGTGATGCAGAGAAACGTGGCAGTACCGGCCGGCAGGCCGGTCGCCCTGACGGCTGTCGTGCTGGTCGTCCTGGTGATGTCCGGGTGGTGGGCGGGGGCGGCGTCCGCCTCGTCGCGCGGGGGATGGGCGGTGACCTACCTCGATCCGCCGCCGGCGGCGTTCGCGGGCGGGAAGACGTACACGGTGGGGTTCTGGGTGCTGCAGCACGGCACGCATCCCTACGCGGGCGAGCTCGATCCCGTCGGCCTGCGCCTCACCCGGGCCGACGGCAGGACCGTCACCTTCTCCGGCACCCCGCTGCCGGAGGCCGGGCACTACGCCACGTCGGTGGTCGTGCCGGACGGGGTGTGGCGGGTGGAGGGCCTCCAGGGCTGGTTCGAGCCGTACGCCGTGGGGACGCTCACGGTTCCCGGGCGGCTGCTGGCCGACCCGGTGCCGCCGGACAAGGTGGCGACGTTCGGCGGGGACGGGAAGGATCCCTGGGGCGCCGTCCGGCCGCCGGGGTTCCCGCCGGGCAAGAGCACGCCGGTGCAGGCCGGTGTGCAGGCCGGGGCACAGGCCGGAGGCGGGGCCGGGGCGGGTGCGGCTGCGCGGGTTCCGTCCGGAGAGGCGGCGGGTGGCGGGGTTCCGGCGTACCTGCTGGTGCCGGCGGCGGTGGCCGGCGCGCTGGTGGTGCTCGTGGCGTCCCGCCTGCCTCGCCTTCGCGGCACGCCGGGACGACCGGGTGCCGCGCGCCGGAAGGCCGCCGGCGACCCTCCCGACGCGGACGGCTCCGCGGAGACCCTCGTCATCGGTGGTTAGTGCCGCCGGAGGACGACGTCAGGCCGAGGGCCGGCGGAACTGTTCGATCATCGCCGCGTAACCGTCACCGGCGCGGCCACCGGCCGCCGCGCGCCGGGCCAGTTCCAGGAAGAGGTCGGGCAGCTCGGTGTTGACGCCGAGCGCCCGGCTCTCCTGTGCCAGGTGCTCCATCCCGCCCAGGTGGACGGCGAGGGTGGCGTCGGCGGCCGGGTAGCGGCCCTCGTCGATCTGCCGGGCGTAGGCGGTGACGTAGCCGGTCGTCACGCCGATGGCGGTGGTGGCCAGGGACGCGAAGGTCGTCGCCTTGACGTTCGCGGCGCCCAGCAGGGCGGCGCCCTGGAGGAAGCCGTTCAGCACGCCCCACATGATGCTCAGGACGGACATGTCGTACAGGGCGGACAGGGCGTGGTCCTCGCCGAGGTGGACGGTCCCGTCTCCGGAGAGCGCCCGCAAGGTGGGCAGGTGCTCCTCGAAGGCGGCCTCCGGGCCGGAGTACAGCACCGTGGCGTCGGCGGTGCCGATCGCCTGCGGGAGGGCGAGGATCGCCCCGTCGAGGTAGGCGCTCCCGATCGTGGCCGCCCACCTCGCGGTGTCGCGGGCCTGGGTGGAAGTCGCCGTGGTCAGGTTGACGAGGGTGCGGCCGGCCAGCGAGGGGGCGACCGGGTCCAGCAACCCGTGTACGGCGTCGTGGTCCGAGACGCAGACGACGACGAGCGGGCTCGCCTCGACCGCGCTCGTGACGGAGCCGGCCAGGACGGCTCCGTTGGCGACGAGGTCGCCGGCCTTGGCCGCCGAGCGGTTCCAGACGGTGGTCGGGTGACCGTTCGCCAGGAAGGCCGTGGCCAGCGCCTGGCCCATCAGCCCGAGGCCGACGACGGTGACCGGCGCCGGGGAGGCGGACGAGAGGGACATGTGTGCTCCTGTGTGGTTCGCGCGGCTTGCGCCGCGATGGGGTGACGGGTCTGCGGTCCGGCGGGGGCGGTTCAGGTGAAGAACCCGACGATGCTGCGGATGCGGCCCCCGTCGAACTCCACGACGTCGTAGCCGGTGGCGGCCGTGCCGAGCCGCCAGCGGAACAACGCGCGGTCGTGGTGGACGCCGACCACGGTGTCGAGGGTGAACCGGAGGTCGCCGAGCCCGCTCCGGACGCGGCCGATCACCTCGGACAGTTCCGCGTGCCCGCGCAGGCCCGCGTTCTCGGGATCGACGTAGAGCGAGTCCTCGGTGAGGACGGACCTCATCAGGGCCGACCGGGCGGCGGCGTCCGGCTCGTTCCAGACGTCGAGGTAGGCGCGGATCACATCGATGGTGCTCACCTGCTGACTCCCTTCAAAAGTGTACGGCGTTCGATATCTACACGCCGTTCAGTAAACAGCATGCCGTGTAAGCTGTCGACCGTGAGTGACCCCAGGACGAGCCGCCGGGACCGGCTACGCGCCCAGACCAGCGCCGAGATCAAGACGATCGCCCTGCAGCTCATGGCCGACGGTGGCCCCGACGCCATCTCGCTGCGCGCGATCGCCCGCGAGATGGGCATGACGGCCGGTGCGATCTACAGCTACTTCCCCACCCGCGACGACCTGGTCACGACGCTCATCGGCGACGTCTACACCTCGGCCGTCGACGCGGCCGAGGCCGCCCGCGACGCGGTGCCGGAGAACGATCCGGGCGGGCGGATCCTGGCCTGGGCCCGGGCCATGCGCGAGTGGGCGCTGGCCAACCCCGAGGGCTTCCGGCTGATCTACGGCGACCCCGTGCCGGGTTACCGTCCGCCCGGCGAAGGTCCGGGCAAGGAGGCGGAGGCGCGCGCCTGCGCCGGCATCGTCGGCCTGGTCGCCGCGGCCTGGCCGGCGGCCCGGGAGTGCGCGTCCAGGGGCGGCCCCTACACCTGGGCCGACTTCGACCCCGCCATGGCGGCCCACGTCCAGGAGGACTTCCCCGACCTGCCGCCGGCGGGCATCGCGGTGACGCTGCGGGTGTGGGGCCGCATGCACGGCCTCATCGCCCTGGAGATCTACGGCCACCTGCGCACCCTCGTCCACGACCCGGCCGCCGTCTACGACGACGAGATGCGCGACCTCGTCACCTCTCTCGGCCTCGGGCGCTGACCCCCGGGCCGCCCGCGGGGCCCGTCGCGTTCGTGCTGGTAAGGGGCTGGTTCCCAGGCGGATGTCGGTCGCGGGGAAGGCGGATTCCGGTTGCTACCGTGAGGGGCAGGTGATTTCGATCTTCGGGCTCTGCGGCAGGTGAGAGCGGTGGGCGCTGTGCTGGGGCTCGTGGCGCTGCTCGCCGCCGGGGTCGCCGCGGTGTACCTGGCCTCCCTGGCCCTGTCGCCCGGCGGAGTCGTGCGGGTGGGGCCGTTCCTGTCCGGGGCGCGGCCACGGGAGCACGCGGTGTCCCGCTTCCACGTGCGGTGGTACGCCGTGACGCTGGTCTTCCTCGCCTTCGACATGGAGATGGTCTTCATGTACCCGTGGGCCCTCGTGGTGGCCGAGGTGGGGCTGCCGGCGGTGGTGGAGATGTTCGCGTTCCTGGGGCTGCTGCTGGTCGGCGTCCTGTACGCGTGGCGGGAAGGGGCGTTCCGGTGGGCCTGAGGGGGTGGCTCCTGCGGCAGGCGGCGCTGCGGCCCCGGGTGCTCCTCGTCGCCGCCCCGTACGGGACGGGCGCGCGGCTGCTGGTGGAGGCGGAGGTGGACCGTCGTGGCTGGCCGGTGGCGGCGTCGGCGGCGGAGGCGAGCCTGATGGTGGTGTGCGGGCGTCCCGGGGCGGAGCTGGCGGCGGCCGCAGGGGCGGTCTGGCGGGCGGTTCCGGTGCCGAGGGCGCTGGTGGAACTGCCGCCGGACGTCCCGGCCGAAGACGTCGTGGTCGCGTTGGACGACGCCGTCCGCGTGCTGGGGGACGAACCCGGCCAGTGGCGGCAGGCCGGCGTCCTGGCCGCGGGGACGTCCGGGACCGGCCCGGACGGCACTCCCATGGCCGAGCGGGGGGCAGACCGGGACGGGCTGAAGCTGGATCGGCTGCACGTGCCGCTGGGGCCCGTGCTCGCGGACTGGCCCGCGGGGCTGGTGGTGGAGACCGTCCTGCAAGGGGACGTCATCCAGGAGGCGCAGGTCAGAGCCCTGCCGGCGGGCGGCACGGGGGACACGTTCTGGGCCCCGGGGCCGGGCGCGAGCCGGGAGGAGGCGTGGCGGCGTACGGCGGCGGCCCGGCTGGACGGTCTCGGCAGGCTGCTCGGCGTGGCCGGATGGCCCGCCGCCGCGGCAGACGCCCGGCGCCTGCGGGACCGCCTGCTCGCGGGCGCCGTCGACGAGCGGGGAAGGCGGCACTGCGTCCGGTTCACCCGGCGGGTGCGCCGGTCATGGGTGTTGCGGTGGATGTTGCGCGGCGCCGGTGAGCTCGGCCCCGACGCCCCGCGGCCGCTGCGGGGGGACACCCTGGATCGTGTGCGCCGGTGGCTCGACGACGTGGAGGCCCTGACCGAAGAGCGTTCCGGGCCCGGGGAGGGCGGGGACGTCCCGGTGGATGCGGTGCTGGCGTTGTTGCCCGGCCTGCTGGCCGGGGCCGAGCTCGCCGTGGCGCGGCTGATCGTGGCCGGTCTCGATCCGGACCTCGACCGGCTGCCGTCGGCAGTCAGGGGCGGGTGAGCCGGTGGTTGCGGGGACGGCCGCGGGGATGGCACTGGGGATGGCGGTGCTGACGTGGGGGGCGGCGGCCTTCGGCGCGGCGCTCGGCGCGGGCCGCGGCTCCTGGCGAGCGGCGGCGGTGGCGCCGTTCAGGGAGGGGGCGCGGCTGGTGGTGCAGCAGCGGCGGCGGACGGACCGGGCCGACGTCCTGCTCACCCGGGCCGGGGTCGTGGTGTTGCCGGCGGCCGCGCTGCTGGCCGCCGTCGTCCTGCCGGTCGGGGGCGCGCCGGTGCTGGACCTGGGGGCGGGGGTGGTGTGGTTCAACGCCATGGAGGTGTGCGTCTGGGGGGCTCTGTGGCTGGTCGGGTGGGGGGTCAACGCCGTGTGGCCGCTGGTCGGCGGCTACCGGTTCCTGGCCCAGGGCATGGCGTACGAGCTGCCGCACATGTTCGTGCTGATCACCGTGGGCGTGGGGGCGGGATCGTTGCGGTTCGCGGACCTCGTGGCGGCGCAGCGGGGGTCGTGGTTCGTGGTGTGGATGCCGGTCGCGTTCGTGGTCTATCTCGTCTCGGCGGTGGCGATGGCGTTCTGGGGGCCGATGGGGCAGCCGGTCGGGCGGGACGTTTGTGGCGGCGTGCCGGGCGAGCTGGGCGGCCCCGACCGGCTGGTCTTCCTGGCCGGACGCCATGCGCTGCTGGTCGTGGCGGCGGCCGGGGCGGTGCCGCTGTTCCTCGGGGGCGCGGCGGGGCCCGTGCTGCCCGGCTGGGTGTGGGGGCCGGTCAAGGCGGCGGCGGTGCTGGCCGTGCTGGTGCTGGCCGGGTATCGGGTGCCGGTCGTGCGGATGGACCGGTTCGTGTGGTTCGCGTGGGTGGTGCTGATCCCGGTCACGCTCGTGCAACTGCTGGTCGTCGCGATGGTGGTGCTGCCGTGAACGTGGCGTTCTGGGCGCTGGCGGTCGTCGCGGTGGCGGGTGGGGGGGCGGTGTTCGTGGTGGACTCGATGGCGCGGGCGACGTTCGCGCTGCTGGTCTCGCTGCTGGCCGTGGGCGGGACGCTGCTGCTGATCGACCTGGAGTACCTGGGGGTGCTGGTCGTCCTCATGATGGTCATGGAGATGCTGGTCATGGCCGTCTTCATGATCATGTACATGATGAACCCGGCCGGGCTCATGCCGATGAGGATGGTGCACAACCAGCGGGGCGCGGCGGCCATCGCCGGAACGGTGTTCGTCCTGCTGGCCGCCGGGGCGCTGCTCGTCCACCCGCCGAGCCGGCGCGGACGGCCGCCGGCCGACCCCACGCACGCGCTCGGCCTGTCACTGATGGGGCCGAAGATGCTGGTCATGATGGTCGTCGGGGTGGCGATCCTGGCGACGATGATCTCGGCCGTGCTGCTGGCCACCCACCGGGGACGGTACGACCGGTGACGCTCCAAGGCTTCCTGCTGCTGGCCGCCGCCCTGTTCGCCGTCGGCCTGTACGGCGTGCTGTCCCAGCAGTCGATCGTCATGCTCATGATGGGCCTCGAACTCATGATCAACGGCGTGATCGCGGCCGGCGGCGCCTTCTGGTACCACGTCGCCCCGGCCGCCGCGGACGGCCAGGTCCTCGTCCTGGTCGCGGTCACCGTGATGGCGCTGGAGATGGCGATGGGCTTCGCCGTCACCACGGCCGTCTTCCGCGCCCGCGACGTGGACATGACCGACGCCGCCGGAGATCTCAGGGGATGAGCCCGTCCCTGTGGCTGCTGCCCGCGCTGCCCGCCGCCGCCGGCGCGCTGCTGATCCCGGTGCGCCGCGCCGCCCCCGCCCTGTCCGTCGCCACGGCCGCGGTCACCCTCGGGCTGGCCGGGCACGCGGCGGTGACCAGACCCTCGGCGACCGCCCGGCTGATCCTCGGCGAAGGGCTGGCCGTGGACGGGCTCTCGGCGGTCATGGTGGTCACCGTGGCGGCGGTCGGGCTGGCCGTGCTGGTGTTCGCGGCGGCGGAGCGGCGGTCGGGGCGCTTCCACGGGCTGATGCTGATCTTCCTGGGCGCGATGCTGGCCACGGTGACCGCCACGGACCTCGTCCTGCTGCTGATGGGCTGGGAGGTCATGGGCGCGATGTCGTACGCGCTGATCGGCTACCGGTGGCGCGACCGGGAGCGCGTACGGTCCGGAGCCGTCGCCTTCGTCACCACCCGGGCCGGCGACCTGGGCCTGTACGTCGCCTGCGGCGCGGCCCTGGCCGCGGGCGGCGGCCTGGCGCTCGCCGGGCTGCCGGGCCTGCCGCCGCCGTGGCGGGACGTGGTGGCGGGCGGGGTCGTGCTGGCCGCGCTGGGCAAGTCGGCGCAGGGGCCGTTCGCGTTCTGGCTGTCGCGGGCGATGGCGGGCCCCAGCCCGGTGTCGGCGTTCCTGCACGCGGCGACCATGGTGGTCGCGGGGGCGTACCTGCTGCTGCGGCTGCACGCCCTGCTCGCGGCCACCGGCTGGGCGGCGGCGGTGGCGACCTGGACGGGCGCGGTGACCGCACTGCTGCTCGGCCTGGTCGCGCTGGCGCAACGGGACCTCAAACAGCTCCTGGCCGCCTCGACCTGCGCGCAGGTCGGGTTCATGGTGCTGGCGGCGGGGGCGTCGGCGGTCTCCGGCGGGACGGCACACCTGGTCGCGCACGCCGCGGTCAAGAGCCTGCTGTTCCTCGCGGCGGGGGCCTGGCTGGCGGCGCTCGGCACCAAGGACCTGGCCGGGCTGCACGGCGCGGCCCGGCGGTTCCCGCTGGTGGGTGTGGTGTTCGGGGTGGGGGCGGCGGCCCTGGCCGGGGTGCCGCCGCTGTCGTTGTGGGTGACGAAGGACGCCGTCCTGAGCGGGGTCGCGCAACCGGGACCGCGCGTGGTGGCCTTCGCCGCGGGGTTGGTGGCCGCTCTGTACGCGGGGAAGGCGCTGGCCGAGGTCTGGCGGCCCCCCGACGCGGCGACCGGCTCGGGGAGCGAGCGGCGGGCCGCGGGCCGGGTGGCGGGGCCGGAGCTGCTGCCGCTGCCGGTGCTCGCCCTGGTGGCGGCCGGGTTCGGGATGGTCGGGCTGCCCGCGGCGCACGGCTGGTGGTCCCGGCTGGTGGGCGATCCGGGCGCGCCCGGCCTCACGGCGGGCGAGCTGGCCCTGTCCGGCGTCCCGGCGCTCGCCCTGGTGACCGCCGCGATCGCGGTCCGGCCCGGGACGGTCGCGCTTCCGTACGCGGGCGGGGCCGCCCGGCCCGGGACGGTCGTGCTTCCGTGCGCGGGCGGGGCGTTCCGGGGCTGGCTCGGGCTGGAGCGGGCGGCGCGGGCCGTGGTGTGGCGGCCGCTGCTGGGGGCGGCGCGGTGGGCGGCCTGGTTCGACGAGCGGATCGTGCAGGGCGCGGTCGAGGCCGTCGCGCGGGCGGGGCTGCGGGCCGCGCGGCTGGCCGGAAGCCCGATCGAGGCGGGGCTCGACGGGCTCGTCCGACGGGCCGGCGGCGCCGTACGGCGACTCGGCGGGCTGGCCAGACGCCCCCAGACCGGACAGGTCCACACCTACTTCGCCCAGGCCGCCGTCGCCCTCGTCGTGCTGGCCGTCGTGTTCGCGATCGTGAGGTGAGACGTGCTCGACGTCGTGGTGTTCCTGCCGCTGGCCGCCGCCGCCCTGTTCGTCCTGCCGGGCGTCACGGCGCGCGCGGCCGGCCTGATCCGGGTGGTCGCGTCCGCCGCCGACCTCGCCCTGGTCGTCGCCCTGTGGACCGGGTACGGCGGCGGCCTGGCGTACGAGACCAGGCTGCGCTGGATCCCGACGGCGGGGGCCGGCTACCACGTCGGCGTGGACGGCCTGTCGCTCCCGCTGATCGCCATGACCGCGGTGCTGTTCCTGCTCTGCGCCGTCCACTCGCTGGGCGAGCCCACCAGGCCCAAGGCGCACGCGGCGCTGTTCCTGTTCCTGCAGACCGTCTCCACCGGGCTGTTCGCGGCGCTCGACCTGCTGCTGTTCTTCGTCTTCTTCGACCTGTCCATCGTCGGCATGTACTTCGTCATCGTCGGCTGGGGGCACGGCGACCGGGCCAGGTCCGCGCTGACGTTCTTCCTCTACACCTTCCTGGGCTCGCTGGCGCTGCTGCTCGGCTTCATCGGCCTCTACCTGGCCGCCGACCCGCACACGTTCGACCTCGCCGACCTCACCCGGCGCCCGCCGGACGCGGGCGCGGCCGTGCTGCTCGCGATCGGGATCGGCCTGGGGGTCAAGACGCCGGTCGTGCCCGTGCACACCTGGCTGCCGCCCGCGCACACCGACGCCCCGGCCGCCGGGTCGGCCATCCTCGCCGGGGTGCTGCTCAAGATGGGCACGTACGGGCTGGCCCGCATCGCCGTGCCGCTGCTGCCCGGCCCGTGGCGCTCCTACGCCTGGCTGGTCATCGTGATCGGCCTGATCAGCGTGCTGTACGGCGCCCTGGTGGCGCTCGCCCAGGAGAACCTCAAACGGCTCGTCGCCTACACCTCGGTCAACCACATGGGCTACGTCGTGCTCGCCCTGGGCGCCGCCGGGCTGGCCGGCGGGCCGGCGCGGGCCAAGGAGCTGGCGGTCAGCGGCGCGGTCACCCAGATGGTCAGCCACGGCCTGGTCACCGGCGCGCTGTTCCTGGTCACCGGCGTGCTGTGGGACCGCGCGGGCGGCTACGCCCTCGGCCGGTACGGCGGCATCGCCGGACGGGCGCCCGTGCTGGCCTGGCTCACGGCGGTGGCGGCGTTCGCCTCGCTCGGGCTGCCCGGACTGTCCGGGTTCATCGCCGAGTTCCAGATCTTCACCGGCGTGATCGGTTCGGGGGCCGTGCTCGCGGGCGCGCTCTCCGTGACCGGCATCCTGATCACCGCGGCGCTGTTCCTGCGGGCGCTGCAACGCGCGTTCCTCGGCGAGCCGGGCGAGCTGACGCCGCGGGTCACCGACGTGCGGCCGCGCGAGCTGGGCGCGATCGCCCCGCTGCTCGTCCTGTCCCTGCTCATCGGCCTGGCGCCGGGCCCGCTGCTCGACCTGATCGAGCCCGCCGCCCGCGCCGTCGTCGCCCTGGCGGGCCGATGAGCGCACCCCACGGCGGCGCGGCGGTGACCGCGATGCTGCCGGAGGTCCTGATGTTGCTGGGCGCGGTGACGGCGCTGCTCGCGGGGCTGTTCGTGGCCCGCGGACGGCAGCGCGTCGCCGCCTGGGTGTGCATGGCGGCGCTCGCCGGGGCCGCCGCGGCGAGCGCCGCTGCCCTGCCGCGCCCCGCCGTCCTGGCCTTCGACGCCTACGCCGTCGATCTGCCGACCGGAGCCGCCCGGCTGACCGTCTGCCTGGCCACCCTGCTCGCCGTGTGGCTGGCGACCGGGCGGGTCAGGGGGGACGGCAGGGAGACCGAGCTGTACACCCTGATGGTGCTGGCGGCGCTGGGGGCCGTCCTCATGGCGGGGGCGGACGACCTGCTCGTGCTGGTGGCGGCGTACCTGCTGGCGAGCGTTCCGGCGTACGCGCTGGCGGGCTTCGCCAAGGACGCGTCCGGCACGGAGGCGGCGCTCAAGTACTACCTGATGGGCGCCTTCCTCGGCGTGCTCATGCTGGCCGGGGCCACCGTCGTGTACGGCTGGTCCGGCGCCACCGCCTACCCCGCCGCGCGGGCCCCGGCCGTGGGCGCGGTGCTGCTGCTGGCCGGGCCGCTGTTCAAGGCCGGGGCAGCGCCCGCGCACTTCTGGGTGCCCGACGTCACCGAGGGCACGTCGGCGCCGGTGGCCGCGTTCGTGACCACGGTGCCCAAGATCGGGGCGCTGGTGGCGCTGTACCGGCTGGCGACGACGGTGCTGGACGAGCCCGCGCTGCTCGCGGTGCTGGCCGCCGGCACGATGACGCTGGGCAACCTGGCCGCCTTCCAGCAGGAGAACGTACGGCGGTTGCTGGCGTACTCGACGGTCAGCCAGGCCGGTTACCTGCTGGTCCCGGTCGCGGTGGCCGGACGCACCGCCCTGGCCGCGCCCGCCCTGCTGTTCTACCTGGCCGCCTACGCGGTCACGAACCTGGGCGCGTTCGCCGTCGTGGTCGCCACCGGGGCCGAGCGGCTGGCCGACCACGCGGGGCTCGGCCGGCGGTCGCCCTGGACGGCGTTCGCGCTGGTGGTGTGCCTGCTCGGCCTGGTCGGGACGCCGCCGACCGCCGTCTTCGCCGGGAAGCTGCTGATGTTCGCGGCCGCCTGGGACGGCGGGTACGCCTGGCTCGCGGTGGTCGCCGCCGCCAACACCGTCGCGAGCCTGTTCTACTACCTGCGCTGGATCCGCCCGGTCTTCGCCGCGCAGGGCCCGGCGCACCCCACCGGATCGAGCCCGGTCGCGCAGGTGTGCGCCGCCGCCTCGATCCTGCTCGGCCCGGCCGCCGGGCTCGCCGTGCTGATCGCTCGCTGACCGGGGGCGCGGGTCACAGCTCGCGTTCCTGGGCGTCGAGGATGGCGACCGAGACCTCGACCGCCCTGGCCGCGTCGCCCGCCTCGATCGCCGCCAGCAGCTCGTCGTGCGACGGGTCGGGCGCCAGCGCGGCCTGCTCCTTGTCCCTGACGCTGTCGCGCAGCGCGTCGCGCATGCTGCGGTAGAGGTCGGCCAGCAGCGGGTTGTGCGCGGCGTCGGCCACCAGCAGGTGGAAGTCGGCGTCGGCGTCGGCGAACCCGTCGAGGTCGCCCGCGCTCGCGGCCGACCCGCGGCGGGCCAGCGCCTCGCGCATCGCGGCCACGTCGTCGCCGGTGCGCTTGACCGCCGCCAGCCGGGCGGCGACCAGGTCGAGCCCGCGGCGCACGTCGATGATGTCCATCGCGGCGGCCCGGTCGAGCCGCCGGCGCAGCGCCACCTGCGACTCGTCGGTGGCGGTCACGTACGTGCCGTCGCCCTGCCTGGTCTGCAGCAGCCCGGCGTGGGCCAGCACCCGCACCGCCTCGCGCACCGACAACCGGCTCATGCCGAGGCTCTCGGCGAGCCGGCTCTCGGACGGGATCTTCGTCCCGACCGGCCACACCCCACTGGTGATCTCCCTGCGGAGCTCCTCGATGGCGGAGTCAACGAGCGAGGTCCGCGCGACGTTTCGCATGCGATCTCTTCCGTCCCGGTGAGCCTCCAGCCTAGAGGAGCGCGGCGGCCAGGCGCTCGATCGTCTCGCGGCCCTCCAGCGGTCTCACCCAGGCGGGCGGCAGCGCGTCCGCGCCGCGCAGCGCGCCCACCAGGTTGCCGCAGACCGAGCCGGTCGAGTCACTGTCGCCCGAGTGGTTGACCGACAGCAGCAGCGCCCGCTCGGGCGAGGGCTCGGCCAGGGCGCAGTAGACGCCGATGGCCAGCGCCTCCTCGGCCACCCACGCGCCGCCCAGCGTCTCGACCCGCTCGGGGGAGTGCGGGCCGGACGCGGCCAGGTCGAGCGCCGCGCGCAGGGCGCCGGACGTCTCCTCGTGCCCCGGATGGCCGGCGAGCAGATCGAGGGCGTGGCGGACGGCGGCCTCCAGCGGCTCGCCGGCCATCACGCGGGCGACGATCGCGGCGAACGCGCCCGCGGCCAGGTAGCCGGTCGGATGGCCGTGGGTGATCTGCGCGCAGACCGCCGCCAGCTCGAACGCGGCGCCCGCGTCGTACGGCGCGACGAGGCCGAACGGCGCCGACCGCATGACGGTGCCGCAGCCCTTGGAGCCGGGGTTCACCGGGCCGGGCGCGCCGGACGGCGACGGGCCGGGGAAGGGTTGCCGCAGCCCGGACAGGCAGGCGTTGCCCGGGGCTCGCCGGGAGTACAGCCAGCCCTCCTCGCGCAGCGCGCCGGTCCGGTGCGGACGGTCGGCGGGCGGCGGGGCCTGGTGCTCCTGGGTGTCGAGCCAGCGCAGGTACGCCTGCCGCACCTCGCCGACCGTGCGGTCGCGGGTCAGCGCCTCGACGGTGAAGAGGGTCATCTGGGTGTCGTCGGTGACGAGCCCGCTCCTGCCCCGCCAGGTGGTGACGTAGCCCGTGACGCCGTCCTGGCCGTGCTGCCGGCGGATCTCCCGCAACGACTCGAACTCGATGGGCGCCCCGAGGGCGTCGCCGATCGCGCCGCCGAGCAGGCAGCCCCGGATCCGATCCTGTACCTCCATGGGTGGGATCTTGTCAGCTTTCTGGGCGGGTGAGAGATTGCGGGGGAAATTACGACACTTGTCACGGAGGTCACGCGTGCCACAATTACGCCCGGCCCTCTTCGCGGTCGCCCTCACCTTGGCGATCGCGACCCCGGCACAAGCCGCTGCCGGACCCACGATCGCCGTCCAGAACGGCCGTACGCAGCCGGTCTTCTCCTACGCCGACGCCGTCCGCGAGCACGTGTACGTCGAGTCCACCGTGGACAGCGACCTCGACGGCGCGCTCGACAGGGTCAGGGTGGACATCATCCGTCCCAAGGAGTCCGGTCCCGGCCTCAAGGTGCCCGTGATCATCGACGAGAGTCCGTACTACGACAACTCCGGGCGCGGGAACGAGGGGGAGCGCAAGGCGTACGACGCCTCCGGCAATGTCACGAAATTCCCCCTGTTCTACGACAACTACTTCGTCCCGCGCGGCTACGCCGTGCTCAACGTGGACATGCTCGGCACCACCAGGTCCGACGGCTGCCCCGACATGGGCGGCAAGGCCGACGTGCTGGGCGGCAAGGCGGTCATCGACTGGCTGAACGGCCGCGCCAAGGCGGTCAGGGCCGACGGCACCCCCGCCGTGGCCGACTGGACCACCGGCAACGCCGCCATGATCGGCAAGTCCTACGACGGCACGCTGGCCAACGCCGTGGCCGCCACCGGCGTCGAGGGCCTGAAGACGATCGTCCCCATCTCGGCCATCAGCTCCTGGTACAAGTACCAGCGCTCGAACGGCGTGGTCTACAACTACGACTACGCCTCCTGGCTGACGAACTACGTCGACACCGACCCCGAGGCCAAGTGCCAGGCCGTCCGCGACCGCATGGACGCCGAGGACGGCGACGACACCGGGAACTACAACGCCTTCTGGAACGAGCGCGACTACCTCAAGGGCCTGCTCGGCGACGCCTCGAAGGTCAAGGCCAGCGTCTTCGTCGTGCACACGGTCAACGACCTCAACGTCCGGCCGGACAACTTCTCCGCCTGGTGGCAGGCCCTGGCCCGGCGGAACGTGCCGCGCAAGATCTGGGTCGGCCAGTACCAGCACGTGGACCCGTTCGACTTCGAGGGCCGCAGGGACCTGTGGGTGGACACCCTGCACCGCTGGTTCGACTACTGGCTGCACGGCGTCCGCAACGGGATCACGAACGAGCCCCGCGCCGACGTGCAGCTCGGCCCGGCGCAGTGGACCACCCAGCGCGACTGGCCGGCCCCGTACGCGCTCAAGGCCGTGCTGCGGCCCGCCGCCGACGGCTCGCTCGGCCTGCTCAAGGCCCGCGGCGACAGCACCGCCACCTTCACCGACCTCGCGCTGAGCGAGACCGAGATGGTGGCCGACGTCGGCACGGCCAAGCCGGGCCGCGCCGCCTTCACCACCGGCGCGCTCCCGCTCGACCTGCGCCTGTCCGGCACCCCCACCGCCGACCTGCGGGTCAAGCTCGACAAACCCACCGCCAACCTGACCGCCCTGCTCGTCGACTTCGGCGAGGACACCCGCGTCGACTGGCGGCGCGGCCAGGGCGTCACCACGCTCACCGAGGAGGACTGCCACGGCGAGAGCACCGCGGCCGACGACGCCTGCTACAAGAAGGTCACCACGAACGTGGCCACCCGGCCGCTGGAGATCGTCGCCCGCGGCTGGATCGACGTCCAGAACCGCGACTCGCTCAGCCAGGCCCAGCCGCTGCCCGTCGGCACGTACGGGACGGTCAGGTGGCTGACGCTGCCGCAGGACTACACCTTCAGGAAGGGGCACCGGATCGGCCTGGTGCTGGCCGGGACCGACACCACCTACACCAGTGAGGAGGGCACCGGCGCGACCGTCACCGTCGACCTGACCAGGAGCAGCGTGACCGTGCCGTTCGTGCTCGGGACGCCGCTGGCCGACGTGCCCAAGGACAGCGCGACGTTCAGGGGGCCGCGACAGCTCGACCTGCCCGAGCCCGAGCCCGGGTTCCGGTTCTTCTAGCCGCGCGTGGGGCCCCGGCCGATCCGGGGCCTCATCGGCAGTTGCTCCAGTGGACGCCGCGTGCGGCGTCGAGCCGCCGCACGCCCTTGTCCCTGGCGACCGTCCAGCCCACCTTCAGGGTGAGCGTGCCGCCGGCGGTCGCCGTGCCGCCGGTGCGCAGGCCGTCGCCGGTGGCGCGGCCCGTCCAGACGATGGTGATCCGGCCGCGCCGCACGTCGGGCCCTCCCGGGCAGCCGGGCCGCGAACGCGGGTCCAGGACGCGGAACGTCGTGCCGTCGAGGACGATGCCGCGCGTGCCGGTGGCCGAGACGACCCGGCACGTCCCGGTGCACGCCAGCGAGAACGCCCCGGCGCGTCCGGACCCCAGCCACGCCGACCGGGGCGACACCCGGGCCGTGGGCGCCGCCGGTCTCGGCAGGTCGGCCTTCCGGTCCAGGGACGACAGGCCGGACCCGGCGGCCGGGCCGATCGCGGCCGTCCAGCGGGTGGGCGTCGCGGCCGGGACGCCCTGCTGCGCCGCGGCCCTGGTGACCACCGCGGGATGCGCGCGGGCGTTGAGCACGGCCCACACCAGGCCCACCACCAGCAGCCCGACGCCCAGCAGCAGGCCCAGCCTGGCCACCGTGCGGATCGGGGCCTCGATCTCCTGCTCGGCCTCCCTATGGGGCTCCTCCGGCTGCTCCCGCCAGAACTCCTGCCAGGGCGCCTCGCCGTCGAACCGGTCGAGGCCGCCCGGCTCGCCGTTCCAGCCGATGCCGCCGTACCGGATGATCATCGCGCCGGGCGGGGCGGCGGCGCCGTCACCACCGGCCTCACCGCCGCCGATCGGCGCGCTCAACGGGCCGGTCACCGGGCTGTTCACCGGGCCACCGACGGGGCCGCCGACCGGGCCGTTGACTGGGCCGTTGACCACGGTGCCGCTGAGGCCGCCTTCGGCGCGGCTGCCGTAGACGAGCTTGTCGCCCGTCGAGCCGCCGCGGAAGGGCCGGATGCGGCTCGTCGGCGTGAACGGGTGCCGCCCGCGTGCCGCCCGCCCCGGGGGCTCCTGGTCGGCGGCGGCCGCGCCCGCCGCCGACCAGGGGTTTCCCGGTGTCGCCGTCGTGGGGTCGGCGACCGGGGGCATCGGCGTTGCCTCCACGCCCGGCGGGGCCGCGAGGGGCTCCACCAGGGTGCGTGCCAGCACGGGGAAGCCGTCCGCCCGCCAGAGGGGTCCCTGGCCGGGCAGCGGCTGCGCCGAGGCGAGCCGGTTGGGCAGTGTGCCGGGCAGCTCCGCGATCGGCAGCCGGCGCAGCAGCGTGGCGGCCGACATGGTGCGGGGCGCGGCCCGGCAGGCGGCGCAGCCCTGGATGTGACGGCTGATCCGGGCGCGGGCCCGGCGGCCCGGCGAGGTGACCCAGGCCGCCACCCGCGTGGTCAGATCAGGACATCCAGTACGGCCGCGCGCGGCGATGATCGCGGCGAACCAGCCCTCCAGCCCGTCGGCCGCCCGCGCCACCACGCCGCTGACCTCGCCCCGGCTCAGGCCGAAGACGGTGGCCAGCTCGGCGTCGGACAGGCCGTGGCGCAGGGACAGGTCGAGCAGCTCGCGCAGCGGGCGGTCGAGGGAGAGCAGCGCCTCGGGCAGCAGCTCCGACATCCGCCCCGGACGCGACCAGGAGCCGATGCTGGCCGGCTTGGCCACGATCGCGCGGTGGGCGCGGGCCAGGGCGTAGAGCCAGGGCCGGTGCAGGGCGGGGTCGGGCAGCCGGTCCGCGTAGAGGTGGGCGGACACCAGCGCGCCGGCGACCGCCTGCTCGGCGTCGCCCGCGGCCAGCTCGGTGCGGCAGTAGTCGTAGAGGCGGGAGCCGTGCGTGTCGCACAGCTCGCGGATGGCCTGGCGCGCTTCGTCCGAGAGCGTTCGCCACATGCGGTGTCGCACCTCCTCAGCGGTGTCTCAGACGGGCCGGGCCCCACCGGCGGAGCCGGGAACGGTGTCGAGCAGCGAGGCCTGCGCGAGATAGGCCCGCGTGGCCTCCGGGTCGCCGGCGATGGCCCGCAGCCCGGCCATCGCCGCGGCCAGCCGGGCGCTGTCGCGCTCGCGCACGCCGGCCGGCCGCGTCTCGCCGCGCGGGATCACCCGCTGCAGCAGCACGGCCCGTCGCCGCCACGCCCACGCCTCCAGCGCGGTGGGCGGCGCGAAACCGCCGAGCACGGCCGCGATCACCTGGCCGACCTCGACGGCGTCGTGGATGCCGGCGTTCATGTTCAGGCCGCCGACCGTGGAGGTCAGGTGGGCGGCGTCGCCGACGAACAGCACCCGCCCGCAGCGGTAGGAGGTCAGCACGCCCCTGGACAGCCCGAACCGGTCGGCCCCGGTCACGTGGATGGGCCCGCTCGCCCCCGGCAGGGCGCGGCGGACCAGCATCGAGACGTTGGGCGAGGACAGCGGCTCGGTGGCGTCGCAGGGGATCCTGAAGATGATCCGCCAGTGGTCGGGCAGCGCGAGCAGCGTGCACGACTGCTGCACGTCGCGGACGTAGGTGAGCGGCGCCAGGCTCGGCAGCAGCCGGTCGAGCGGCGAGTCGGTGAACACCCGCAGCGCCTGCGTCGGGTAGGCCGACCGGGGAAAGGGCAACCCCAGCGAACCGCGCACCGTGCTGTGGCCGCCGTCGGCGGCGATCATGTACCGGGCCCGCGTCCAGGTGTGGCCGACGCGGACCCGGATGCCGGTGCCGCCCTCGGAGACCCCGTCGACGCGGGTGCCGAAGCGCACGTCGACGTCGGGGTAGGCGTTCAGGGCCGCGAGCAGCAGCGGGGTGAGCGCGGCCTGGTCGGCGTGGATCCTGAACGGGTGCTTGGTCAGGCCGTTGAGCCGGTTCATGCCCATCTCGGCCAGCACGATCCCCGACCGGTCGCGCCACTGCACCCGGTCGACCACGCGGCCCTTGGCCACGAGTTGCGAGGCCACGCCCAGCTCGTCGAGCAGGTCGAGCGTGGCCGGATGGAAGGTGCAGGCCCGCGCCTGCACGGCGAGCTCGTTCTCCCGCTCCAGCACGGTGACCGGGACCCCGGACCTGGCCAGCGAGAGCGCCGCGGTCAGCCCCGCCGGGCCGGCCCCGACGACGATGACGCCGTTCATGCGGGGCGCCTCCCCTGCTCCGCCATGTGGCGGCGGTAGGGCACGCGGCTGAGCGTGACGTGCTCGCCGATGGCCCGCGACAGGGCCCACCAGGCGGCGCAGAGGTTGGACGTGAGCAGCGTGCGGTCGTTGCCGGCGCTGAGCGGCCCGAGCACGGGCAGCGTGGCCATGCCGGTGCCGGTGAACAGCAGCACCGCGTCGCCGGGCACCTCGGCCCGCTCCACCTGCGTGATCAGCTCGGCCGGGGTGACCGCGTAGGAGGAGTAGCCGCCCTTGGCGGCCCGCACCTGCACGACCTGCGTGACGTTGAGCCCCGCCGTCTTCCAGAAGCGCTCGGCCAGCTCGGTCAGCCACGGCTGGTACGGCGAGACCAGCACGATGTCGCTCACGCCGACGTGTTCCACCGCCTCCCTGGTGGCCTGCGTGGAGGAGGCGAACGGCACGCCGGTCGAGGCCGACAGCCGCGCGCACTGGCCGGCGTCGTCGTCGGGGCCCAGCAGGTAGCGGGACTCGCTGCAGGCCATGACCAGGGCGTCGAGCGGCAGGCCGTCGAACGCGCAGACCATGCCGGGCAGGGCCTCGTTGTAGCTCTCCAGCCGTTCGGCGAGCGACACGCCCCGGTGCACGGGGAAACGCGTGACGTGCATGTCGGCGCGCGAGCCGAGCAGGCGGGTCAGCTCGGGCTCCGCCGAGGGATTGGCGGGGGCGACGATCACGCCCACCCTGCCGCGGCTCATCTCACACCTTCCGGGTCGGGGACCGTCCGCATGACGGTCAGGCCAGCGCCTGGTCGATCTCGCCGATCGCCTGCACGGACACCTGCCGGATCCGGCGCAGCCGGTGGACGGTGCGCGCCGGGGCCTCGGCCCGCGACGGCTCGTCCCGGCCCTCGCCCCTCGGCTCCGCGGGCAGGGGCCGCGCGCCCCGTGCGTGCACCTCGTGCGGCTGCCGCCTGGACACCTCGTCGATGAGCATGATCACTCCTGTCGGTCGCGGATCTGGGTGACGCGGGCCGGGCGCGGCCCCCTGACGTCATGGCCACCGGCACGGGGGCCCGCGCGGGCGCCGGCCCCCTGAGGGGGCGGTCGATCAGAGCCGTGGCGCCCGTCACGCCGATCGTCCCGCCCGGCGTCGCCGCCGTGCCGGTGGCGCCGGGCGGGGAGCCGGGCGGGCCCGTCTCCCCGGTCGGGGAGGCCGCCGCCCGATCGCGGGCGGACGGCCACGAGGAAAGCCGGCCCCAGGCACTACCCCTTGGTTTGGCCGGCACGCCAGCCGCTACCGCGCCGGCCGACAGCACCGTGCCGACTTTGTCGGGCACGTGACGCACGGTGCCGGAGGGATGGGGTAGCGCCGGAGCCGGCCGTATGAGGGCCGCCGGCACGGCCGCGCGCGGCGCGGGCGGTGCGGGCGGGCCGGTGGGCGGCGAGGCCCGGCGGGGGAGGGGGAGCGGCGTCATCGCGCCGTCTCCGGGTCGAGCGCGGCCGGTGTGCAGGCCCTGTTGGGCACGCTGACGCAGACCATGCGCTCGGTCAGCCCCGCGCGCGGCCCGGAGGCACGCGAGCGGACGGGCGGCGCCGTGCCGGCCACCGTGCGCGCGACCCTGGCGGCCAGCGCGAGGTGTTCGGCGCAGCGCCGGCTCACCTTCGACTCCAGCCCGGCCACCTGGGCCAGCCTGAGCCTGATCGGTTCCAGCGACGACCTGCGTTCGAGCCCGTCGAGGTCGGCCAGCCGGGTGGGCCAGCGCAGCGCGTCGCGGCAGCGCTCGACCACCGCGGCGGGCAGCTCGGCGGCGGGCAGCCCTTCGTGCCGCAGCCGGGTGGCGATCATGACGGCCGCGAACGACGTGCGGTCGAAGTGGGCCAGCCGGCCGGACAGGGCCGCGCCCAGCATCCTGGCGCGGTGGCCCAGGCAGACCGCGCTCCAGCCGAGCAGCAGCAGCCGCTCGGGGCCGGGCTCGGTGTGCCAGCCGGCCAGCCGCAGCTCGCGGGCCATGCGATGGTGCAGGCGCCAGCGGTGACGCGGGCTGTCCAGCCAGATCTCGACCCCGCCCAGGGGCAGCTCGGCGACCTGGACGTCGCGGCTCGTCAGCGGCCCGGCGACCCGCGCGCAGATGCGCCGGACCACCTGCTGCTGCCCCCGGGAGACCGGATCCTCCAGGAAGCGCGAGCCGTCGAGGGAGTCCATGGTCACGTCCGGCCACCTCCTTGCCGGAGACTCTCGCGAATCGTCCGGGCTGTTAAGCCACAGTTACCACGCGCTCCGATACTGTGCTGGAAAGAGGGGCTATGTCAACTCACACTTTGCGAATAAGTTGATACCTACCCGCCGGGCAGAGCTGGCCCGCGTGGCAGGGGACAGTGGGGGTCTCGTACCTTAGGCTGGGAAAAGTTCACGGGCGGTAGGAGGTGCGCCGTGGCGAACTTCGCCGAACGGCTCGATCTCGCGCTGACCAAGCGCGGCTTCACGGGCGCCCAGGTCGCCTCCGCCCTCACCGAGGCGGGCATACCCATCACGCGCGCCTACGTGAGCCAGCTGCGCACCGGCAAGCAGACCAACCCCACGCTCCAGGTGCTCCGGGCGCTGGCCGCCTGCCTCCAGGTGAGCGTGGGCTGGCTGGTGGGCGACGAGCACTACGAGTCCGGCGCGGTCGAGGACCTGCAACTGCGGGCGGCCGCGATCGGCCTGTCGGCCTCCGGGTTGTCGGAGGGGTCGCTGGCCGTCCTGCGCGGCGTGGTCGAGCTGGCGCGCCGGGCCGAGGGGCTGCCGGGCGAGCCGGAGCCGGTCGCCGAGATCCCCGACGCCGCCACGCCGCTCAACGACTCCCAGCGCCGCGCGCTCGGCAAGCGACTGCACGGCCTGCGCATGGGCGTGCGACTCTCGGTCGAGCAGGTCGAGGGCGCGCTCGGCAAGGGCGCCGCCGCGATCCCCGCGATCGAGGAGGGCCGCCTCGCGCCCACGCCGATCACGGTCGAGCGCCTGCTCGGCCTCTACGGCGTCACCGCCCCGCCCGTCCGCGAGTACGTGCTCTCGCTGGCCAGGGGCGAGCGCGAGGCCGCCTGGTACGACGCCCAGTCGGTGCCCGTCTGGCTGGCCACGGCGTACGCGCTGGAGCAGCGGGCGACGGTGATCCGCACGTACCATCCCCAGTTCGTCCCGCCGATGTTGCAGACCGAGGACTACGCGCGGGCCGCGATCACCGTGGCCGGGCCGGCCACGCTCGGGCAGTCGTCGGTGGAGGAGGCCCTGGCGCTGGTCATGGCCCGCCAGGAGGCGCTGGCCGCGGCCGGTGACACGGTGTTGTGGGCGGTGATCGACGAGGCCGTGCTGCTGCGCTCGATCGTCGGCCCGCACGCCCAGCTCCGCCAGCTCGACCTGCTGCTCGACCACGCCAAGCGGCCCAACGTCTCGCTGCACGTCGTGCCGATCGACGACCCCGCGTACGTGCCTCGCACCGGCCCGTTCACGCTGTGGCGCTTCGCCGAGGCGTTCGAACCCGACGTCGCCTGCGCCCACGGCGTCGAGGCCGACGAGCTGATCACCGACGTCGCCGCGGTCGAGACCTACCACCAGGCGTTCACGAAGTTGTCGGTGACGACCACCACCCGCGAGGAGACGTACGAGGTGCTGGAGCTCCACCGCGAACGCCTCTCGCGCTCGACAGGAAAATGATCTCCGGCCGGCGGCCATTCAGGTAAGGCATATTTCCGCAGAATTAATGCTTTTCCTGTTGTCTTCCGGCGCGTAACGAGGATCATATGGTCTGGGTCATCGAGTGGGGTCCGAAAGGACCGGCTTTTCCCGAGATAGTGGGCGAGGGGAAAGGGGCAACACTCAATGCGTCAGCGTGCCATCCGAAACTTGGCGAAGCTGGAGATGACCCGAGCCATGACAACCCGGGTGCTCGACGCGGCCGCGGGCGGGAAGAACAACTTCTCGGCCGACCGCGATCTGGTACGCCGATATGACCAGGCCGCGTCCGTGACGACCACCGCCGCGCGGGCCGTGCTGCAGTTCCTGGTGCGCGTGGTCCGTCATCTGGCGGCCGAAGGCGTGGACCAGTTCGTCATCGTGGGAAGTGGCGTGCCCAGCGGCCTGCCCGCGGGCGGGCGTTTGCACGACGTGGCCTCGGGCGGCCCCGGCGGTGTGCCCGCCCGGGTGGTCTACGTGGAGAACGACCCGATGGTGCTGGCCGGCGCGCGGGCCACCATCGAGCCGGGCACCGATCTGGTCCGCGTGGTCGAGGGCGACGTGCGCGAGATCGACGCGTTCCTCGACGACCGGGTGGTGCGCGCCTTCCTCGACTGGGACCGACCCGTGGCCGTGCTGCTGGTGTCCACCCACAGCCTGGCCGACGACGAGTACGTCCACTACGTGATCAAGCGGGTCCGCCGGGCGGCGTCCGACGGCAGCTACCTGTCGCTGCTGCAGACCACTTTCGACGGCGTGCCGGGCGAGCTGCTGCCGGCGGTCCGGGACCTGCTGGCGATGACGCTGCCCGGCCACGCCATCCGCGGCAGGCAGGAGGTGGCGGCGCTGCTCGACGGTCTGGTGCTGGTCGATCCTGGGCTGGTGTGGGTCCCGGAGTGGCGGCCCGACGACCACGGCGCCGCCTGCTCCGGCCGGCCGAGCTCGTCGGGCACGTACGGCGCCGTGGCGCGCGTCCCGTGAACGCCTGTGCGCCTGTCAAGCCTCCGCGAACGCCCGGCCGCCTGTCAGCTCCCCGTGAACTCCCTCGCGCCCCGCGCGTCAGGCCCCTGTCGAGGCGGCGGCGGGCGTGGCCGGCTCACCGGCCGCGCCCTTGGCCGGCTCGACCCCGAACACCAGCACCGCCACCACCGCCAGGATGAGCGGGACCGCCCCGAGCAGCGCGGTCGTGCCGATCGACGGCGCCGCCGCCCCGGCCACGAGCACGGCGGTCACGGCCACGCCGCCGGCCTTGCCCATGCCGGCCGACAGCCCGGAGCCGCGCGAGCGCACCCGGGTCGGGTAGATCTCCGAGCTGTAGGCGGCCAGCACCGCGGCGATCGTCGCCGTCCCCACGATCGGCCCGGCCAGCAGCAGGTACAGCCAGGTACGGTCGTGCGCCAGCGTCTCGCCGGAGAAGGCCAGCACCGCCAGCGCCACGCCGACCAGCGCCGACAGCGTGACGATCGTCTTCTTCGCGCTCCACAGGCCGTACATGGCGGCCGAGATGAAGATCAGCGGCAGCCCCAGCAGCGTCGAGTCGCGCAGCGCCCGGTCGGCCGTCTGCTGGTCCAGGCCCAGCTTCTGCAGGTTGGACGGGATCCACAGCTGGAAGCCGTAGGTGACCAGGCCGATGCTCAGCCCGAGCACCACGACGGCCACCGTCAGCCCGGTGAACGGACGGCGGAACAGCCGCGAGTAGCCGCCCGCGTGCTCATCCTCCAAGCGCTCGACGCCGGCGGTGGCCTCCTCGGCGGTGGTGGCCTCCTGGGTGGTGGCGGCCGCGCCGTACCTGGCCAGGACCGCGCGGGCCTCGGCGTCGCGGCCGTGCGCGAGCAGGAAACGCGGCGATTCCGGGATGAAGCGGTTGAGCAGGATGAGGAACACGCCGGTCGGCAGCCCCACCAGCCACAGCACCCGCCAGGAGAACGTCGGCGCCAGTGACGCCGACAACCAGCTGGCCGCCAGGTAGGCGACCGCCAGGTTGCCGCCGATGAGCACCATCACCCAGCCCTTGTGCCGCGGCGGGATCGTCTCGGCCAGCAGCGAGAACGTGATCGGCAACATGCCGCCCGCGCCCAGCCCCATGGCCACGCACATGGCCAGGTTCCACTCGAAGTCCGGCATGACGCCGCAGATCGCGGTGCCGATGAACAGCACCCCGGCGAACAGGATCGACGGCTTGCGCCCGATCTTGTCGCCCATCCAGCCCCACAGCAGCGAGCCGAGCACCGTCCCGGTGAGCCCGGCCAGCGGCAGCAGCGCCACGGGCAGCTCGCCGGCCGGGTTGAGCGCGGACTTCAGCCCGTACTCCTTGGCCATGCCGGGTGCGACGAAACCGAGCGTGATCGGCTTCATGGCGTCGATGATCACCGCGACCGACATGACCACGATCAGCCCGATGTGCGCCGGTCGCATGCGCGCGTCGTCCAGCGCGCGGACCCGGACCTCGGCGGCCGGCCTGGCCGTCAGCGCGCCGGGCGGGATCAGCCCGTACGCGGTGACCGCCAGCCCCGCCACGATCAGCCCCATGCCGATCGTCATCGGCAGGTCCATCGGCATGCCCGCCAGGCGGTAGTGCATGTCCGCGCCGTGCAGGTACATCGGCAGATGCAGCACGACCCCGGCCACCGTGGCCAGGAAACCGAGCCAGAAGTACAGCGGTCGAGCCAGCTCGACGCCCCCCATTGCCCCTCCGTGAGCAGATCCGTGATCAGAGCAGGCGGCCGCCGCGCAGCCGCCATTCGACGAACAACACCCGCATCGGCCCGTTCACGAACAACCACTGGCCGAGCCAGACGAAGGCGAACATCACCGCGAACGCCCACGCCCTGACCGGGCCGGCGACACCGGGGACGAGCCCGCCGTCCAGCAGCACCCACATCAGCAGCCCCTCGGGCACGGCCGTGACCAGCCCGAACAGCGTCGGCCAGTCCTTGTCCCAGCGGAACTGCATGAGCAGGTGGTACAGCAGCTCCCACCCGACGCCCGCGACGGCGACGGCCGGCAGCACGAGGAAGGCGTCCTGGAAGGACATCGGCAGCACCAGGGTGATCAGCGCGGTCAGCGCCGCCCCCACGGTGGCCAGCGTGAACAGCCGGGTCTGCAGCCGCCCGGCCAGCGTCGGGATCAAGCGAGCCTCCTGTTTCCCGCCCACCGCAGCCACTGGGCCGTGGACCTCACCGGCCCGAGCCCCTTGCAGAACCCGCGCCTGGTCAGGTCGGCGGCGATGTCGAGCGCGGCGGTCTGCATGCCGAGGAAGCTGTCCACGGCCAGGAAGTGGTTGCCGGCCGTGGCGGCGCCGGAGGCGTACAGGACGCCGCCCTCGCTCTCGGCGCCGAGCACCTCGAAGTTCGGGCCGACGCTCAGCCGGCCGGCCTTGTTGGGCCGGGCGCCGCCGTGCCGCAGCAGGTCGTCGAGGACGCGGTGCTCCGGCATGTCGGCCTCCAGGCCGGTGCAGTCGATGATGAAGTCGGAGACGTACTGCATGGCGGCGGCGTTCACGCTGCGGGTGTGGGTGACCAGGCGGCCGTCGGGGGCCCGTTCGATGCGGTCGACGACGGCCTGGGTGGGGTGGTACCAGTTGCCCTGCCGGCCCCTGCGCATCTGCTCCTGCCAGCGGGCCAGCTTCGGGGTGGTGGTGCCGGCCAGCGACTTGGAGATCAGCGCGCGCTGCTCGGGCGTGGCCTTCCTGAACCGGGCCTTGAGCTGGCCGCCGAAGGCCGACTTGGGCATCGTGAACGCCTGGTAGGCCCAGCCGTCGCCGCCCTGGCGCCGCATGAACACGCTCGGGCCGTGCGGGCCGGCCACGTACGTGCGGAACAGGTGGACGATCTGGGTGTGCAGGCCGTACCGCTCGCGGTCGTCCATCAGGCGCTGGAGCACCCGCGAGGCCACGATCCCGGCGCCGCGCACGACCACCACCCCCGGGCGTTTGCGCAACTGGTCGTAGACGTGCTCGTGCGGCTCGTAGGCGTTGACCACCCGGTAACGCTCGCCCTGTGCCTGCCGGAACTCCTGGAGGTCGTCGAGGAACTTCAGCCCCGGGTAGCCGACGGCCAGGTGCACGTACTGGGAGCGCAGCACCACCCGCTTGGTCGGCGAGGTGCCCGGCGGCGGCGTCAGCACGGTGAAGTACCCGCCGTCCAGCCGCTTCCTGACCATGCGCACCTGGCCCTTGGCCAGCATGTGCCAGTAGCCGATGCGGTCGGCCTCGCGCCGCACGGTCTGCGTGACCAGCCCGGCGCGCGGGCTGTAGAAGTCGGTGAACAGCGGCTCGGCGAGCACCTGGAGGATCGGCTTGAGCGAGCCGTCCTGCCAGGCCTCCTGCACCGCGTAGGAGGGGAAGCCCCAGATGTTGTCGGGGCGCGCCCCCGCGTCGGACCTGATGCGCTCGTGCGCGGGCAGCTGCGAGACGCGGGTCAGGTACTCCCACGTCTGCCAGGGGGTGTCGCTGGTCGAGAGCACCCGCATGGCCGGGACCGGCACCCCTCTGATGCGCAGCACGTCGACCAGCGTGAACGAGCCGAGCCCGCCGCCCACCGACACCAGCGGCACGTCGTGGACGGGGATGCCGGCCGACTGCACCAGCCAGTCCGTCCAGGACGAGGAATGCAGGAGCTCCGGAGTCAGGTCTCCCCGTGACATGCTGTGACCAAGCCCTCCCTGTCGCGGTTAAAAAGTAGCGTAAAAGCCGGGGATTCAGTCCCACCAGAACGACCAGGCGTGTCGCCCGATGATCTGGTCGGCGTACCCCTGGAGGTCGCCCGGCCCCTGCACGACGTTGTCGGGGCAGAACGCCCAGTGCTCGGCGGCGACGTGGAGGGCGTGCTCGGGGTCGGCCGGCGGCGCGGCCACGCTCAGGTCGAGCGTGTTGAACCCGACGCTCACCACGCGGGCCCCGAACCGGTCCTCCCAGCTGCGCACCACGGCCGCCAGCGGCACCATCCACTCGTTGTGGTGCAGCGCCCCCTGCCAGCCCATGACCGCCAGCGCATCGGCCCCCCGGCCGGCCGCGACCAGCCCGAGCGGCATGCCCTTGGGCGCCAGCTCGCGGGCCAGCCAGTCGGCCACGTCGCCGGGGTCGGCGCGGGGCACCCCCGGCGGCGCCAGCCCCGGGCAGAGCGCCCCGTACGGCTCCAACTCCGCCAGCGCGTCGCGCGGCATCTGCGACACCCACTCCTGCCACACCTCGGTCATGAACCCCTCGGCGGTGAAGTGGCCGATCAGCATCGGGTCGTCGGGCACGATCTGCCCGATCGCCCACGGCTGGGCCGACTCGTCGAGCAGGACCGGCCACAGGCCGCTGTGCGCATGCCAGACCCGCATGAACGCCCAGTCCTCGCCGGCGGCGTGCTCGTCGCTCATCCAGAACGCCGGCCGGGCCGCCACGATCTGCCGGGCGTAGGCGGGGTCGGGCCAGACCACGTCGCCCGCGGGCAGGCCCGGGGGTAGTCTGCGCCCCCTGCCGCCGTCGGCGAACAGCTGGCACAACTCAGGTGGCAGCTGGTGATCGTCCATGCCCTACCGTTCCGATACCGAATCCCGTCTCGGAGATGGTAGTGCCGCCGGTCGCCCTGGGGCTTTGGTGGCACACGAAACCTTCTCGGACCAGCGGATGCGGTACTTCACGGCACAATGATGGCTGTGATCCCCTTTGATGCGGTTCTCACCGATCTTGATGGCGTGCTCCGCCTCTTCGACCACACCGTCCAGGCCGAGATCGAGGCCCGGTACGCCCTGCCGCTCACGGCCACGGCCTTCGCCCCCGAGCTGATCGAGCCGGCCATCCTGGGCCGGATGACCGAGCGCGAATGGCTGGACGCGGTCGCGGTCGCCCTCGGCGGCGACGAGCGGGCCCGCCAGGCGGTGGCCGAGTTCGGGGCGGTGCCGTTCCGGGTGGACGAGGAGGTCAGGGAGCTGCTGGCCAAGGCGCAGCAGCACGTGCCGGTGGTCATCGTGACCAACGCCATGGACACCGTGGAGGAGCACCTCGACCGGCTGGGGCTCACCTACTTCGCCGACGACCTGGTCAGCAGCGCCAGGGTCGGCGTGATCAAGCCCGACCCGCGCATCTACGAGATCGCCGCCGAACGCGCCGGGGCCGACCCCGCGCGCTGCCTGTTCGTCGACGACCGGCTGCCGAACGTGGCGGCCGCCAGGGCCCTCGGCATGACGGGCGTCCACTACCGCACCGTCGCCGACCTGGCGGCCGTCCTCGGCCGGCGCTGAGGCCGGACATGCGCCGGCCCCGCCCGCGGGAGAGCGGGCGGGGCCGGCGGACGGGTCAGTCGGCGCAGATGGCGAACACGCTGATGCCGACGTCGTTGTAGCCGATCTGGCGGCCGAGGGCGATCCAGCCGCGGGCGTCATCGGTGGGGAACGACCCCACCAGGATCGCGCCGTTGCCCCGGGCCTCGCCGCCGCCGCCGAGCACGTGCTTGGAGCCCGGGCAGTAGACCGTGCGGCGCTGGAAGTTGGGGACGTTGGCGTTGGGCAGGGTGACGAGCTGGTAGCCGGGCGGCAGCGCGGCGCGGGTGGCCGCCGAGACGGGACTGGACGCCTGGAGGGCCACGACGGTGGCCGTCACGCAGGCCGCGGTGGCGAGGGCGATGACGGAAAGGAACAGAGACTTCTTGGCTGGCATGGTCTCTCCTTGTCCTGTTCCCTGACAGGCACGGTTTCCGGGCAGCACACGACAAGCCGGCTCATGCGGTGCTTGGGGGCGACGTGAGAGCAGGGATGAGGGTGTTGACACGTTGAGTATCTGCTCCGTCGCATTCCGTGTCCATATGCGGTTCTCAGGTTTTCCGGGAATCCGTGTTTCCGGCGCGGCCCGCGCCGGCCGCGCCGGAAACGTCGAGCGGGCCCGTTCGTGGCCCTGTTCGTGGCCCTGTTCGTGGTGCGGTCAGTAGCCGCCACCGCCGCCGTAGGGCGACTTCGACCTGGGGGCGGCGGAGCGGGTGGGCGCCGGCGTGCTCGCGGGGGCGGCGGCCGTGGAGGTCGGCTTCGTACCGGCGGGCGCGATCACCCCGATCAGGCCGTGCTTGGCGCCCTCGATGCCGGCCGAGAACCACAACGTGTTCACGCCGCCGGTGGCCGCGGTGCCGGGTTCCAGGTCCCACAGGCCGGGGAGCTTGACGGGCCGGCCGCCGGACGTGGTGATCGCGCCCAGGTGGCGGTCGCCCTTGTAGGCGTGCACGGTGCCGTCGCCGAAGTTGCCGACCAGCAGGGCGCCCGCGTACTGGCCCCAGCCGCGCGGCGCGGCGGTCATGGCCCAGGGGGCGTCGAGCCCGACCCTGGAGATGCGGCCGGTCAGGCGGCCGTCGGCGTTGAAGCGGCTCACGAAGCCCTTGCCGGCGCCGAAGACGGGCTTGCCGGTGGTACGGTCGCGCAGCGCGTACGCCACCCAGACGCTGCCGTTGACCACGGCCACGTTGTAGGCGTTGTAGCCGCGAGGCACCCGCGAGTCCTGGAACTGCCAGCCGGCCAGGCGGATGCGCCGGAAGTTCTCGTCGAAGGCGTGCACGCGCCCGTGGGCGAAGTCGGCGGCCAGCAGGAACTCGCCTTCGTCGGTCCGTACGAGCTCCAGGCCCTTGTAGTCGGCGCCGCGGGTGAACGCGGCGATCACGGCGTTGGCCGGGTCGGCCTCGGCGTTCCAGCCGGTGATCGCGCCGCTCGGGCTGCAGAAGATGAACGTGGCGGGTCTCCCCTTCACGGTGAAGCCGTCACCCGGGTTGAACACCTGGCCGGTCGGGGAGCCGCCGGGGATCCAGACCTCCGTCTTCTCCTTCCGGCCCGTGCCGGAGTAGACGGTGGCGGTGCCGGTGCCGGTGTTGGAGACCCACAAGGTCTTGCCCATGGCCAGGCCCCACGGGTTGACGACCTTGGGGTCGGTGACCGGGGCCTTGCCCTTGACGTCCGACACAAGGTTGATGACGTCGAAACGGGTCCTGGTGGTCGCCTGCGCGGGGGCGGTGAGGGTCGTCCCCGCCACGACGGCGACAGCGCAGAGCGTGATGATGCGGAGCCGCATCCGTGCCTCCTAGTGAGCGCTTGTGACGCGAGATACGCGGTGGGCCCGGAGCGGGTTCAGCCGGGCCGGAAATATCGGCAGGCGAGTTTTCCCGTCCAGGGCGGGGGAGAAGGAGAGTCATGAACGTGTTGGGCATCGACATCGGCGGTTCGGGAATCAAGGGCGCCCCGGTCGACACCGAGGCCGGAGAGCTCGTCCAGGAGCGGTTGCGCATCGCCACACCCCAGCCGGCCAAGCCCGAGGGGGTGGCCGAGGTGGTGGGCGAGATCGTCAAGCATTTCGACTGGGACGGCCCGGTCGGCGTCACCTTCCCCGGCGTCGTCGTCGACGGGGTTGTGCAGACGGCGGCCAACGTCCACCACTCGTGGATCGGCGTCGACGCCGCCGCGCTCTTCGGCGGCGCGACGGTGCTGAACGACGCCGACGCCGCCGGCATCGCCGAGATGACCTTCGGCAGGGGCCGCGACCAGAAGGGGACGGTGCTGATCCTGACCTTCGGCACGGGCATCGGCAGCGCCCTGTTCGCCGACGGCACGCTCGTCTGCAACACCGAGCTCGGCCACCTGGAGCTGCGCGGCAAGGACGCCGAGGAGCGCGCGTCGGCGCGGGCCCGCGAGGAGCACGACCTGAGCTGGGAGAAGTGGGCCGAGCGCGTCGAGGAGTACCTCAAGCACGTGGAGATGTTGTTCTCGCCGGGCCTGATCGTGATCGGCGGGGGCGTGAGCAAGAAGGCCGACAAGTTCCTGCCGCACGTCACCATCGACACTCCCGTGGTCCCCGCCGCCCTGCAGAACGAGGCCGGCATCATCGGCGCCGCCCGCCACGCCGCCACCACCCGGCCGGCGCGGTAGGAGGCCACGGCGGGAGAGCGGCGGGGGAGCGGTGGGAGAGCGCGGTCGCGGGGCCGGCGCGATATTGGGATGCGGGAGGCGGGCCGCGTGGGGCACCATGGGCCGTTGGCTCCGGGGCCACGGGGCTCAAATATCCTGAAAGCAGTATGGGAACGCCTTCGTTGTCCTCTCCGCTCGCCGACCTCCAGTCCCGCCTGCCCGAGCTCATGCCGCGCGACCAGCGGCGGCTGCGGCGCAGGCTCGACGGCATGCGCCGGGTCCGCTCCCGCGACGCCCGGGACAAGATCGTCTCCGAGATCATCGCCGACGTCGAGCGCGCCGAGCAGCGGCTGGCGCGCCGCCGCGAGGCCGTGCCACAGGTCCGCTATCCGGAGAACCTGCCGGTCTCCCAGCGCAAGGACGACATCCTGGCCGCCATCCGCGACCACCAGGTCGTGATCATCGCGGGCGAGACGGGCTCCGGCAAGACCACCCAGATCCCCAAGATCTGCCTTGAGCTCGGGCGCGGCGTGCGCGGGCTGATCGGCCACACCCAGCCGCGCCGCATCGCCGCCCGTACCGTCGCCGAGCGCGTCGCCGAGGAGCTCGGCACCGAGCTCGGCGAGGTCGTCGGCTACAAGGTGCGCTTCACCGACCAGGCGAGCGACCGCACCCTGGTCAAGCTGATGACCGACGGCATCCTGCTGGCCGAGCTGCAGAACGACCGCATGCTCGACCAGTACGACACCCTGATCATCGACGAGGCCCACGAGCGCAGCCTCAACATCGACTTCATCCTGGGCTACCTCAAACAGCTCCTCCCGCAGCGCCCCGACCTCAAGGTCGTCATCACCAGCGCCACCATCGACCCCGAGCGCTTCTCCCGCCACTTCGGCGACGCGCCGATCATCGAGGTCTCCGGCCGCACCTACCCGGTCGAGGTCCGCTACCGCCCGCTGGAGGAGGACGACGACCAGACCGGCGGCATCGTCGACGCCTGCCGCGAGCTGGTCACCGAGGGCCCCGGCGACATCCTGGTCTTCCTGTCCGGCGAGCGGGAGATCCGCGACGCCGCCGACGCCCTGTCCAAGGCCGACTTCAGGGGCACCGAGATCCTGCCGCTCTACGCCCGGCTGAGCGCCGCCGAGCAGCACCGCGTCTTCCAGCGCCACACCGGCCGCCGGATCGTGCTGGCCACCAACGTGGCCGAGACCTCGCTGACCGTCCCCGGCATCAAGTACGTGGTCGATCCGGGTTTCGCCCGCATCTCCCGCTACAGCCACCGCACCAAGGTGCAGCGCCTGCCCATCGAGCCCATCTCGCAGGCCAGCGCCAACCAGCGCAAGGGCCGCTCGGGCCGCACCTCCGACGGCATCTGCATCCGGCTCTACGAGGAGGAAGACTTCCTCAGCCGGCCGGAGTTCACCGACCCGGAGATCCTGCGCACCAACCTGGCCTCGGTCATCCTGCAGATGACCTCGATCGGGCTGGGCGACATCGAGGCGTTCCCGTTCGTCGAGCCGCCCGATCGCAGGCAGGTCAAGGACGGCGTCAACCTGCTCCACGAGCTGGGCGCGTTCGACGCCCAGGGCAAGCTCACCGGCGTCGGCCGCAAGCTGGCGAGCCTGCCGGTCGACCCGCGCCTGGGCCGCATGGTGCTGGAGGCCGAGAAGAACGGCTGCCTGCGCGAGGTCATGGTGATCGCCTCCGCCCTGTCCATCCAGGACCCGCGCGAGCGGCCGTCCGACAAGCAGCAGCAGGCCGACGAGAAGCATCGGCGCTTCGCCGACCCCGAGTCCGACTTCCTGACCTACCTCAACCTGTGGAACTACCTGCGCGACAAGCAGAAGGAGCTGTCCTCCAGCGCGTTCCGGCGGCTGTGCAAGGCCGAGTTCCTCAACTACCTGCGGGTCCGCGAGTGGCAGGACATCTACAGCCAGGTCCGCCAGGCGCTCGGCGCCCAGCCCGGCAGCGTGCCCGCCGACCCCTACCAGGTGCACGTGTCGCTGCTGGTCGGTCTGCTGTCGCACATCGGCGTCAAAGATGTCATGGACAAGCAGCGCGCCGCCGACGGGCGGCGGCCGATGCAGGAGTACATCGGCGCGCGCAACGCCCGCTTCGCGATCTTCCCCGGCTCGGCCCTGGCCAAGAAGCAGCCGCAGTGGGTGATGTCGGCCGAGCTGGTCGAGACCTCGCGGCTGTGGGCCCGGGTCAACGCCAAGATCGAGCCCGACTGGGTCGAGCCGCTGGCCCAGCACCTGGTCAAGCGCACCTACTCCGAGCCCCACTGGGAGAAGAACCAGGGCGCGGTGATCGCCCTGGAGAAGGTCACCCTCTACGGCGTGCCGCTCGTGGTCGGCCGCAAGGTCAACTACGGCCGCATCGACCCCGACCTGTCGCGCGAGCTGTTCATCCGGCACGCCCTGGTCGAGGGCGACTGGGACACCCACCACCGCTTCCTCAAGGACAACCGCCGGCTGCTCGAAGAGGTCGAGGAGCTGGAGAACCGGGCCCGCCGCCGCGACATCATGGTCGACGACGAGGCCCTGTACGACTTCTACGACCAGCGCGTCCCCGCCGACGTCGTCTCGGCCAGGCACTTCGACTCCTGGTGGAAGAAGGCCGGGCAGGAGCAGCCGGAGCTGCTCACGTTCTCGCCGGAGATGCTGGTCAACGAGGGCGCCGACATCAGCGCCCGCGACTATCCCGACACCTGGAAGCAGCTCGGTCAGCGGATGAGGCTGACCTACCAGTTCGAGCCGGGCGCCAACGCCGACGGCGTCACCGTCCACGTGCCGTTGCAGGTGCTCAACCAGGTCAACTCCGACGGCTTCGACTGGCAGATCCCGGGCCTGCGCGAAGACCTGATCACCGCGCTGATCCGGTCGCTGCCCAAACACCTGCGCCGCAACTTCGTGCCCGCCCCCAACTACGCCAGGCAGGTGCTGACCGGGGTCAGGCAGGGCGGCGAGCCGCTGCTGGAGGCCGTGGAGCGCGAGCTGCTGCGGCTCACCGGCGTCCGGGTGCCGCGCGAGGCCTGGCAGCTCGACCAGGTGCCCGACCACCTGCGCATCACCTACCGGGTGATCGACGAGCGCAAGCGCACGGTGGCCGAGGACAAAGACCTCGACGCGCTCAAGCGCCGGCTCGCGCCGCGCCTGCGCAAGACCCTGTCGGAGGCCGGCGACGACCTGGAGCGCACGGGCCTGCGCACCTGGAGCTTCGGCACCCTGCCCAAGGTGTTCGAGCAGGGCCGGATGAAGGGCTACCCGGCGCTCGTCGACGCGGGCGAGTCGGTCTCCGTCAAGATCTTCGAGACGGCCGCCGAGCAGCGCCGCGCCCACTGGCCCGGCACCCGCCGGCTGCTCCTGCTCAACGTCACCAACCCGGCCAGGTCGCTGCTCGGCGGCCTGTCCAACCAGGCCAAGCTGGCGCTGTCGCGCAGCCCCCACGGCGGCGCCGTGGCGCTGTTCGACGACGTCGTCAACGCGGCCGTCGACAAGCTGATGCTCGACCTCGGCGGCCCGGCCTGGGACCCGGCCGGCTTCGACCGCCTCCACCAGCACGTCCGGGCCGAGCTGCACGACACGGCGGCCGACGTGCTGGCCAAGGTCGAGCAGATCCTGAGCGTGTGGCACGCCGTCGGCACCCGCCTCGACGGCCTGCGGGCCGGCGCCTCGACCGACGACGTGCGCGACCAGCTCGGCAAGCTCGTCTTCAAGGGCTTCGTCACCGCCACCGGCACCCGCCGCCTGCCCGACGTCCTGCGTTACCTGCGGGCCGTCGAGCGCCGTCTCACCAAGCTCCCGGAGGAGCCCTGGCGGGACGAGGAGTGGATGGACCGCGTGCACAAGATCGAGGACGACTACCAAGACCTGCTGGCGAGCCTCCACCCGGCCCGCCGGGGCGACCCCGACGTGACGGAGATCCGCTGGATGATCGAGGAGCTGCGGGTCAGCTTCTTCGCCCAGACCCTCGGCACCCCCACGCCGGTGTCGGAGAAGCGCATCGTCAAGGCGATGGAGAAGCTGCGGCCCTGAGCTCGGGGCGGCACACGGACGTACAGGGGGAGTGATGGTCAAGGCCGTCAAGGCGGTCGTGCTCGACGTCGGCGAGACGCTGATCGACGAGACGCGCATCTGGTCGCGCTGGGCCGACCGGCTGGGGGTGAGCAGGTTCGTGCTCATGGGCGCGCTCGGCGGCATGGCTGCGCTCGACCGGTCCCACCGGGAGGCGTTCGAGCTGGTCCGGCCCGGTCTCGACGTGGCGGCGGAGATCGCCGCCTGGGAGCGCGACGACCCGGCCGGGCTGCGCAACCACTTCGACGCCGACGACCTCTACCCCGACGTGCGGGAGGCCCTGTCGGCGCTGCGCGCGGCCGGGTTCCAGGTAATCATCGCCGGCAACCAGCCAAGCCGGGCCTTCGACGCCCTGGTGGCGATGGACCTGCCGGTGGACTCGGTGCACACCTCCGAGGGCTGGGGGCTGTCCAAGCCCGCTCCCGAGTTCTTCGCCAAGGTGGCCTCGGTGGCCGGGCGCGAGCCCGGGGAGATCCTCTACGTCGGCGACCGGCTCGACAACGACGTGCTGCCCGCCGGCCGCGCGGGCATGCGCACCGCGTTGCTGCGCCGCGGCCCGTGGGGCTTCCTGCACGCCGAGCGCCCGCAGGCCAAGGCCGCCGACGTGATCGTCGACGACCTGCACGCCCTGCTGCCGGCCCTGCGGCGGCTCACCTGAGGCTCGCGCAGGCTCCGCGGGTCAGGTGAGGTCCTCGTCGGGGTCGATGCGCAGCGCGCGCTCCTCGGCCGACAGGTCCTCCCGATCCGCGTCCCAGTCCACGCCGATGGCCTCGTCCTCGGTGTCGGGGTGGGCGCCCTCGTCGGGCTCGGTCAGGCGGTGCTCCGCGCGCGGGGCGCGGCGCGGGCGGTCGGGCAACTCCTGGCGCAGCCGCTCGTCCAGCGTGGCCTCGTGCTGGGGGTCGTCCTCTTTGACCTCGTGGTGCAGGCCGAGGTCGTCGGTCCACTCCCTGACCTCGATGTCCTGCTCGTCGGCCATGCCGAATCGGTCCGGAGGTAGTTCGCTCATACTGCGCCCTCTACCCACCGTACGGACCGGAATCCTACGACTTGGCCTGGCTTAGGCCCTCCGGTAGCCCATCCTTGTCCATCTAGCGGCCGATCGCGGCGCCGACCAGTGAGCGGGGGTCGGCGGCGCCCGCCAGCATGCCGTCCGGGCGCACGTCGATGAGGTGGGCATGGCCGAAGGAGCTTCCGTACGGCAGCGCGCGCACCGGGTGGCCGAGCGCGGTCAGGCCGTCGGCCCAGGTCGTGCCCTCCTCCAGGTCGAGCACGGCGTCGTTGGGGGCGTCCCAGGTGTCGAAGCCGCTGCCGCCGCCCAGCCGCCAGCGCGGCGCGGCGAGCGCCTGGCCGGGCTCCTCGCCGTGGCGCAGCAGGCGGGTGATGACCTGGGCCAGGATCTGCGGCTGGGCGTCGCCGCCCATCGTGCCCACGACCGTCCGCAGCTCGCCGCCGGGACGGGTGATCAGCGCGGGGGCCAGGGTGTGCGGCGGACGGCGGCCGGGGCCGTACTCGGCCGGGTGGCCGGGACGCAGCGAGAAACCGATGCCGCGGTTGTGCAGGTTGATCCCGGTACGCGGCTCGAAGAGCATGCCGCCGAACCCGGACGCGTTCGACTGGATCAGCGACACGCCCATGCCGTCGCCGTCCACAGCGCACAGGTACGTCGTGTCACCGTCGGCGGACGGGGCCCGCAGGCGGCCGCGCCTGACCGGGTCGACCAGGGCCCGGCGGCGGGCGATCTCGCCGGGGTCGAGCAGGTCCTTGGCGTCTTCGTGCAGCAGGTCGAGCCGGTCGTGCCCGGCGGCCCTGGCGGCCTCGGCCAGCAGGTGGGCCCAGGCCGGATGGCGGGGCGAGCCGGGCAGGTCGAGCCCGTCGAGGACGGCCAGGGACATCAGCAGCAGGTAGCCCTGGGAGTTGGGCGGCATCGACCACACGTCGTGGCCGAAGGCGCGCACCCGTAGCGGCTCGACCCAGTCGGCGCCGGGGGCGGCCAGGTCGGCGGCGGTGTACTCGCCCGCGCCGAGCTCGATCAGGCCCTGGCCGAACTCGCCGAGGTAGAAGCCGTCGCGGCCGCCGTCGGCCACCGCCTGCAGCGCGCGGGCCACGCCGGGGCGGGTGACGCGGTCGCCGGCATGGCGTACGGGGGCGAAGTCGCCGCCGCCCGGCCGCGCGGCCGCCGTACGGGCGCCGGGGACCAGCAGCGGGGAGGCGGGGAAGCCGTCGCGGGCCAGCGCGATCGCGGGCCGCAGCAGCTCGGCCATGGGCAGGCGGCCGTGCCTGGCGTGCAGGGCGAGCCACCCGTCGACGCAGCCGGGCACCGGCACGGACCTGATGTCGTGCAGGTGCGGCATGCGGGTGTGCCCCTCGGCGCGCAGCCGGGCGGGGTCGGCGCCGGACCCGGCGCGGCCGGAGGCGTTGAGCGCGGTGACCGTGCCGTCGTGGACGAGCGCGAACAGGTCTCCGCCGAGCCCGCACATGTGCGGCGCGACCACGGCGAGCACGGCGTTGGCCGCGATCGCCGCGTCGGCCGCCGAACCGCCGCGGTCCAGCGCGCCCACCCCGGCGGCCGAGGCCAGGTGGTCGACGCTGCAGACCATGCCGTTCGGGGCGTATCTGGTGTTGTGCACGTGAAGAGACTAAGCCCGTTCCGGGGCCAGGCGGTTCTCCAGGCGCGGGCGGAAGGCCGCCTGCCGGACGGTCCGGCCGGACAGGCGGGCCAGCGCGAGCGCGGCGAGCAGCGTCGCGGCCACGCACGACACGCCGCCGATGCCCAGCGACAGACGCGGCCCGAACGCGTCGCTCAGCCACCCGAGCAGCGGCCCGCCGATCGCGCCCGCGCCCGCGCTCACCATGCCCAGCGCGGCGATGACCCGCCCGCGCATCTCGTCGGGGCTGTCGAGCTGTGCCCGCGCCGAGACCGTGGTGTCGATGATCACCGCGCCCGCCGCGATCGGCAGCATCATCGTGGCGAACGTCCCCAGAGCGGGCATCAGGCCGCTCAGCGTCTGCGCGACCCCGGTCAGGAACGCGGTGATCAGCAGCAGCCGGATCGTCAGGTGCGGCCGGGTGGCGGCCAGGAAGCCGCCCACGACCGTGCCGGCGGCGAACACGCTGGACAGCAGGCCGTACCCGGCGGCGCCGGACGCCAGCGGGCCCGCGCTCATGGCGGCCATGGTGACCTGGTAGTTGCGGCCGAGGCTGCCCAGCACCAGCGAGAGCGCCAGCACCACGAGCAGCCAGGGGGTGCGCAGCACGTACCGCAGGCCGGCGGCGACCGCGCCGGGCTGCCGCTCGGAGCCGGCGAGCCGGTGGAACTCCGCGCGCCGCATGAGCGCGACGGCCGCGATCACGACGAAGAAGGTGGCCGCGTTGAGCAGGAAGAGCCCGCCGTTGCCGGTCAGCGGCAGCAGCACGCCGGCCAGGCTCATGCCGAGGATGCGTCCTGCCGAGTTCAGGATCGAGCCGAGCGCCATGGCGTTGGGCAGGTCGGCCGGTGGCACCACCTCGGCCCCGAACCGTCCGAGCGCGGGGCCGCCGAGCGCGGAGACCACGCCGCCCGCCAGCGCCACCGCGTAGATCGGCGCGACGGAGTCGACGCCGGAGAAGGCGATCAGCGCCAGGACGGCGGCCAGCGCGGCCTGCGCCAGCTGCGCGGCGACGACGACGGGCCGGGTCGGCAGCCGGTCGGCCAGCGCGCCGCCCCACATGCCCAGCAGCAGCGTCGGCAGCGCCTGCATCACCAGGCTCAGCCCCACGCTGGTGGCCGACCCCGTCATGGTGAGGATGAGCCAGTTCACCCCCAGGACCTGCATCCAGGTTCCGGTGACGGAGACGATGTCGGCTCCGGCCCAGAGCCGGTAGTTGTGGTGGCGCAGGGCGCGGAAGGTGGAGGAGCGCGGTGGCAAGACTGGTCCTAGCCTCGGAAGGGGCAAACGGGGGAGTCAACGCGCGGCTCGATCGCGACGATACCGATTTGCCCGAAATGTGAGGTAAGACACGTTTAAAACTGGTTTAGGGCGAAATTTCAGACCAGTTCGAGCGGGCGGTCCCGGTCCACCAGGGCCGCGTAGTGGCCGCCGAGCGCCATCAGCTCGTCGTGCGTGCCGCGCTCGACGACCTTCCCGTGGTCGAGCACGACGATCTGGTCCGCGTCGCGGACGGTCGACAGGCGGTGGGCGATCGTGATCGTCGTACGCCCCCGCGCCAGCGTCTCCAGGGCTTCCTGGACGGCTCGCTCGGTCTGGGTGTCGAGGGCGCTGGTGGCCTCGTCGAGGATCAGCACCGGCGGGTTGCGCAGCAGCGTCCGGGCGATGGCCAGGCGCTGCTTCTCGCCGCCGGAGAACCGGTAGCCGCGCTCGCCCACCATCGTGTCGTAGCCGTCGGGCAGCGAGGCGATGTGGTCGTGGATGCGCGCGGCCCGCGCCGCCGCCTCCAGCTCCTCGTCGGTGGCCGCCGGACGGGCGAAGCGCAGGTTGTCCGCGATCGAGGCGTGGAACAGGTACGTCTCCTGCGAGACCACCCCGACCACCTCGCTCAGCGTCTCGAACGTCAGGTCGCGCACGTCCACGCCGTCGATGGTGACCCGGCCGCCGGTCACGTCGTACAGGCGGGGGAGCAGGTAGCTGAGGGTGGTCTTGCCCGAGCCGGTCTCGCCCACGACGGCCAGCGTCGTGCCCGCGGGGACGGTGACGTCGACGGCGTGCAGGGTGCGCTCGTCCTCGTAGGCGAAGTCGACCCGCTCGAAGCGCACCTCGCCGCGTACGCCGTCCAGCGTGCGGGTGCCGGGGTGGATGTCCACCGACAGGTCCAGGTACTCGAAGATGCGGCCGAACAGCGCCAGCGAGCTCTGCACCTCGACGCCCAGCCGCAGCAGCGACACCGTCGGCCGGAACAGGCTCGACTGGAGCGTGGTGAAGGCCACGAGGGTGCCGACGGAGATGATGCCGGTGTAGCCGACGGCCCAGTAGATCAGCGCGGGCATCGCGGCCATGATGATCTGGATCGACGACTGCCGCCACCGTCCGGCCATGCTCGTCCGTACGCCCAGCTCGGCCAGTTCGTCGGAGGCGCGGCCGAACCGGTCGGTCAGCTCGGCGGAGCGGCCCATCGTCCGGCCCAGCAGGACGCCGCTGATCGACAGCGACTCCTGGACCATCGAGGAGATCACGGCGAGCTTGCGCTGCCGTTCGTTGGTGATGCGCTTGCGCTCGGCGCCGACCTTCCTGCTGATCCACACGAACACCGGCAGCAGCAGGAGCGAGATCACCGTCAGCCGCCAGTCGAGGGCGAGCATGGCCACGATCGTGGCGATCACGGTGGTGAGGTTGGAGATGATCGAGGTCGCGGTCGAGGTGACCACCGACTGCATGCCGCCGATGTCGTTGGCGATGCGCGACTGCACCTCGCCGGTCCTGGTGCGGGTGAAGAAGGCCAGCGACATGCGCTGGAGGTGGGAGTAGACCGAGATGCGCAGGTCGTGCATCACCCGCTGGCCCACGGTGGTGGAGATGAGCGTCTGCAGCACGTCGAACACGCTCGTGGTGACCGCGACCGCGATCATGCCGAGCGCCAGCAGCGTGAGCAGCAGCGCGTCGCGGGACGGGATCGCCACGTCCAGCACCTCGCGCAGCAGGAACGGCGAGGCCAGCCCGACCAGGGAGGACAGCAGGATGAACGCGCCCACCAGGATCAACCGGCCGCGGTGGGGGGTGAAGAGTCCGATGATGCGCCGCAGCGGCGCGCGTGGTTCGTCGGCCAATATGGCCTCCTTTCGGATGTCCACTCAAACAGAGGTTAACTCATAATTGTTCCGGCTAAAATCGTCGATATGGGAGAGATGGAGCTCGCGGAGCTCTTGCACCTGGTCAGCAGGCGTCTGCGGCACGGATACGTGCATCGGCTGGTGCCGCTCGGGCTCAATCCGGGGCAGGCGCGGGCCTTGCGCGTGCTCGGCGCGGCCGACCGGCCGCTGCGGATGGTGCAACTGGCCGACGAGCTGCGGATCGTGCCGCGCTCGCTGACGCCCGTCGTGGACGCGCTGGAGGAGGCCGGGCTGGTGCGCAGGGAGGTCGATCCGGCCAACCGCCGCTCGACGCTCGTCGTGATCACCGACGCGGGGCGGGCCATGGCCGAACGGGCCAGGGACGCGCGCAGGGAGGCCGGCGAGGGCCTGTTCGCGGTGCTGTCCCGGGAGCAGCGCGACCAGCTCAGGGATCTGCTGGGCGCGGTGGACGGCCAGTTCCGGTGACCGCGTTCGGGTTCAGGTGATCGCGCTCGGTTTCAGGGTTCAGGTGACCGCGGGTTCAGGGTTCAGGTGACCGCGCCGCCGATGACTGTGCCCAGGCAGGGCGGGCGGGCCATCAGCGCCGAGTACGGGTAGCGTCCCCGGGCGTCGAAGACGGCGAAGTCGGCCCGGCTGCCCGGCCCGAGTGAGCCGATCCGGCCCGGCCCGGCGTTCAGGCCCAGTGCCCGCGCCCCGCCCAGCGTCGCGGCCTCGACCAGGCGGCGGTCCAGTCCCCGTACCCGCAGCCCCAGCTCCCGGGCCCGCCGCCGGACACCGGCCGCGAGCCCCAGCAGGTCGCCGGGGCCGGCGCCGGCCGGGGCGGGGCCGGCCGGGGCGGCGTCGGCCGGGTCGAGGCCGTCCAGGGCGCGGCTGCCCAGGGCGAGGCGGTTGCCCTCCTCCAGGAGGGCCAGCACGTCGGCGGCCTGCTCCTGTCCCGGCGGGCAGATCGCGACCACGCTCCGGCGCAGGGCCAGCAGCTTGCGCTCGCCGGGGTCGAGCGGCCGGGCGCAGGCCACGTGGCAGTGGGGGCCGAGCGCGCCGGCCTCGTCCAGGGCCATGGGCGAGTGCCGGTCCAGCCCGGCCAGCAGCCGCAGGCCGAACGTCCTGGCCAGCACGGCGACGTCCTCCAGCACCTGCGGGTCGCGGGTCCGGGCCGCGATCCCGACCGGGCAGGGCCGGTCCACCTCGCGCAGCGCCGTGATCAGCGCGTCCCGGTCGTGGTCCTCCCACTCCTGCTCGCAGGTGCTGGACGCCTCGACGTACGAGACGCCGGGAACGCCCGCGAGATCGGCGGGATCGGCCACCACGGCGGCCCGCGTGGTGACGCCGGGGCCAGGCGGCGTCGGCGCGCAGCAGGCGTCCACCAGTCCGGCCACGATCATGCCCGGCCAGCGGACCTCCTCCGCGACGCGGAAGCGGGACAGCAGCTCGGCCCGCGCGCCCACCTGGAGCACCCGCCCGCCCCTGATCACCACCGTCCCGTCGCGCACGGGCTCGGCGCAGACCGGCAGCACCAGGGGAGCGGAATGGGCCACGACGGGCGCGCGCCTGCCTGAGACCAGCCCCGACGCCGCCCTCCGAACCGGCCCCGGATCCGGCCCCGCATCCGGCCCCGGAAGCCGCCCCGGAACCCGCCCCGGAACCCGCCCCGGAACCCGCGCAGCACGCTTCGCACCCGCCATCGGCGCTCCCGTCGGATTTGCCCTTTTGGCATTAAACGCGAGCGACGGCGGCGAAGGCAATCAGTCTCCGCGGGCGTCCCGGGGCTGGTAGCGGCCGGACAGCCGGGCCAGTTTCAGGCCGAGGTGCAGGGCCAGCCGCTCGCCGCCGTCCTTGAGGTCCGTACGCGCCAGCTCCTCCACCCGCTGCAGCCGGTAGTACAGCGAGGTGCGGTGCAGCCGCAGCGCCCGGGACGTCGCCACCGCGCTGCCCGCCAGGTCCAGGTACGTCTCCAGTGTCTCCAGCAGCGGCAGGTACTGCTCGTCGGCCAGCAGCCCGTCGAGCCCGGGATGCACCTCCTGGTCCGCGAGCTGGGTGAGCATCCGGTAGACGCCGAGCCGGGCCCACTCGGCCGACCGCCCGAGCCCCGGCACCCGCGCGGTCACCTCCGCCGCGTGCCGGGCCTCCGCGTACGACCCCGCCGCCTGCGCCAGTTCGAGCCGGGTACGCCCGACCCCCACCACCACGGGCACCGGCATGGCCGCGTGCAGCTCGTCGGGCGGGACCGGCGGTCCGGCGGTGAGCAGCACGGCGTGGTCGTAGCGCACCAGGTGCAGCGGGTGGTGGCCGCTCAGCCGCCGGCGCAGCGCCAGCAGCCCCTGTTCGAGCGCCAGGCGCAGTCCCTCGTCGGGCTCGGCCGAGCGGGGCCGCGCCACCAGCACGGTCACCGGCTGGCCCTGCGGGAACGCGCCCGCCTCGATGAGCTGCCTGGCCGCGTCCCGCTCGCCGCGCAGCAGGCCGGTGACCGCCTCCAGCTCTCGGTGGGAGGCCAGCCCGGTCGCCAGGCTCTCGTGGAACAGCGCGAGCGCCAGCCCGGGGACGGCCGCGGCGGCCTCGGCCACCCTCTCGTCGGACATGGCCGGCTCGGCGTCGATGAACCACAGGAAGCCGAGCAGGCCGTCGGCGTGCCGCAACGGGACGCACACGCGCGGCAGCAGGCCCAGGTGCGGCGCGCCGGCCGTGCGCAGGGGGGCCTGCGCCTCGTGGACGCCGGCCGCCCGCAGCCACTCGCGCACCTCAGGGGTGGTGTGCCGGCGCAGGATGGAGTCGCGGCGGATGTCGTCCATGGCGCCGTTCTGCTCGCTGTAGGCGATGACGCGCTGCACGCGGTCCTCCAGCAGCAGGGGACGCCCAAGACGGACGGCGAGGTCGTCCACGATCCGCTGGAGATCCGCCAAAGCTCCACCTAGGTCACGCTGGACATTTCGACAAATGTCGGAAGGGTTGCTACACGTCTTCCCTACAGCTGATCGGTGATCTCCGTCAATAACGTCTATACCGTCAATCCGTGAATGCCCCGAAGAAGCTGCTGAAGGGTTTGCTGGCGGCCATCGTGCTGATCCCGGTGAGCCTGATGGCGACCCCTGCTTCCGCAGCACCCCCCACTGTCGATCCCGAGTACCCCTGGCGGCAGAACCACTGGCCGCAGACCCAGCCCTGGCAGCAGGACGAATCGGCCGACGCCCAGACGCTTCGCGCCCGTCCTCCCGGCGGCCTCACGCCCCTCGACCCGCAGATCTGGGAGAACCCCGACCACATGACGTGGGCGGACTACAAGAAGCCGCCGGGCACGAACTGGAACGACCCGGCCGTCAAGGGCTCCAAGCGCACCTTCAAGGGCGCGCTGGTGCTGCTCGACTACCCCAACCAGGCGTTCGTCGTCACCCAGCCCAAGGGCTCGACGATCTACGCCAACCCGAGCGCCGAGGCCCATGACGTCCCGCGCGACCAGGTGGCCAAGTTCTACCAGGACTTCCTCAACACCCCGAACGACCTCAACAAGGGTCACACCATCCACGAGTACTGGATGGAGGACTCCGGCGGCCGGTACGGCGTCGAGCTGACCGGGTTCGGCCCGTACACGATGCCGGGCAAGGACCACGAGTACGCGCTGGAGCCCGGCTTCAACGGCACCTCGGGCTGCCCGGCGGGCGACACCTGCAGCAAGAACCTGCGCACGGACGGCCACAACGCGTGGATCAACGCCGTCGGCGAGGAGGTCGCCAAGCAGTACGACTTCATCTTCTACCTCAGCGCCGGCCAGGACGAGTCGTCCACCTGGCAGGAGTTCGGGATGATGAAGTTCCCCACCAAGGAGGACGTGCCCGACGAGTGGGGCCCGCCCGACCCGGCCCTGCCCAACTGGCTGAAGACGCGCTACGTCGACTGGTCCTCCTGGCAGGCGGCCTCCAACTTCTGGCCCAACGCCAACATCGGCGTCGACTCCGTCCAGGCCGAGAGCTCCGGCATGGCCGTCTACGCCCACGAGTTCAGCCACATCCTCGGCGTGCTGGACAACTACAACAACCCGTACGGGGTGCCGCCGGTCCGGGCGTACACCGGCGTCTGGGAGATGCTCAGCCGCGGCAGCTTCAACGGGCCCGGCGGACCGCACTCCCGCTGGCTGATCCCGCCCACGGCGGGCGCGTCCATGGGCGCCCAGCACATGCTGCGCAACAAGCTCAAGCTCGGCATGGTGGACGAGCAGAACGTCCTGCGCCTGTCGCGTGAGGCGCTCGACGAGTCCGGCCTGGTCACGGCCAAGGTCCTGGCCCGCGCCGTGCGGCCGGGACAGGGCGACCTGTCGGGCGTCAACATCTCCTTCGACGCCCCCGGCGACAAGAGCACCTGCTCGGCGACCGACCCGCTGTGCGACCGCGGCGGTTACCAGAACTACACGGTCGAGGTCGTGGACCGGATGGGCTCCGACTCCTTCACCCCTGACTCCGGCGTGCTCCTGGCCAAGACCAAGAACGAGGACCGGGCGCCGTTCGAGTGGGTGGTCGACGCCAACCCGCAGGACATCGGCATGACCGACTACGTGATGCCCGACGGGACCAAGGTGCCGATCACCGTCGGCGACTACCGCCAGCTCTCCGACGCCCTCTTCCACGCCGGGACCGACTCCGGCAGCGAGTACGAGTACGTGGACCAGGCCAACCGCCTGCACTTCTACGTCACCGACCTCAAGCGCAACCGGAACGGCGAGCTGTCCTACTCCGTCGCCATCCGGTCGCTGGACGGCTCGGGCCCGCAGAAGCGCGGCGTGCGGGTGCTGCCCGCGGCCGGCCTCCCCACCGGCAAGAACGTCTCCACCTGCACGTTCCCGGTGTTCAACACCGGTAAGGCGGCCCCCGCCCAGGGGCAGCACCCCGAGGACGTCAGCGCCTACCTCAACTCCGACGTCTACCGGGTCAAGGCCGAGGTGCAGGGCAAGGGCTGGACCGCCCAGGTGCCCAACGCCCTGGCCTCCGTCGCCTTCGGCAAGCAGGCGCCGGTGACGGTCAACGCGGTGCGCGCGCCCGGCGGCGACCGTCTGGCCCGCGTCAAGCTCACCGCCACCTCGGAGAGCGACCCGACCAAGACCGCCACGGCCACCTGCCACGTGATCGGCCTGTAGCGGAACGATGGGGTACGGCTGGCGCTCGCCGTGCCCCATCGGCTTGAATCACCCCCGGAAGGGGGTGTTCGGGTGCCGGGCAACTTACCGGACAAACCGCGACGTAAGCGGGTGACGTGGGCGGCGCCCATCTCGGCGGGGCTCGCGGCCGGCGCCGCCAGTGTGCTGGCCGCCTCGCTGGAATGGGACATCCCGCCGATGGCCAAGATCGGGGTGACGCTCGCGGCGGCGCTGCTGGTCGGCGTGACCACGTGGGCCACCACCGAGGCCACGCCCCGGCGGCGCGCCGCGCCCGAGCCCGGCGTCCGGCCGCCCGACCAGTGGCCGCCCGTGCCCGAGCACTTCACCGGGCGCGCCGACTCCCTCGCCACCCTGCGCGAGGTCTTCGCCGCCCGCCGGAAGTCCTCCGACCTGTCCCCGCCTCTGGTCGTCTCCGTGTACGGCCGCGGCGGCGTCGGCAAGTCGGCGCTGATGACCAGGTTCGGGCAGGAGGTCGCCGACTGGTTCCCCGACGGCCGGCTGCACGCCGACCTGCGCGGCGGCGTCGACGCCCCGGTACGCCCAGAGGAGGTGCTGATCGGCTTCCTGCGCGGCCTGGGCGTGCGCCTGGCCACCGACCCCGGCGGCCTCGACGAGCTGCGCACCCTCTGGCTGACCTGGACCAAAGGCCGCAAGATCCTCATCGGCCTGGACAACGCCCACGACGCCGCCCAGATCAAACCGCTGATCCCGGCCGAGCCCGGCTGCGCGGTGCTGGTCACCTCGCGCTCCCCGCTGTTCCTGGACGGCACCCACGACACCCGGCTCGGCGTGTTCACCGAGGCGCACGGCGTGGAGCTGCTGGCCCGGCTGGCCGGTGGCGCGCGGGTGGTGGACGACCTGGAGTCGGCCAAGGAGATCGTCCGGCTCTGCGACCACCTGCCGCTGGCGATCAACATCTGCGGCGGCCGGCTGGCCACCCGCGAGCAGTGGACCCTGCGCGAGATGGCCGAGCGGCTGAGCGACGAGCGCCGCCGTCTCGACCAGCTCCAGGTGGCCCAGGGCGTGGACAAGAGCGTGCGGGCCTCGGTGCAGCTCAGCTACGACGACTGCACCGGCATCCAGCGCCGCCTGCTGCGCCTGCTCAGCGCGCTGCCCGCGCCGGACGTGCCCGGCTGGGTGGCCGGCGAGCTGCTCGACATCTCCGGCCTCGACGGCGCCGACCAGCTCGAAGCGCTGATCGACGCCCAGCTCGCCGAGTGCTCCGGCACCGACCAGACCGGCGCGATGCGCTACCGCCTGCACGACCTGGTCCGGGTGTTCGCCGCCGAGCTGGCCGGCCAGGACGAGGAGGAGCGCCGCAGGGCCGCCGTCGAGCGCGTCCTGCACGGCTACCGCCGCCGGGCCGAGGAGGCCGCCCAGCACCGCTGGCCGCAGGACTGGAGCAAGGGCGGCCGGCGCGCCGACGCCGAGGGCCAGCTCGGGGCGGGCGACTGGCTCAACGCCGAGCGGCTGTCGTTGCTCGGCATGATCAACCTGGCCGCGCAGTTCCGGCTCTGGGAGCTGACCTGGGGGCTGTCCAGGGCGTTCTGCTCGTTGTGCCACTCGCTGCGGGCCTACTGGGCCGACTGGGCGGACGTCGCCGACATCGGCTGCGAGGCGGGCCGGCGTACCGGTGACCGGCGCGCGCTGGCCATCGCGCTGCTGAACAGCGCGATCGTGCGCGGCGGCATGGGCCTGCGCGAACGCGGGCTGAACGAGGCCGAGCAGGCGCTGGAGATCTTCGGCGACCTCGGCGAGACCTGGTGGGCGGCCCGGGCCATGCGCACGGTCGGCATGACCCTGATCAGCGGCGGGCACCTCGACCGCGCCCAGGACTACCTGATCGGGGCGATCACCGCGTTCAAGCAGGAGGACGATCTGTGGTGGATGGCCCGCACCCAGCGCAACCTGGCCGAGATGCGCATGGCGGAGCGCCGCCCCGAGGAGGCCCGTGACCTGCTCGAAGACGCCCTGGAGATCTTCCAACGGGCGGGCAACCGCTACTCCGAGGCCCAGACCCTGCGCGTCTACGGCGAGGTGCTGGCCGCCCAGGCGCGCGGCGAGCGCCGGGCCGGCGACCACCGGGCCTCCGATGCCCTGTTCGCCAGGGCCGGGTTCAGTCTCGACCGGGCGGCCGAGATGTTCCGGCAGCGCGGCGAGCTGTGGGAGGAGGCCCGCTGCCTGCGCGCCGCGGGCGAGGTGGGCGATCCGGCGGGCGGGCTGCGGGAGCTGGAGTACGTCCGGCGGGCCGAGGAGATCCTGGTGGCGCTCGGCGACTCGTGGGGGGTGGCGCGCACCGCGGTGTCGGCCGGGCGCGCCCTGGCCCGCCTGGGCCGGATCGAGGAGTCCGGGCACGAGCTGCGCCGCGCCGTACGCGGTTTCCAGGAGCTGGAGGACCGCTGGTGGATGGCCAGGAGCCTGCGCCACCTCGGCGAGGCGCACCTCGACGCGGGCGGCCCGGACGCGGCGGTCGGGCCGCTGGAGCAGGCCAGGGAGATCTACCGCAGCCTGGGGAACGAGGCGGGCATGCGCCGCACCCTGGAGCTCCTGCGGCAGGCCCGGCCCTGAGCGCCGGAGGTCAGGAGTCGCGCGAGGGGTGCCGCTGTGGCCCGGTCGTGCGGTGCGCGGTGCGGTCGTGCCCGCCGGTGCGGGGGCCGAGCGCGCCGGTGCCGTAGGCGTCGCTGAAGGGGCTTCTCAGCAGCTCACCCGCCGCCTGCCTGGCCTGCAGCACGCTCTCCTCGAACAGCTTGCGCACGTGGGCCGCCTGGTCGGACAGCTCCCTGATGCGCTCGTGCGCCAGCTCGTCCCGTACGGTGTCGGCGAGGAGCTGCTGGTACTCGGGGGTCTTGGCGGCCAGCGCCTCCAGGCGCCTGTGCGCGTGGTAGACCTTGTCCGCCTTGAGCACCTGCTTGGCGTACTTCTCCAGGTGGCGCACGCGGTGCGAGAGCGAGGTCCAGGCGGCGTCGAGGGCGCTGGTGTACGGCTTGAAGGCGTCCTCCATGCCCGGCGGCAGCTCGCGGGGGATGAGCCTGCCCTGCTCGGCGTGCATCGACGACAGCCGCCGCAGCCGGTGGGCGATCTGCCAGACCTCCTCGGGCAGCGACACCTGGTTCTCGACCGAGTCGATCAGACCGGCCTTGTGCACCTTGGAGTTCAGCACGGCCGTGGCCGCGTCCTGGGCGCGGCGCAGCAGCACCTGGCAGGGACGGTCGAGGTCCTCGGGCAGGACGTAGCGGTCGGCGTGGGTGGTGGCCAGACGTAGTCGTCGTTTGACGACCCGGTGGGAGCTGTCCAACGCCATCCACCGGATCAGGGCGATCAGCCCCATGCCGAGCCCGGCCACGAAGACGACCTCGGCGTTGCCGGTCACGATCAGGACCATCACCAGCAGGGCCGGAAGCGCGAAGAGCAGAGCGGGGCTGAAACTGGGGTCCATCCGCCTGCCGGAACGGGCCATATGAAGGATGTGCGGGCTCGACCGCAACTCGACCGAGACGTCCGGGGGCAGCGATGGATCGATCACCAGCCGGGGAGGCAGTGCGCGTGGATCCATACGTTCATGCTGCGTTATGAACAAGGAATCCGCTCATGATTGGCTGACATATAAGGTCGAAGTAATGGATGAGATGACAAGATGGATCGATCTGGAAGGCGCCGTCAACGTACGTGACCTGGGCGAACTTCCCACCCGTGACGGCGGGCTCACCCGCCGCGGCCGGATCTTCCGAGCCGACAACCTGCAGGGCCTCACCCCGGCGGACGTGTCGCTCCTGGTGAGCGAGCTGAACCTGCGCCACGTCGTGGACCTGCGCTCGACCGCCGAGGTCAACCTGGAGGGCCCCGGCCCGCTCACCCGGGCGCCGGAGGTGACCCACCACCACCTGACGCTGTTCGCCGAGGGCGGCAGGCACACCGACGTCGAGGCCGACTCCATCGACGGCGACCGCGTGCTGCCCTGGCAGGAACGGGTCGTCGACGAGGAGCTGCGCGTGACCGGCTTCTACTTCGGCTACCTGCGCGACCGTCCGGACGCCGTCGTCGCGGCCCTGCGCGCCATGGCCCTCGACGACGGCGCCGCGCTGGTGCACTGCGCGGCGGGCAAGGACCGCACCGGCGTGCTGTCGGCGCTGGCGCTGGAGGTCGCCGGGGCCACCCGCGAGGCCATCGTGCGGGACTACGTGGCCACGGGCGAGCGCCTGGAGCTGATACTCAAGCGCCTGCGCGCCAGCGACACCTACCGGGACGACCTCGACTCCCGCCCGGCGGACGACCACAGGCCCCGGGCCCGCTACATCGAGCAGTTCCTCAAGGTGCTGGACGACCGCTTCGACGGCCCGATGGGCTGGCTGCGCGGCCACGGCTGGACCGAGGCCGACAACACCGCCCTGCGCGCCCGCCTCCGCGACTGATCAGCACGATCAGCCCAGGTGGACGACCATGCGCTGGGCGGCAGACAGGTGGGCGGCCTCGATGACGGCCAGCGTGTCGATCGAGCCGCGCGGGTCCACCGGCGGCGGCGCGCCCTCGCGCAGCGCGCGTTCCACCCCGCGGTAGAAGTCCAGGTACGCGCCCGGCTCGGTGGGAACGGGCCGGGCGTCGTCGTCGGTGCCGAGCAGGCCCCAGCGGCTCTCCTCGTCCGTGCCGAAACCGGGGGAGTCCGGGGTCAGGCCCGCCCGCAGGCGCTCCTCCTGCACGTCCATGCCGTGCTTGACGTACGCGCCCGCCGAGCCCAGCACCCGCAGCCGCGGCCCGAGCCGGGCCGCCACAGAGCTGGCCCACAGGTGGGAACGCACCCCGCCCGCGTGCCGGAGCGCGATGAACGTGTCGTCGTCGGAGGCCACGCCGGGCCGCCGCACGTCGCTCTCGCAGTAGACCTCGTGCGCCGGGCCGAACAGTTGCAGCGCCTGGTCGACCAGGTGGCTGCCCAGGTCGTAGAGCAGGCCGCCGATCTCCTCCGCGCCGCCGGTCTCCCGCCAGCCGCCCTTGGGCACCGGCCGCCAGCGCTCGAACCTCGACTCGTGGCGCAGCACGTCGCCGAGCCGCCCCTCGGCGATCAGCCGCCGCACGGTGAGGAAGTCGCCGTCCCAGCGCCGGTTCTGGAACACGGTCAGCATGACGCCGGCCTGCTCGGCCAGCCGGACCAGCTCGCGGGCCTCCTCGGCGGTGCGGGCGACCGGTTTGTCCACCACGACGGGCAGGCCCTCGGCGAGCGCGGCGGCGGCCATGCTCACGTGCGTGCGGTTGGGGGAGGCGACCACCACGAGGTCGCTGTGCTCCCACAGCTCACGCACGTCCGGCACGCCGGCCGCGCCGTACCGGTGGGCCACCTCGGCCTGCCGGTCCGGATTCCGCGTCACGACCGCCGACAGCCGCAGGCCCGGAGTGGCATGGACGAGCGGGGCGTGGAAGTACGCGCCCGCGGTGCCGTATCCGATCAGGCCGACCCGGATCTCGCTCATCCGCCCAGGTTAACCGGTACGGCCCGGACCGCCCGTCACTCGTCGTCGCGTTCGGCCAGGAATCGTTCGAACTGGGCGGCCAGCTCGTCGCCCGTGGGCATCGGGGTCGTCTCGGCCATCAGGTTCTCCCGCTCCGCGCCGCCCGCGAACGCGTCGTACTGCTGCTCCAGGCCGCTGATGGCGGTCGACAGCTCCGAGGACGCCTGGATCTGCTCCTCGATCTCCGCCGTCGTACGGTGGGCCGCGTCGCGCAGCGCCTCCATCGGGAACACCAGGCCGGTGCCCCGCGTCACCGCCTCCAGCCCGGTCACCGCCGCCGTCGGGTACTCCGCCTGCGACAGGTAGTGCGGCACGTGCACCGCGTACCCGACCGCGTCGTGCCCCTGCGCGCCCAGCCGCAGCTCCAGCAGCGCGGCCGCGCTCCCCGGAACCTGGACCCGGCCGAAGGCGCTGGTCTGGGAGTTGATCAGCTCGGGGCGGCTGGCGTGCATGGTGATGCCCAGCGGACGCGTGTGCGGCACCGCCATCGGGATGCCGTGCAGCGTGACGATCTTGCTCACCTTCAGCCGTTCCAGCAGCTCTCCCACCGCGCGGGTGAACAACTCCCACTCCCGGTCCGGCTCCGGGCCGCTCATCAACAGGAACGGCGTGCCCGTGGCGTCATGGGTGACATGGACGGCGAGCTCGGGGCTCTCACACTCGACCCAGCGGTCGGTGTCGAAGGTCATGATGGGCCGCCGGGACCGGTAGTCGAGCAACCGGTCCACGTCGAACGTCGCCACGACCCGGTGCTCCAGCTCGGCCAGCAGGTGGCCCAGCGCGAGGCGTCCGGCGCCGCCCGCGTCGACGAAACCGTCGAAGTGGTACAGCAACACCGGATCAGTCAGCTCGGGCGCGTCGTCGGCGAGCCTGTAGAGATCCTTCGGGTCGAACACGGTTGGACAGCCTTTCCCTAGGTACTCTTCCCCAGAACCTATGGCGAGTCGGATCGATTCCGCGCAAGGCACCCTATCGAGGCACAATCCGGCATCCGGCCGGAGGCGGGGGTCCGCCCTGGCCGGCGCGGCGGCTCCAGCATGTCGCCCGCCGACCCGGCAGGCTGGCGTTCCGGTCAATCTCGCCATCATCAAAGGTGACATTTTGCTGATGGTGTCGGCCGATCATGGTCGTGCGGAGCCGGGTGAATGTTCATCGCATCTGGATCCGGCTCCGGCCGCGGGCGCGGGCCGCTTCTCGGGGGCGCGTTCACGCGGGAGTCGGCCGTGGTCAGAGCGCTGCCGGTGACGGAAGCCGATCAGCGGTACGGCGCCTCGTAGGCATTGGACCCGGCCTGAATGTTGGCAATTGCCCAGTTTATCCACCAGGTGCCTTGGAGGGTTCCATAGTGCGAAAAAGGCATTAAAGGGCTCCAAGTTGTCGAGTGTGGCCTTTTGAACAGCCGATCGTCATGCTGAAGGACGTGGCAACTTCTGCGCATTCCTTCAGTAGGCGACCGCTCCACATCCCTCCGCTCCCGTGCCCGTTCCCCAACGAGATCAACGTGCATGCCGCCGAGGTCGACGAGGAGAGCCACAAGTGGCTGGCCGCCTCCAACATGCTCAAGGGCGCCGACACCATCGAACACTTCCGGCGCTCCAAGATCGGCCTGCTCGCCGCTCGTACCAACCCCGAGGTCCCGCGCGACAGCCTCCGGCTGATCAACGACTGGTACAACTGGCTCTTCGCGTTCGACGACGCCTTCTGCGAGGGCGAGCTGATGGGGCACCGGGCCTCCGCGCTCGCCCGCGCCCTGCCGCCGCTCCTGGAGATCCTGGACGACCGCAGAGAGCCCGACGACAAGGACCCCTTCGGCCTCGCCCTCAACGAACTCCTGCACCGCATCGTCGCCACCTCCACCCCGGCGCAGGTGGACCGGTGGCGCATCACGGTCAAGGAGTACCTGTTCGCCCAGATCTGGGAGGCGGCCAACCGCGAGGTCGATCTGATCCCCACGCCGCAGGACTACATCCTGATGCGCCGCATCACCGGAGCCACCTACACCTGCTTCGCCCTCATCGACGCCGGCGGCGGCTACCGCCTCGAGGCCGAGGAGTGGCACCATCCCGACGTCCGCATGTTGTCGGACCTGGCCTGCGACCTCATCGGCTGGGACAACGACCTGCTCTCCTACGCCAAGGAGTGCGACAACGACAAGGCCCGGCACAACCTCGTCACCGTGCTGGCCACCCACCGCAACCTCACCCTCCAGGACGCCCTCCTGGAGGTCTCCGACATGCACAACCAGGCGATCGCCGCCTTCCTCGACCGGCGCGCGGCGCTGGAGGAGTGGGCCCCGCCGCCCGTCCGCACGTACGTCCGCGGCCTTGAGCACTGGGTACGCGGGCACATCGAGTTCTCGCTCGGCAGCGCGCGTTACGTGCACGCGTGGCCGGAGGGCACTTGCTGGCCCCAGGCAGTGTGAGGCCCCGGGATCAGTCCTCGGCCGGGGCGTCCAGGTCGCCGAGCGCGAGCGTGGACGCCTCGTCGAGGTCGAGGCGGGCGCCGTTCTCGAAGGCGTTCTTGTAGGCCAGCTCGCCCATCATCGACTTGCAGTCCTCGACGCACGCGTCGTGGTCGTCGGCCAGGAACGGGGCGCCCATCTGCGGCAGGCCGGCCGTCCGCCAGTTCTGCTGCAACGCGCCCAGCAGCTTGGCCGCCGTCGGCGCCTGCTTGAGCGCGATGAGGATGCGCGCGGTCGTCTCCAGCACCAGGAGCGTGCCCAGCGTGTCGTGGAAGTGCCGCTTGATCCGCAGGCCCTCGCGGGCGTTGTGCAGCGCCTCTCCCGGCCGGTCGGTGGCGAGCCTGGTGCGCGACATCGCCCACTGGGCGTACGAGCTGACCCACAGCTCGCCGCGCTCCCGGCACACCTGAAGGCAGTCCTGGAGCAGCGACTCGGCCTCGAACAGCTCGCCCTGCGCCGACAACACCAGCGACAGCTCGACGATCGCGGGCAGCAGGCCCGGGTTGAGCTCCTTGTTGTCGGTGTTGAACTCGATCGCCACGCCCAGCAGCGCGCTGGCCTTCTGCAGGTCGCCCTGGAGCAGCGCGGCCGTGCCCTGCATCTTCGAGGCCAGGATCACCGCCCTGGAGTCGCCCACCCGGACGGCCTCCGTGCTGCACTGCTCGGCCGCCGTCAGCGCGCCGACGCTGTCACCCTGCGCGCTGCGCACGTAGGACAGCACCCACAGGGCCTTGCAACGCTCCTTGCTCGGCGAGGGGTTGGCCTCCAGCGCGCGTTCGAGGTAGAGACGCCCCTCCCGGACGAAACCGCAGCACACCCACATGAACCACAACGACGCCAGCAGCGTGAGCGCAGAACCGCTGCGCATGGGCGAGGACAACGCGTGCTCCAGCGCGACCCGCACGTTGTCGTGCTCCTGGCGCATGCGCACGAACCAGTAGATCTGCCGCGGACCCGACCACGCGTCTTCGCTGCGCTGGGCCAGGCTCAGGTAGTACTCCAGGTGGCGCTGCCGCATCTGCTGGGCCTGGCCGAGCTTGTCCAGCCACTCCTCGCCGTACTCGGCCAGCGTGTCGATCAGCTTGTAGCGGACGCCGGAGTGGTGGCTCCTGATCATCAGGATCGACTTCTCCACCAGCCCGGTGACCAGATCGGTGATGTCCTCCGACGGCAGCCGCCCGTCGGAGCAGACGAACCTGGCCGCGTCGAGCTCGAAGTCGCCGGCGAACACCGACAGCCGCGCCCACAACAACCGCTCGGCGGGCTCGCACAGCTCGTGACTCCAGCCGATCGCCGCCCGCAGCGTCTGGTGGCGCGGCAGCGCCGTACGGCTCGCGCCGGCCAGCAGGCTGAACCGGTCGGCCAGCAGCCCGAGGATCTGCTCCACCGACAGGGCGCGCAGCCGCACCGCCGCCAGCTCGATCGCCAGCGGGATGCCGTCGAGCCTGCGGCACAGCTCGGCCACCGCGCCGATGTTGTCCTCTTCGAGCTGGAAGTCGGGCACCACCGCCCCCGCCCGCAGCGCGAACAACTGCACCGACTCGTTGGTGAACAGGCTCTCCGCCGGGTCGTCGCCGGGCACCGCCAGCGGCGGCACCGGCACCACCTGCTCGTACGGCAGGTGGAGCGACTGCCTGCTGGTGGCCAGCACCTTCAGGTTGGGCGCGGCCTCCAGCAGCTCGTGGACCAGCTCGGCGCAGCCCTGCACGAGATGTTCGCAGGTGTCGATGATGAGCAGCATGTCGCGCTCGCCGACCCACTCCGACAGCGACTCCGACTCCGCCCGCGAGGACTGGTCGGCGATGCCGAGCGCCGAGGCGATCGTGTGCTTGACCATGCCCGCGTCCTGCAGCCGGGCCAGGTCGGCGAACCACACGCCGTCGGGGTACTGCGTACGGACCTGGTGCGCCAGCCGCAGCACCGTGCGCGACTTGCCCACCCCGCCGATGCCGGTGACGGTCACCAGCCGGGACTCGGCCAGATGCCGCTTGAGGTTGGCGAGTAACCGGGTCCGCCCCACGAAGCTGGTGAGCTCCGCCGGTAGATTGCCTTCTCTCCGCCAGCCTGTAGGGGTGGCCATGCGCAGCCTCACGGGGGATCGGCGACACCTGCCCTGGCATCGTACCGCTGGGCGCGAGGGCTGTCCGTGGAGCCGGGAAGACGACCGGTGTGGGTTTGTACGTCTCGGTAGCATGTTTTCCGTGGACGAATTTCTCCCGGAGCAGACTTCGGACGACACCGACCTCGGCTGGGGCGACTGGCGTGAAGCCGACGCCGACGCCTTCTACCTCGACAACAAGCCTCCGCACTGGGGCTGACCTGGCCGCCCGTGCCATCCTGGGGCCGGGCGCCCGCCTTCCTGGGCCCCGGCCGTTCCCGAAACGGCCCGCCTGATCCCCCCTTCAGGCCCATCGCCCCCAGGGCCGCCCTATCCCGGTACGCCATCTTCTGGCCAGCCGAATCCCACTCGTCCCATTAGGCCGTGTCTCTGCGGACTGTCAGCCGGTCGTTGACGGCGGCGATGTGGCCGGTGGCCTCGGAGCGGACGGCGAGTTCGCCGTACCGGGTGGTGATGCCGCGATGGCGTTCGAGCCGGTTGATGCCGCACCCGACGGCTGAGCGGGCGCGGTGGTCGGCCGCGTCGAAGGACGGCGGACGGCCGCCGCGGCCGCCGCGGCCACCGCGCCGCTGGCGGGCGGCGACGCGGTCGGCCGGTGCGGCACTGTGCTCGCCGATGCTGCCGGATCGTGCGGGAGCAGTACGCCTTGTCGGCCCGGACGCTCAGCTACCCGTCAAGGCTCCGCTGAGGTTGCCCGCCCCCGCGCGGACCGCGTCGCTCTCCTGGGCCGGTGAGGTGCGCCAAGGGTGTGCCGTGGCGGGGCGATCCGGTCGAGGGAGTCGAGCGCTTCGTCGGGGTCGTCGGTGAAGGGGGCCGGCTGCGGTCCTTCCCGCCCGGTGAGGACGTGCCGGTGGTCAGGGCGTCCCCGACGAAGACGGCGTCGGCGAGCGGGACGTGCACCGCCACGCTCCCGGGAGAGCTCCGGCACGCCGTGCTCGCTTCGCAGACGTTCGGCGGAACCGAGGTGGTCGGAGTCGCCGTGGGTCAGGACGAGTCCGCGGACTTGCCCAGGGAGCGGGGTTCGCGCTGCAGGTCCCGCCAGTGGCCGGGCAGTCCGGCGTCGATGAGCGTGATGCCCTCGGCGGTGTCGACGAGGCGGCAGGCCACCAGGTCGTCGCCGAGGCGGTGCAGCTGGGGCGCGAGTTTCATGGGCCCTCCGGCGCCGGGACGCCGATCACGGAAATGGATGTCTGCCGCACGCCGTCGCCTCACAACATTCCGTGCGGAACCCGCGCCGCTTCCGGCACCGGCTGGACCACGTCCCAGTGCTCGACGATCTGCCCGCCGGCCAGCCGCCAGATGTCGACGACGGCGACGCCGCGCGGGTCGTCGTCCGTGGTCATGAGGTAGTGCAGCACCACGTGATCGTCGTCGGCGATGACCCGCTTGAGGTCGAGCCGGGCCCGCGCCACGGGAGTCTCGGTGATGTGGGCGATGAACGCGTCCCGCCCGGAGGGGTTGCCCGGGCTGTGCTCGACGAAGTCCTCGTGCAGGAGCGTGCGGAGCACGTCGATGTTCCCGGCCGCGAACTGGGTGAAGCCGTCGAGGACCAGGTGCTTGTTGCGGGTGGTCGTGCTGGTGTCGTTCATGGGGAACACCGTCGCAGCGGTCGCCCGGCGGTGTCGATTACATGGCATGTAATCGTGCAGGTCGGCGGGGTTCGAGGATAATCGCCGGATGAATCAGGACCGGCCGATCGGCGAGCTGCTGCGCGAGTGGCGGCACCGCAGCGGGCTCAGCCAGCTCGATCTGGCGCTGCAGGCGGACGTGTCCGCCAGGCACGTCAGCTTCGTGGAGACGGGACGGACCATTCCCAGCAGCGCGATGGTGCTGCGGCTGGCCGAGAACCTGGGCGTCCCGCTGCGGGAACGCAACCGCCTGCTGGTCGCGGCCGGTCACGCGCCCGTCGTCCGGGAACGGCCGCTGGAGGACCCGCACCTGGCCTCGGCGCGGAACGTCCTGGAGCAGATCCTGCGCGGGCACGAACCGTTTCCGGCGCTGGCGGTGGACCGGCGCTGGAACCTGCTGTCCGCCAACTCGGCGATCGACGTCTTCCTGGCAGGCGTCGACGCGGAGTTGCTCCGGCCGCCGGTCAACATGATGCGGCTCGGTCTGCACCCGGGCGGGTTCGCGCCGCGGCTGCTCAACCTCGGGCAGGTCCGCGGATTCCTGCTGCCCCGGCTCGCCCGCCAGGTCGCGCGGAGCGGTGACGCCGAACTGAGCGCACTGTACGAGGAGGTGCAGTCCTACGGTCCCGCGGGCGACCCGCGGCCACCCGACCCGGCCGAGATCGCGCTGCCCATCCGCATCCGCCATCGCGGAGCGGAGTTGTGTCTCATCAACACCATCACGACGTTCGGCGCGGCGTTCGACGTCACGCTCGATGAGATCGCCGTCGAGGCGTACTCTCCCGCCGACGACGACACCGCCCGCTTCTTCAGGACGGGAGCCGCAACCTGATACCGCCGGTCCGGAACTATGGACGATCTTCAAGCCACATCACCATCCAGACGCACTTCCCATACGGGGAGCCGCCGGCAGTGATGCGGGCGCGCGTCGCGGCCGCCCACGCAGAGCAGGCGTTCGCCGAGCGCCTGGTGGAAGTGGCGTGGAGGCAGGTGCGGCCGGAGCACGTCGCGCTCCTGCACCACGCTCGCAGCTCCCGGCAGGGGCACAAGGAGACCGGCGCGCCCGGCCTGAACCCCAGAGGGCCGTTCGGCGGCAGCGACCCCTACGCCGACATCGCGGCCATCGTGGACGGCCGTACCGGCGACGACTACGACGAGGCCGACGAGCGGCGCCACGTCCAGCTGTTCGGAGAACCGGCCCTCGTGCTGGAGATCGTCTTGCGGTCCGGCAGCTTCGAGCCCGGCACCTACCAGCGGTCAGCGAGCGGACGCCGGCAGGCCGCGTCCGCAGCCACGGTTTCGTGAATGTCGCCACCACTGTGTGAGCGTGTTCTTACGCTGAGTGGATGACACAACCCCCCGCATCGTGGATCTTGTACGCCTACAGCGTGGCCAACGATGTCAGGGCCACTGACCGGCAACTGGCCGAGATGCGTGGCTGGGTCGCGGATCGCGGCGGCGAGATCGTCGAGGAGTGCTTCGACCTCTGCGGCCGCGGCCAGCTCCAGGCGGTACTGACCCGGGCCGCCAACGACGGCGCCGGGGTCCTGGTCGTCGATCGGGCCCGGCTTGGCCGCCACGGACCGGACCTCGACCAAGTGCACCAGGCGATCAAGGCCGGGACCGTCATCCATGTGTTGCGGGAAGGGCGGCCCGTCACACTCGAAGATTCCGCCCTCGGCGTCTTGCCCGCCCACGACCCTGCTCCCGCTGAGGTCGCTCGGCGGGAACGCCGGCAGCTGCTCGCCGAGGCCCGCGCCCAGCGGGCGAAGGCCCAGCGGTTCTGCGACGAACGGGCCGAACGGGTCCGGCGGCTGGAGCAGGACCTGGGCATCGTCGTCCGGCCCTTCCGCTGCCCATGCGTCCTGCGCCACCCCGACCGGCCCGAGCCGGAGGGGTTCGGTCACTGCACCTGCCCGATCGACTTCGGCCACCTGCACGACCACGGCATGTCCTGGTGGCGCGGCGACACCATGTTCGCCGCGGTCGTGGAGCCGTACGAGGTCTGCGGCGAATCGGTCGCCGTCCTGACCGGGTCCTGCCGACCGTTCGACCTGCGGGTGCAGGTCAGCGGCCGGCACGCGGTGCACTGCCCGCCGTACACGCTCGCGGTCGTGGTGCTGCGCGGCAAGGACACCTTGCCGGATCGCGGGCGACCGGCCGCCGCCGGCTGACGGGCGCGTGGGACCCGAAGGCGTATCTGCACGCCCTCCCCTCCTCGGGCGCCTTGCCAGGGCCGGAGTGTGACCGTACGGTCACGATGAGCACGCGCCGGAGGCGACCGTACGACGAAGGGAGAGCGCCATGGGCAGGCACGGAGGCGGCGGCAAGAAGAACACCTACGAGGACTTCGAGCCCCCGGGCGACGAGCGGTACGACGGGGAGGGCAAGGGGGGCGGATCACGCGAGAAGCCGAGGCCCTCCGGCGGCAGCGCCGATGACTGACCACGACCTCGAGGGGCTGCTCGATGCCATGATGGCGCGCATCGTCTCGGTGCGCGCGCCGGTCGGTGACCGGATCGAGCAAGCCCTGCGGGCGGTGCGGCGCCACCACTACGTCCCGCCGGTGGCGCTGATCCCGGCCGGCGACCGGCCGTACCTGGTCGACCGGGACGCCGACCCCGAGGAATGGCTCACCGCCGTCTACACCGAGGGCGCGATCGTCACCCAGCTCGACGACGGTGCGACCGACCTGCGTGCTTTGGAAGGCGCCTACAGCTCGTCGTCGTCCGCGCCCGCGACGGTCGCCGACCTGCTCGAACTCCTCGACCCCCGCCCGGGAGACCGGGTACTGGAGATCGGCACGGGCCAGGGGTGGACGTGCGCGCTGCTGTGCCACCTGGCCGGTGCGGAGAACGTGACCTCCATCGAGGTCGACCCGGCGCTCGCGGCCGCGGCCGCGGACAACCTCGCCGGGGCGGGCCTGCACCCCCGCCTGGTCGTCGGTGATGGCGCCGCGGGGGACGCCGGCCGCGCCCCGTTCGACCGCGTCCACGCCACCTGTGCCGTCCGGACGGTGCCCTACGCCTGGATCGAGCAGTGCCGTCCCGGAGCGGTGATCGTCACCCCCCTGCACACCGGGATCGGGGACGGGCACGCGCTGCGGCTGGTCGTGCTGCCGGACGGCACCGCGCACGGCCGTTTCCGGGAGTACGCCGACTACATGACCCTGCGGTCACAGCGCCCCGTCCACCATCCGGACCCGGACGGGGTCCAGCCGCGGGAGAGCACCACGCGCGTGGACCCTCGCATGATCGCCCACGCGCCGCCCGGCGCCCGGCTCGCGGTCGCCGCCCTGACGGGGCTGCGGCTGGACATCCGGGAGGAGCCGGGGCGTTTCCTGGCCTGGGTGTCGGGCGGCCCGGGGGAGAAGGCATTGGCCGTCCGGGAAGACGGGCAGGACGAGTACACGCTGTTCGAGCTGGGCGACCGGCCGGTGTGGGACGAGGCCGTGGCCGCCTACTTCCAATGGGTCCGGCTGGGGGAGCCCCGGCGCGACCGGTTCGGCATGACGGTCAGCCCCCAGGGGCAGCAGTACTGGATCGACTCACCCGCCCGGGTGCTGGGCTGACAGCCGCCGGGCCCGCGCCCGGACGCGTCCCCCATCTGTTGCATGAGTTGGGCGCGACCTGGAAGGGTGACCCGCTGCGCTGTTCCAGGACGCGCCCACGCCCGCGTACTGGTGCTAGGGAACGACCTTGAGCAGCCAGAGTTCGTTCTGTTCGTGACCGGGTTCGGACTGCACCACGCGCGCGCCCGGGTCGGTGGAGGCGTTCGCGACTGCCAGCACCTTGCCTGAGTGCTTGGCGATGAGCCGGTAGACGCCCGCCTCGTGCTCCTTGAGGTACCAGATCTGGCTGGGGCTGCCGTTGATGCCCCACTGCATCGCGAAGTCGGAGTTCTGGTTCGCCAGGGTGACGTCGAGGGCCTTGCCGGAGTGCTCGGCGATGAACTTGTAGCCGCCCTCGGCGGGTTCCAGGCGGAAGATCTGGTTGGGCTTTCCGTGGGGAGTCCACTGGATCACCCAGCCACCGTCGGACATGTCGTATTCCATGATGTCGAGGGCGAGCCCGGACTTCTTGTTGATCAGGGTGGCTCGGGCCGGGATGTCCATGGGGGTCCTCTCGAACTGGAGCGGGAGGTGGCGGTGCGCCGCCTTGTCTCCATAAGAGACGATCACGCACGGGAAATCACCTCTCGGCCATGACCGCTTCCGGACAGGGTTTTGCTGCAGGAAAGCGGCGGACTCTCACCCAGGGCTGGCGCGTGCTGAGTGGTGGCTGACGCAGGCCCCCCGGGGGAGCGCTCTGAGCTTGGGGCTGCCCGGGTCCACGTAACAAATGTACCGACATTCAAATTCGGGGATCTCTGAATTGCTGGAATGCCAGGCGAATACGTTTCCAGATCCCGATCTGTCGTCGCGTGATTTCCTGCTGCCGTTCCTTGGCGGCCTGTTCGATCGCCCGCATGTCCAGGAGCCGTTCGACATGAACGGAAACCAGCTCGGCGATCTCGGTGGCGCTGACCGCCTGCTCCGTGCGGTGTTTCGTGCGTACCTCCCAAGCTGCCTCGCCAGCCCACGTAAGCAGGGAGAGAGCCGCACCGGTGAGGAGACCGGCCCAATAGAGGGACCGCTCGGCCGCCTTCTGAGCGGGCATCGAGGTGAAGTTCCCGTACTGTGAAGAAACGGCGCTGGTGCCGGTCGAATCGTAGGCGGATATCGGCGACAGGTTGATCGGCTTTGCCGTCGCCCGCCAATGGAGCCCGGGTCCCTTATAGTCCGCCGAGATCACTTCGGGCTTGATGTCGGTGGCATCCTCGTCTGTGAGTTGAACGTTCCAGCTGGCTGAGATGGCGGCCACGGCGTCGCGCTGCCCTTCGACGCTGAAACCGGGCAGATGCGCGCTGAGCGCAGGTCCGTTCCTGGCGAACAGGGGAGTCCTCAGCTTGCCGGTGATCCAGAACCAGCGGTCTGTCCCGCACGTCTCGCCGGCCAAGAGGGTGGTGAAGGAGGTGGCCCCGGGCGTTTCGATGCTCGGTTCCTCCGTCTCCGTCGCCTTGACTGTCCCGCCGGAGAAATCAAGGGACTCGGTACGGAGATCCTTCAGGTAGATGGTCGTCGGCGTGCACAGGGAACTGCTGCCCGGCTGGGCGGGGACCGCCGCCTGAAACTCCATGCGGAAATAGGAGGGGTCTTCCTCGGTCATGTAGAACTGAATGGAGATGTTCTTGGGGACGGTGCCGAGGTTGAGGTGAACCCCTCCTGAGTCGGGAACGCTGGGGAACGTGGTAATCGCGCTCTCGTACTCCCGTGTCCCGAGGAGCATCATGATCAACGCGAGCAGGGTCAGGGACACCGGTAGCCGCCATGGTCCGGTGAACAGCCGGGCCGCCTTGCTCCCTAACTCGCTGTGCGGAAGATCCGCCGCGTCCAGACCGTCATCGGCAGGCCCTGGACGATCAAAGACAGTGTGAGGCACATCAACAACATCCCCATCCCGCGATGGCGCGGTACGGCATGGCCACGATCTGTTTTCATCGCGTGACATCTCAGCAAGAATGCGCCGGCGCTGCTCAGCGCGCTGTGTTGACACCTCATGGCCAACGAGGCGTGCGCTGGCATCGAACGCATCGCCGCTGGTTGTGGGCCGGGCTCTCACCTCTCACCGAGGGAGAGCCGCTCGTGGATCAGTTCGAGCTTCCCGAGGGCATCACCGCGCTGGGCGACGACGAACTCGCCGAACTCCTGGACGGCGCGGTCGCCGTCTCCGTCGCCAGGTCGCACGACCTGCCAGCACTGCACCGGCACGACCGTCTCCATCACGGACTACGCGCCCGACGGGTCCACGCCGTACACGCCGGTCGAGGTGGTGGAATGCGGACAGCGCCCGCCGAGCCTGCGCGAGCAGGTGCGGAACGCCGTCTCGGTCGCCGCAGACCCAGCCGACCCGACTGGCTCCACGTTCATCTACACCGTCACCAACAGCGAGGACCCCGCCCAGACCGGCACGGTCCGGATGACGGCCGGCGAGCCGCCGGGCAACGGCTCTACCACCTCACCGCCCGCACCAGTCCGGAACGCGCGCAGGACACCTTCGTCATCGAACCAGATGCGCAGGGCATCGCGGCTGGAGGATGCCCTTCCTGGACGTCTCAGACTTTTTCAAAAATTCTTCGGGACGCGTGTCGATCCGCGCCCGTCCCGTTCGACGCGTCGATGAAAGGAGGGGGACGGGCACGGACCCGGCCCCCGCGACACGTCTCGAAAGGACGACCGGCGACATGCAGAAGATCACGACCTACCTGTGGTTCGACAACCAGGCCGAAGAGGCGGCCGAGTTCTACACCTCGATCTTCGCCGACTCCCGCATCCTGGATGTCCAGCGCTACCCCGAGGGCGCCCCCGGGCCTACCGGGCAGGCCATGATGGTCTCCTTCGAGCTGGCCGGGCAGCGTTTCCTCGCCCTGAACGGCGGCCCGCAGTTCACCTTCACCGAGGCGATCTCCCTGTACGTCGACTGCGCCTCCCAGGAGGAGGTCGACGACCTGTGGGCCAGGCTCACCGACGGCGGCGAGGAGTCGCAGTGCGGGTGGCTGAAGGACCGGTACGGCCTGTCGTGGCAGATCGTCCCGAGGGCCCTGCCGGAGCTGATGAGCGTGCCGGACCCGGCCGCCGCCCAGCGGGTCATGCAGGCCATGCTGGGCATGCGGAAGATCGAGATCAAGGGCCTGGAGGACGCCGCCAAGGGCGTCAGCTGACCACGTCCTTGCGCCGGAACCTGCGGAAGGCCACGGCGATCAGGATCGCGGCATAGGTGATCGACACCGAGGCGCCCTTGGCCATCCCGCTCCAGTCGAGCTCGGGGGCCAGGGCGTCCAGCCACGCGTTGTTCCAGAACGTCGGCAGGAACTCGCGCAGCGTCCCCAGCGCCTCGACCGCCTGCAGGATGGTGCACACGATCCACAGGCCCACCGCCCCGCCCACCGCGCCGAGCGGCGAGTCGGTCACCGTGGAGACGAGGAACGCCAGGGCCGCCACCACGAGCTGGCTGACCAGCGCGTAACCGATCACGATGCCGAACCGGGGCAGCACGTCGAGCGCCGGGATCGTCTCGCCGGTGCCGGGCACCTGGATGTCGTGCCAGCCGAACGCGACCGTGCCGGCCAGCAACGCCATCAGCGGCAGGCAGATCACCGCCGCCGCCGAGAAGCCGAGCGCCACGATCAGCTTCTGCCGCAGCAGGCGGTCGCGGGGGACCGGCGCGGCCAGCAGGTAACGCAACGACGACCAGTTGGCCTCGGCGGCCACCGTGTCGCCGCAGAACAGGGCGACCGCCACCACCAGCAGGAAGCTCGCCGACACCGACAGGGCGAACGCCGCGAAGTTCAGGCCGCTCGCGGTGGCCAGGTCGCTGATCCGCACCGACGACTGCCCCTGGTTTCCGGACTGCGGCCCGAACTGGAACGCGATCACCAGCACCCACGGCAACGCCAGCAGCAGCCCGAACATGACCAGCGTCCGCCGCCGCTTGAACTGCCTGACGATCTCCACGCGCAGCGGCAGCGTGCGGCGCGGCGCGTAGCCCGGCGCGGCGGTCATGATCTGTCTCCGATGAGGTCGAGGAACACGTCTTCCAGGCGCGGACCGCCGTGCCCGCTGCCGTTGCCCGCCGCCGAGCTCAGCAGCCGCGACACCGGCCCGGTGGAGACCAGCCGGCCGCGGTGCATGACGACCACGTGGCTGCAGGTCTGCTCCACCTCCGCCAGCATGTGGCTGGAGACGATCACGGTACGGCCGTCGCGCGCGTAGCGCTTGAGCACCTCGCGCATCTCCCTGATCTGGGGCGGGTCGAGGCCGTTGGTGGGCTCGTCGAGCACCAGCAGGTCGGGCAGGCCGAGCATGGCCTGGGCGATGGCCAGCCGCTGGCGCATGCCCTGGGAGTAGGTGCGTACGGCGCGGTCGAGCGCCTTGCCCAGGCCCGCGATCTCCAGCGCCTCCTCGAAGTGGGCGTCGGCGGCGGGGCGGCCGGTGGCGGCCCAGTAGAGCTCGATGTTGTCGCGGCCGGACAGGTGCGGCAGGAAGCCGGGGCCCTCCACGAACGAGCCCAGCCTGGACAACACGGGCGCGCCCGGGGTGACGGGGTCGCCGAAGATCCGGATCTCGCCGGAGTCGGGGCGGATCAGGCCCATCATCATCCGCATCGTGGTCGTCTTGCCGGCGCCGTTGGGGCCGAGGAGGCCGAGGACCTGGCCCTGCTCGACCCGGAACGACAGCCCGTCGACGGCCCGCTCGCCGTTGCGGTACGCCTTGGTCAGCCCGACGATCTCCAACGGCACCTCCCGGCCGCCGTCACCGCCCGGCGCCTGCGATGCCCCGCCACCGTCCGGGCTCGCGCCGACGACGGCCCTGGCAGCCGAGGCGCGGCCCGAGGGGCGGCCGGTGGCCAGGAGGACGGCGGCGGCGAGTACGGCGGCCAGGGGCATCGCCCACACCCACCAGGCCACCCCGGTCGGCGGCGCGGCGAGCGTGCGGACCGTGGGGACGGCCAGCGCGGGCGAGGCCAGGGAGACGCCGAACGCGGCGGGCTCGGCCGGGGTCGCGAACCCCATGTCCGTCGTGGTCACGACCAGCCGCAGCCGGTGGCCCACGGCGAACCGGTGGTCGACGGCCGGCAGGGTGACCGTGGCCTCCGCCGAGCCGGCCCCCTCGGGGATCGTGACCCGGAACGGCGCCACCAGCCCCGCCGGCAGCGCGGGCGGCTGGGCGGCGTCGGCGACGTCGTAGAGCTTGGCGAACAGTGTCGCCTGGCCCTTGCCCGACACCTTGACCTTGACCGTGGGGCTGCCGGTGAGCTGGAGCGGGGCGGTGAGCGGCGGTGACTCGAACGCCGCGCTCTGGCCGGGCATGTCGATGGACACGCCGGCGCCGCCGCCCTGGCCGCCCAGCAGCCCACCGACGCCGGGAACCGTCGAGATCGAGGCGGGGGCACCGCCGGGCGGGTTGACGACGTTCTGCTCGGGGCCGGCGAGCTGCACCGTGGTGGTGTCGGTGCCGGCCAGGCCGGGGTAGGCGGCGGCCTCGGGGTGGAGCCTGATGCGCTGGCGGGTGCCGGGGTCGCGGCCGCCGTCACGGGTGACGGTGAACGCGCTCACCGCGGGCGCGGCCTCGCGCTTGAGGTGGTGGGCGAACCAGGCCGAGGACTGGTCGTAGAGCCAGTCGGCCTCGCCGTTGCCGCCGTCGTGCCCGCCGTCGAACCAGGCCATGCTCACCGGCGTGCCGGCGGCGGCGATGACCCGGGCGTTGGCGTCGGCGTGGGCGAGCGGGAACAGGGAGTCGCGCTGGCCCTGCAGGAGCAGGGTGGGCGCCTTGATCCGGCCGGCCACGGTGACCGGGCTGGATCTGCGCAGCAGCGCGATGGCCTCGGGCGTCGCCCGGCCGTCTTCGGCGACCTGCTGGTAGATGTCGCAGATCGCCGGCAGGAAGCGGCCGCACCTGGCCTGCTCGACGGTCAGCGGGGCGGCGGCCTCGCGGCGGGACTGGGCGGCGAAGGTGTCGAGGGAGACGCCCTGGCCGAAGAAGATGCCCGCCCACATGCGCTTGAAGACGCCGTCGGCCACGCCCTGCCCGATCGCGGACCGGGCGCCCGGACCCGTGGCGGATCCGCCGACGGCGTTGGGGAAGAGGGCGTCGGCCAGGTCGGCCCAGGTGATCTGCGGGACGATGGCGTCGACCCGCTGGTCGAAGGCGGCGGCCATCAGGGCGATGGCCCCGCCGTACGAGCCGCCCGTGATGCCCACGCGAGGGTCGCCGGCGGCGTCGAGCTGGACCTCGGGCCGCCTGGCCAGCCAGTCGACGAGCTGCTTGACGTCTTTGACCTCGTAGTCGGGCGAGTTGAGCGCGATCTCGCCCGTGGAGCGGCCGAAACCGCGCGCGGACCAGGTCAGCACGGCGTAGCCGTCCTGGGCCAGGCGGGCGGCCTGCTGGCGGACGCTCTGCTTGCTGCCGCCGAACCCGTGGGCGACCAGCACGGCGGGCGCCTTCCCGCCGCCGGCGGGCGGGAAGAACGTGGCATCGAGCTCCACCCGCTGGTCGTCGGCGGGACCGTCGACGACCGTGATCCGCTGATCCTGACCGCGCGCCTGCGCGGCGGACGGCCACACCAGCCACGTCGTCACCCCGATGACGGCGAGCACCGCGACCAGCGCGGCCACACGTTTCATGGCGGTGAGCCTACTTTCCGCACCTGAGAGATCCCTGAGACGGCCGTCGCCGGGCGGCCGTCAGCCGAGGATCGCGTAGACGGTCGAGGCGTGCGCGGCCGGGTCGCCGTCGCCGTCGGGCGTCAGCGTGACCTCCGAGAAGGCCAGCGAGCGCCCCAGCTTGGTGACGCGCACGTCGAGCAGCACGTCGCGGCCCACCACCGGCCGCTGGAACGTGGTCGACTGCTGCACGGTGGTCATCGGCACGAACCCGCCCCTGGCGGAGGAGATCGCGACGACGGTGGCGGTGTCGGCGGCGGCCATCATCGCCTGGCCGCACAACCCGCCGCCGTCCCTGGCCAGAGAGTCGGACCAGGGGAGCCGGACGACGGCGTGCCGCTCGCCCACCTCCTCCACCCGCAGCCCGAGCTCCTGGATCCAGGGAGCGAAGTATTGCCGGAGAATCGCCTGTGCGTCTTCTGGAGTCACGCGCTCATCATGCACGCTGTAGGGCATGGCGGAGGAGCGGAGCGAGCGTCCTGTGGACAACTCGACGGAGGGGGAGACGGGCGACCTGGCCGAGGTGTTCCTGCCGTCCACCTACGCGGCGGACGTCCCCTATGACCTGTATGCCCGGCTCCGCAGGGAGAGCCCGGTCTGCTGGATCCCCGAGCCGGCCGTCGGCCCGTGGCGCGAGGGGCCCGGCTACTGGGGCGTGTTCCGGCACGCCGACGTCAAACGGGTGCTGCGCAGCCCCGACGACTTCTCCTCCCATCTCGGCGCCACCCAGATCCGTGACCCCGACACCCCTGCCGACCTGGAGTTCGTCCGGTCGATGATGCTCAACATGGACCCGCCCGACCACTCCAGGCTGCGGCGGATCGTGGCGGCCGCCTTCACGCCGCGCGCGGTCCGCGCCCTGGAACGCACGATCAAGGACCGGGTGGCGGCGCTGCTCGTGCCCGGCGAGTGCGACTTCGTCGAGGTGGCCGCCGACCTGCCGGTCTGGACGCTGGCCCACGTGATGGGCGTGCCCGAGCAGGACAGGCGGCTGCTGTACGACTGGGCCTCCCGCGTCATCGGCTACCAGGACGACGACTACGCCGGCCTGTCCACGACCGAGGTCGAGTCCCTGAGCCCCGTGGGCCGCCTGGCGGTCGCCGCCCGTCCCGAGCTGGAACCGGGCATGAACCCAAGGTCGAGGGCCGCGCTCACGGACATGTTCGCCTATGCCCACGCCCTGGCCGACACCCCGCACGAGTCCGTCATGTCCGCCATGAGGAAGGGCGGCCTGACCGGGGCCGAGTTCGAGAACATGTTCTTCCTGTTCGCCGTCGCCGGGAACGAGACCCTGCGCAACGGCATCCCAGGCGGCCTGCTCAGCCTGCTCCGCCACCCCGCCGAGCTGGCCCGCCTGCGCGCCGACCCGTCGCTGCTGGAGTCCGCGGTCGAGGAGATGCTGCGCCACTGGCCCCCGGTGATGGACTTCCGCCGTACGGCCACCCGCGACCTCACGCTCGGCGGCCGGCGCATCCAGGCGGGCGAGAAGGTGGTCGTCTACCACGCCTCGGCCAACCGCGACCCGGCCGTCTTCGCCGACCCCGACCGCTTCGACGTCGCCCGTACCCCCAACGACCACGTCAGCTTCGGGTTCGGCCCGCACTTCTGCCTCGGCGCCCACCTCGCCCGCGTCCAGCTCCGCGCGGTCTTCGCCGAGCTGCTCGCCTGGGACGTCGAACCCGCCGGACCCCCGGTACGCCTCACCTCCAACTTCCAGAACGGCCTCAAACACCTCCCGGTACGCCTGACCCGCCGCCCCGCCTGAAGGCCGCCTGCCAGCCGGACAAATAGGACATCTGAGACCGATGGGCCGGATGACCGTAAGATTTGCGCCGTGAAGTCACCAGCATCGTTCAAGAAGGCCGCAGCGTGGGCCTTGCCGTACTGGACCAGAGGCCAGGCGGGGCGCGAGACGCCGCAAGACCTGTTCCGGGTGCTCTACTTCGGATGGCTGGTGGCGCTCACGCTCAAGCTCCTCGGCTCGGCCTGGGACGTCTCGTGGCACTTCAAATGGCTGCGCGACGACCTCGCCCCGCCCCACCTGCTCAACTCCGCCGGCACCGCCCTCGTCGTCGTCCTGACCGTCGTCCACGGCTACACCGGCTACGGCGTCGACAAGGCGGCGCTGCGGCTCATCCAGTGGGGAACCGGGATCTTCCTCGTCGCGGTGCCGCTCGACCTGATCAACCACCGCGTCAACGGGCTCGACATCACCTCGTGGAGCCCGTCGCACATCATGCTCTACGTGGGAACGTTCTTCATGATCATGGGTGTGATCAGGGGCTGGTTCATGGGCGCGCCCCCCGGCCGGGAGCGCACGGTCGTGCTGGGCGCGTTCCTCGCGTTCTTCCTGGAGAACGTGCACTTCCCCGAGCAGCACCAGGAGTACGGCATCCTGTCGCTCGGCGCCTGGGACAACCAGGCCACCTACGCCGAGCCGATCCTGCTGCGCTTCGCCGCCGACCAGATGGGCCGTCCGGTCGACCGGATCATGATGAGCGGGTTCACCCTGCCGGTGCCCGACTACCTCTACCCGGTCTTCGCCGTCGTCGGCGGGCTGTCGGTGCTGGTCGCGGCGAGGCTGCTGATCGGCAGGTTCGGCGCGGCGACGCTGGTGGCCGGCGCGTACGTCGGGTTCCGCACGCTGATCTGGCCGCTGCTCACCTTCGGCGGCTTCCCGCCGTCGGCGGTGCCGTTCTTCTTCGTGGTGGCCGGGCTGCTGGTCGACCTGGCGTTCCTGGTGCGCGTCCCGGCCGTGCGCGCCGTCGTGGGGGCGGTCGCGGTGACCGCCGGCGCCTACGGCGCGCTGGCCGTGCAGAACGCGGCCATGGGCCCGGTCTACGGCGCGATCAAGGGCCAGACCGGGCTGTACGGAGCCCCGCCCCTGGTCACGTCGTCGGCCCTGTGGGCCGGGCTCGGCCTGCTGGCCGCCTGGCTGGCCGCCGAATGGCTCGCCGGGCGGCGCGACCGGCGGCCTCAGCCGATCGAGGCCCGGGTGATCGCGACCGCCACCCCGTAGGCCAGCCCCATCACGCCCACCTCGGCCGCCGTCCAGCTCACCAGGGCGGTGGCCCCGCCGCGGCGGATCACCGGCAGCAGGCGGAAGCGGATGTGGGCGGCCAGCGGCACCAGCAGCGCCACCAGCGCCGTCTTGATCACGACGAGCACACCGTAATGGCTGGTCACGATCGCGCCGGGCAGCTCGACGCCGGGCGTGAGCGCCATCGTGCCGAGCCCCGTGACCAGACCGGACAGCGCGACCAGGAGCAGGCAGACAGTGGCCATCCTGGAGAACTTCGGCAGCGCCACGGCCAGCAGCCCCCGGTGGGGGGCGACGAACACGGCCGTGGCGGCCAGGCCGCCCGCCCAGGCCGCCGCGCCCATCACGTGGATCTCCATCGAGATCATGATGGGGTCGTGCCACACGGAGTTGACCGCGTGCCCGGTGACCGGGATGGGCAGCAGCCCGAACAGCGCCACGATGATCCGCAGCTCCGCGGGCACCTTCTCGCCGAACCTGACCGCCATCAGCCCGATGCCCGCCGCCGCCAGCGCGCACGCCGCGCTGAACAGCAGCCCCTGCCCGGTGCCGACCTCCTCGACGTAGGAGGCGATCAGGCCGAACGTGGGCACCCGGCCCGGATTGAGCTCGGCCGTCTGGAACACGATGGTGAGCAGCGCGCAGATCGCCCACGCCCAGGCCGCCAGCACGGCGAGCGGACGCACCCGGCGCAGGACCGGCTCGGTGGCGTCGGGGGCGTCGAAGCCGAGCAGCTTGGGCACCAGGCTCAGGCCGACCACGGCGACGGCGGCCAGGTCGAGCAGCACCCGGACGACGGGCAGGCCGTAGGCCACGACCGGCCCCGGCATGGGGATGCCCGGCACGGACTCCTGCGCGGTGAACGTGGACGCCGCCACGGCGGCGACGATCCCGCACACGACGAAGGCGCCGGCGACGAGCCGGCCGCCTCCGACGTGCTGCCCGGAACGCGAGGAAACGGTCGCAGTCACGCCCGCGTGCCCTCCGACTCCGATTCCGATTCCGTCTCCGGAGAGGCGGGATCGGGGGCCGGGGTGGCGCGGCGGAGGGCGACGGCGGTGCCGGCGGCCAGCAGCAGCAGCGCGGCCACGATCCACACGACCGCCATGCCGGCCCCGCCGTTGGCCGCCGCCTCGGCCGCCTCCGCGCTGTCGCCCTGCTCGGTCTGCCCGGCCGAGACGCCGGTGGCGGAGGCGGCCATGGTGAAGCTGATCTTCCCGGTCACCGGATGGCCGTCGGCGGACAGGATCCGGTAGCCCACCACGTACGAGCCGCCCGCGGGCAGCGGCCTGACCTTGACGGAGACCCGCTCGGCGGCCACCTCCGCCGCACCGTCGGCCCACGAGGAGCCGTCCGCCCCCGTCACGCCCACCTGCGCGTAGCCCTGGCGGACCGCCTGGTCGAACACCAGCGTCACCCGCGCGGGCGAGGCGGACAGCGTGGCGCCGTCCTTCGGATCGCTGCCGACCAGCACGTTGTGCGCCTGCGCGGGAAGGGCGAACCCGACCGCGGCGCACGCGAGCAACAGGACCGTGAGTAGCCGCCTCACCGATCAAAACCTTCCATCGAACGAGTCTCGAACCCGTATATGGTCCCACCCATGACGGACCTCTTCGGCGGCGCGGCGCCCTACTACGCCAAGTACCGGCCCGCTCACGGCGATCCGGCCATCGACCGGCTGGCCCGCGCGTTCGGCCCGGACGGCGTCGTGCTCGACCTCGGCTGCGGCCCGGGGACGATCGCGATCCCGCTGGCCGGGCGGGTGCGCGAGGTGCTGGCCGTGGATCCCGACGAGGAGATGCTGGCCGAGGGGCGGCGGCTGGCGGCGGGCGTGCCCGGCGTCCGCTGGTTGCGCGGCGACTCCACGACGTTGCGGGAACTGCCGCCGTTCGGTCACGTCGTGATGGGCAGGTCGTTCCACTGGATGGACCGCCGCGCGGTGCTGGCCGACCTCGACGCGCTGCTGCCGCCGGGCGGCGTCGTCGCCCTCGTGGGCCCCACCCGCGACCCCGGCGAGGAGCCGTGGGAGCCGGTCATGCGCCGGGTGCGCGAGGAGTTCGGGGTGAACACCTGGACGGCCGCCGGCTCCTTCCAGCAGACCGGCGAGCACCACCACGACGTGCTGGCCGCCTCGCCCTTCGCCGACCTGGAGGCGAGCCGGTACGAGCACCGCCTCGCCTACGACCTCGACGCCGTGCTCGGCCTGCAGCTCTCCTACTCCTACACGGCCCCGGCCAGGCTCGGCGAGCGCCTGCCCGCGTTCGTCGAGGCGGCCAGGGCCGCCCTGCTGGCCGCCGAGCCGTCGGGCCGCTGGGAGCTGACGACGACCACCGAGGTCCTCATCGCCCGGCGTCCCGAGTAGCCCGTGGCCCGCCCGGCGGCCGGGCCTCAGCGCCGGGTGAGCCGCCGGACCGCGAGGCCCGCCACCCGTACCGCCGCCGACGGCCACAGCCGGGCGGCGCGCCAGGCGACCCGCCCCGAGGCGGGCGCCACGATCAGCGCCTTGTTCCTGGCCACCCCGCGCAGGATGTCCGCGGCCAGCGCGTCGACGGGATAGAGCCGCCCCTGCGCCCGCACCGCCGCCCTCCTGGCGTGGGCGGCGATCTCGTTCTGGGGCAGCCCCGGGTTGGCGTGGTCGAGCAGCGGCGTGTCGATGAACCCCGGGCAGACCACGCTCACCCGCACCCCGTACGCGGCCGCCTCGGCCCGCAGCGCCAGCGAGAGCCCGACCACGGCGTGCTTGCTCGTCGTGTACGGCAGCATCAGCGGCGCGGGCACCAGCCCGGCCAGCGAGGCGGTGTTGACGATGTGCCCGAACCCCTGGTCCACCATGATCGGATAGGCCGCGTGCACGCCGTGGACGACGCCGCGCAGGTTCACGTCGATCGTCCGGTTCCAGTGGTCGAGTGTCAGCTCACGGGTGCGGCCGCCGACCGCGATGCCGGCGTTGTTGAACAGGAAGTCGAGCCGCCCGCGTTCGGCCTTCACCCGCGTGACCAGCGCGGCCACGGCCTCGGCGTCGGTGACGTCGAGGCGGGCGAACTCCAGGCCGAAGTCGGCGGCGGCCTGCTTGCCCGCCCGCTCGTCGACGTCGGCGATCACCACCGCCACGCCCCTGCGCCGCAGCTCCCGCGCCACCGCGCGGCCGATCCCGGACGCGCCCCCGGTCACCACCGCGACCTTCACCGGCGCGGCTCCGCCCATATCCCCATGGCCTGCCAGACCTTCCTGCTGACGACGTTGACGAGCCCGATCTCGGCGCACAGCTCGCGGGTCCTGCCGACCGAGTCGCGGATCTCCCGCCGGGCGGCCGGGTTGTCGCGGTAGATCTCGGCCACGACCCCGGGTGGGACGCGGAAGTGCCTGATCATCGGGCCGGGCGGCGCGAGCATGATGCGGGCCATCACGCCGAGCACGACCGGCGAGATCACGCTCAGCAACATCCGCCGGTGGCGGGGCATGCGCGGCACCCGGCTGCGGAGGTAGTGGCGGGCGAAGGAGATGTGCCTGGCCTCCTCCGCGATGTGGATGCGCATGATCGTCTCTTCCAGCGGATGGTGGGCCCGGCCGTCCTTCAGCACCTTACGCTGCACGTGGTCGATGGGGTCCTCGCCACCCAGGACGAAGACGAAGAACAGCTCGGTGGAGATCAGCGGGATCCACGGCGCGATCTGGGCGACCAGGGACAGCGGCCGCGGCATGCCGCGGATCGGGAGCTTCGTGCGGTTCACGAACTCCTGGAACATCATCCCGTGATGTCCCTCTTCGATGGTCTCGTGGTAGACGTACCGGAACTCGGGGGAGCCGTTCGGCAGGCGGTAGGCGTAGTTGAGCAGGCCGCGCTTGAGCAGGTTCTCGAACTGCAGGCCGATCTTCATGGCGGTGGCGACCCGCCACAGGCCGATCCTGGCGCGGACCTCGGGGGAGCGGCTGCGGTACCAGGGGTGGCCGCCCAGCTTGTCGACCTCGGGCAGTTCCCAGCGCGGGTCGGCCTGGTCCACTTGGAACTCAGGGTCGTCCCACGGGATGTCGCGGTAGGGCTCCCAGTGTTTGTCGACCGACGCCTTCGACAGGCGTTCGATGACCGCTTCGTAGGCGGTGCGGTCGGCGACCCTCTCGTCGTTCTCCCTGGCGGCGGTAGAGCTAGGTGCGGATGTCATCGCGGGTGCTCCTCTCCTCGCCCCAGCAATTGTACGAAGGATCCAATAGGCGCGGAAGAGGGACCCGGGTCACAGGTTCTCGACCGGCAGCCCCAGTTCTCCGGCGACCGCCGTACGCAGCAGGACGGCGGCCCGGCGGCGTGAGAGCACGTGGGGATGCACGTGCGTCTGGACCGCCAGGCCGTCGATGAGCGCGAAGATCCGCCAGACCGCCTCCTCCGGATCGCCGCAGGCGAACGCGCCCGAGCGCACGCCGTCGTCGATGATCGACCGAAGCAGCGAGCGGCTGCGCGCGTCGATCCGGCGGGAGATCTCCTCCAGTTCCGCGCTGCGCATCGCCTCGGCCCAGGCGTCGATCCACAACCGCCACTCGTCCGAGGGGATCGCCGGCGAGCAGCGCCGCAGCAGGGCGCGCAGCCGTTCGAGCGGGCCGGCGGGGGACTCCTCGATGTCGGACAGCGCGTCGAGGTGCAGCCTGGCCGCATAGCCGAACGCCTGCGCGAACAATCCGTCCTTGGTGTCGAAGTGGTAGAAGAGCAACGCCTGGCTGACGCCCGCCGCGCGGGCGATGTCCAGGGTCCGGGTGTGACCGAACCCCTGCTCGGCGATCACTTCGCAGGCCGTCTTGAGGAGGTCTTCGCGCCTTAATCGGCTGAAACTGGGTGTCACAGCGAGTAACTCTAACTACTGATCAACGGTATTTGTAGGACAAACCGGGCGCCGCGTTCGGAGGGATCGACGGTGAGCGTGCCCTCGTGGGCCTCGGCGATCTCGCGGGCGATGGGCAGGCCGAGCCCGGTGCCGCCGGGGTCGCGGCGGCGGGAGTCGGCCAGGCGGACGAACCGCCGGAAGACGGCTTCGCGCTGGTCGGCGGCGATGCCGGCGCCGTCGTCGAGCACCTCCAGCACCGCCTGTCCCTCGTGTTCACCCACAGTCACAGTGATCATGGTATCGGCGTGCCTCTCGGCGTTGTCGAGCAGGTTCGCCAGCAGGCGGGACAGCCGCAGCGCGTCGCCCTCGACGACCACGCCCGAGCGCAGCCGCGTCTCCACCAGCTTGCCCTCCGGGCGGCGGAGCAGCTCCTCCCGCACCAGCCTGGCCAGGTCCACCGGCTCCCGGCGGCCGGGTGCGCCGGCCTCCAGCCGGGACAGGGTCAGCAGGTCGCCGACGATGTTCTGCAGGCGGTCGAGACCCTCGATCACGCGCCGGCCGGTCCGGGGCCAGTCGGTCTCCTCGGGGACGAGCATCGCCTCCTCGACCTGCGTGCGCATGGCCGCGATCGGGCTGCGCAGGTCGTGGGAGGCGTCGGAGGCGAACCTGCGCTGCTGCTCCACCGCGCGTTCGAGCCGGTCGAGGGTCTCGTTCACGGTACGGGCGAGGTCGTCGAGCTCGTCCCGGTGCCGTCCCCTGGGCACCCGGCGGCCGAGGTCGGTGGCGGTGATCTCGGCCAGCTCGTCCTTGATCGCCGAGACCGGGGTCAGCGCCTTGCGCGCGGTCAGCCAGGCCACGCAGGCCGTGACGGCGGCCAGCAGCAGCACGCCGAGCCCGGTGGCCGGCGGGTACCAGGGGCTGATGTACCAGGGGAGCTCGGGGGTGTAGGCGTAGATCATCCAGGGGCGGCCGCCGACGTGCGCCCGGAAGCCGACGGTGATCAGGCAGTGGACGCCGTGCACCCGGTTCGTGCAGGCCGTGGTGTCGAGGCGGGCGTCGGTGCCGGTGGCGGTGCTGGTGCTGAGCGGCGGCTGCCCGGTCAGGCGGGGGCTGGCCTGCCGGATCCGGCCGTCCGTGTCGACGACCTGGATGAGGTCGGTGCCCTCGGTGACGGCCACGGGCCGCAGGCGGCCGGGGGCGTCCCGCTCGACGACGAAGGCGATGCGGCGCGCGGCGCCGGCGGTCTGGTCGGTGAGGAAGCCGGTGGCCATCGTGTGCACGATCGGCGTGACGAGGAGCGCGGTGACGCCGTAACCCGCCAGCGCGCACAGCAGGGCGGCCAGCGTCAGCCGCCGTTGCACGGACCAGCGTCTGAACATGAGCACGCACCCTCCGATGACCAGATGATCACAGGAGGCGGGATCGGTCCTAATTAGCGGAGTTTCGACGACAAATGCAGCCGAAAGGCCCTCCAGAGCATTGCTCTATGCGTGCCGCCGCGACCTGACTAGAGTAAGTGAACACTGATGCCAAGGAGTCGATGTGGACCTTGCAGAGTATCGGCGTGCCGCCGCGGAGTGGCTGCGCGACAACGTCCCGGCCGACGATCAGTCGGGGGCCGACGCACTCGCCCGCGCCAAGGAGTTCATGGCCAGGCTCTACGACGCCGGCTACTCCGGCATCACCTGGCCGCGGCAGTGGGGCGGCCAGGGGCTGACGCAGGCCGAGGAGCGCGCCTTCGCCGCCGAGGCGCGTGACCACACCCTCCCGACGTACGTCTTCTCCATCGGTCTCGGCATGACCGGGCCGACGCTGGTGGACCGGGGCACCGACGCGCAGCGCGAGCGTTTCGTCCGGCCGCTGCTGCGCGGCGAGGAGGTCTGGTGCCAGCTGTTCTCCGAGCCGGGCGCCGGCAGCGACGTGGCCAGCCTCCAGACCCGCGCCGTACGCGACGGCGACACCTGGGTGGTCAACGGCCAGAAGGTCTGGACCTCGGTCGCCCACCACGCCGACTGGGGGCTGCTGCTGGCCCGCACCGACGTCGAGGTGCCCAAGCACCGCGGCCTGACCATGTTCGTGGTGGACATGCACCACCCCGGCGTGACGGTCAGGCCGCTCAAGGACATGTCCGGCCGGGCCAACTTCAACGAGATCTTCTTCGACAACGTGACGATCCCCGACGAGCACCGGATCGGCGAGGTCGACGACGGCTGGAGCGTGGCCGTCACCACCCTGCTGCACGAGCGGCTGTCGATCTCCGCGGGCGTCGGCATGGGCGGGCAGAAGGACAACCCGGCCACCTTCGAGGCGCTGCGCGAGACGCTCGACACCAGCGACCCGCTGGTCCGCGACCAGCTCGTCGAGCTGCACATCCGCAGCCGCGCCCTGGCCCTGTACAACCAGCGGCTCGCCCAGGAGACCAGGGCGGGCATCTTCCCCGGCGCCCGCGGCAGCGCCGCCAAGCTGCTGCTGGCCGAGCTGACCCTGTTCCAGGCCGACCTCGCCACCCAGCTGGCCGGCCCCGAGTCGGTGGTCGGCGACCACCCGCTGTCCCGGTCGATCTCGCTGGCCCCCGGCATGGCGCTGGGCGGCGGCACCAACGAGATCATGCGCAACATCGTCGGCGACCGCGTCCTCGGCCTGCCGCCGGAGCCGAGGGTGGACAAGACCGTGCCGTTCAAGGACCTGAAGGTGGGGACGCAGGGGTGAAGCTCGTACTCAGCCAGGAACAGCAGCAGCTCCGCGAGGCCGTGCGCGACTTCCTGCGCGCCGCCTCGCCGCTGCGCAAGGCCCGCGAGGGCTACGACCCCCAGGTGTACGCCCGGCTCAACGGCGAGCTCGGCCTGTCCGGCCTGGTCGTCCCCGAGGAGCACGGCGGCGCCGGGGCCGGGCTCGCCGACCTCGCGGTGGCCCTGGAGGAGACCGGCGCCGCGCTGCTGCCCGGCCCCTTCCTCGCCACCCAGTTCGCCGCGCTCGCGCTCACCCAGGTGCCCGACAAGGAACTGCTGGGCGGCATCGCGGAGGGCCGCGTCGCCGCCACGCTCGTCCAGCCCGAACACGACCTCGCCTTCGACGGCACGGCCGTCACCGGCGCCCTGCCCCGGGTCCTGTCCGGCATGGAGGCGGACATGCTGCTCGCGCCCGCGCCCGCGCCCGGCGACGGCGGCGTGGTGCTGGTGGCCGTCGACCTGGCCGGCCCCGGCGTCACGCGGACCCCGCTGGAGACGCTCGACCTCACGCGCGGCCAGGCGCGGGTGACCCTGGAGCACGCCCCCGCCCGCGTGCTCGGCCGCCCGCCCGCCGGCAGCGGCATCGGCGACCGGCTGTGCGTCGCGCTCGCCGCCGAGCAACTGGGCGTGCTGCGCGCCTCGCTGGACGCCATCGTCGCCTACGCCAAGATCCGCGTCGCCTTCGGCCGATACATCGGCTCCTACCAGGGCGTCAAGCACAAGCTCGCCGACATGCACGGCAAGCTCGAACAGGCCGAGTCGATCGTCAGGTACGCCGCCTGGGCCGCCGACGAGTCCCCCGCCGAGCTGCCCGGCGCCGCCGCCCTGGCCCAGGCGTACGTGGGCCGCGCATGCTTCGAGGTCGCCCGCGACCACCTGCTCCTGCACGGCGGCATAGGTTTCACCTGGGAGCACGACGCGCACCTGTTCTACAAGCGGGCCAAGACCGACGAGGTGCTGCTCGGCCCGCCCCGCATCCACCGGGCCCGTCTCGCGGAACTCCTGGAGCTGTAGATGGACATCAGCGGCCTGCCCGGCTTCTACGCCATCGCCGCCGCCGACCCCGGCCGCCTGGCCGTGATCGACACCGACGGCACGCGGACCACGTACGGCGAGCTGCTCGCCCGGGTCAACCAGGTCTCCCACGGCCTGCGGGCCCGCGGGCTGGGCAAGGGCGACGTGGTCGCCGGCGTGCTGACCAATGGCATCGACGCCGTCGTCATGCTCATGGCGACCGGCCAGATCGGGCTCTACTACGTGCCGGTCAACTGGCACCTCACCGAGTCCGAGGTGTCCTACATCCTGGCCGACTGCGACGCCAAGATCGTGGTCACCGACGCCGCGCACGCCGTGCCGGGCGCGGAGACCGGCACGGCGGGGCTGGCCGAGGGGCAGCCCGCGGACGCCCCCGCCGAACGTACGGCCGGGGCGGTCATGTGGTACACCTCCGGCACCACCGGCTTCCCCAAGGGCGTGCAGCGCGCGCTGCCCGACGCCGAGCCGGAGGCCATCGTGCCGCTGTACACGTGGTTCCTCGGCGAGGTCGTCGACCTCGTGCCGGGCGACGCCGTGCACCTGGTGACCTCGCCGATGTACCACTCGGCGCCCTGCGCGCACACCCAGTTCGCGCTGCACCTCGGGCACACGGTGGTGATCACGCCCAGGTTCGACCCGATCGACATCCTGGAGCTGATCCAGCGCCACCACGTCTCCAACGCCATGATGGTGCCGACCATGTTCCACCGCATGCTGCAGCTCCCCGAGGACGTCCGGGCCAAGTACGACGTGTCGAGCCTGCGCCAGGTCATCCACACGGCCGCGGCCTGCCCGGTCGCCGACAAGCAGGCGATCATGGACTGGTGGGGCCCGGTGCTGTACGAGTACTACGGCTCGACCGAGTCCACGATCGCCTTCTCCGTCAAGCCGCACGACTGGCTGGCCAGGCCCGGCACGGTGGGCCGTCCGGCGCCGACGTTCGAGGCCAGGATCCTCGACGAGAACGGCGAGGAGCTGCCGCCGGGCGAGCCCGGCATGATCTACGTCAAGTCGTCGATGAGCTCCTTCGAGTACCGCAAGGACCCGGCCAAGACCGCCGCCAGCATGCTGGGCGAGTGGTACGCCCCCGGCGACATCGGCTACCTCGACGACGACGGGTTCCTGTTCCTGTGCGACCGGCGCACCGACCTGATCGTCTCCGGCGGGGTGAACATCTACCCCGCCGAGATCGAGGCCGCGCTGCTGGAGCATCCCGCGGTGGCCGACGTCGCGGTCATCGGCGTCCCCGACGAGGAGTGGGGCCACAACGTGGTCGCGCTCGTGCAGCCCGCCGAGGGCGTCGAGCCGGGCCCCGCGCTCACCGCCGAGCTGCTCGAACACTGCGGGCCCCGGCTCGCCCGGTTCAAGCACCCGAAGGTCGTGGAGTACCGCGACCGGCTCCCGCGCACCCCCACGGGGAAGTTGTCGCGCTCGAAGGTGCGCGAGGGTTACCTGGCCGAGGCGGGGAACACCAGCTCCTCGCTGTAGCCGCGGTCGTCGCCGAGGTAGAAGCGGGTGGCGAGGGTGCGGTCGGCGGTGTCGAAGAGCGTGGTCCACAACGTGCGGAACGGCTCGGCGGGATCCTCCGCCGGCCGGACCGCGCGCAGGCTGTCCCGCAGGTCGTCGGCGGACATCGTGGCGCCCTTGCTGCGCTCGTACAGGGTGCGCAGCCGGCCGTAGGTGCCCAGGCTCGACGGGGTGTCGGCGGGCAGGGCCATCGGGTCGGGATGGCGGTGCAGCAGGTGGTTGGTGACGCACAGCGGGCCGTCGCCGAACTCGACGGCGTGCTCGGTGCCGTCCGGGCCGCGTTCCCAGACGAACGCCTGGCCGTGGGCGTCGGCGACCAGGTAGTGCAGGGGCAGGCCGAGGTCGTACTGCTTGGCCCCCAACAGCGCCTGCTTGGCCTGGGCCGCGGTCTCGCAGGTGTCCATGAGGAACCGGGGCAGTTGCAGGCTGCCGAGCCCGACCTGCGGGACGTCCAGCCGCGGCGGGGTGGCGGTCTCGGCGTCGGCGATCAGCAGCATGACGGCCAGGCCGGCCTCGTTGATCCCGTCGATGCAGCCGTCGAGGCCGTTCATGGTGATGACGGTCGAGGCGAGTCCGTCGTCGGGCACGGTGCTGATCACGTACGGGCGGGCGGCCATGGGCAGTTCCCCGGGGCGGGGCGGCTCGCCCGCGACCTGGCTGGTGGTGTGCAGGAAGAAGTCGTAGTTGCGGCCCACCCTGCCGTGTCCGTCGGAGGAGGCGGACGGCGGGCACCACAGGGCCGAGCAGGCGGCGTCCGCGGGCACGTAGTTCCAGCCGTCGAGGGCCAGCTCGTCCTGGTCGGGGTCGAGGCCGAGCGCCGCCGCGGCGCCGTCCATGCGGGCGTGATGCTGCGGCCAGTTCCGTTCGAACCAGGACATCCTTGCTCTGATCACCGCCGGGTCGGCGGTGCTGGGCGACCAGCCGAGCCGGCGGGCCTCCTCGGTGAGCACCCGGCCGATCTCGAACTGGCTGCCGGTGACGGTGAGGTGCGTGACGAGCTGGAAGTCGTCATTGCCGCCCGCCACGCAGGTCATGTTGGTCATGCCGCCGATGTTGCCGCCGCCCGCTGACCGGGCTCCTACCGTCCGCTGACCGCCCCGCCGGACGGCGATCAGCCGATCAGCTTCCGCACCTGCTGGACGACCACCAGGACGGTCAGCGTCCCGAAGAAGGCCACCGACCAGACCAGCGCCGCCAGCCGGTACGACCGAACCTTGATCGCCTCCGGCAGCGCCCGCCGGTTCAGCACGATCAGCAGGATCGAGTACACGAACATCATCACCGCCGCGAAGCACGCCGAGAACACCAGCAGGATCAGCGGCTGGTCGAGCCCGAGCAGCAGGATCGCGATCCCGACCAGCGTCATCGCCCAGACGGTGACGAAGTACACCCGGTTCACCGAGACGGGCCGGTCGCGCAGGTAGACCGTCTTGATCGTGTCCGAGGCCAGCCGCGAGGTGTAGTCGACGATGCCCATGGCCGAGGCGAACAGGGCCAGCGCGCCGATCACCCAGAACAGGATCCCGAACCACGGGCCGACCACGCCCTGCAGCGCCTCGCCCTCGACCTTCAGGAAGCCGATGTTGTCCTTGCCCGCCACCTCCGGCCGGCCGAAGACGGTCGAGTAGGCCAGCATCGACATCAGCCCGATCGTCAGGAACGACACCAGCGCGAACGTGGCGCCCTGCTCGGCGTTGGCGAAGCGCCACCACCGGCGCCAGCGGGCCAGGTTGTCCTGCGTGGGCGGGAACTGGAAGCCGGTCGAGGCGGCCGCCTCCTCCTCGCCGGTGACCGGGCTGACCAGGCGCGGGACGTACGAACCCATGCCGAAGCCCTTGTCGCGGATCCAGTTGCTCTGGCACAGGTTCTGGCCGCCGCCCGCGCCGGCGTAGGCGACGGCGCCCATGAGCACGGCGATCCCGAGCTCCCCGGCCGGGAAGCGGGCGCCGACGGTGAGCCCCTTGCCCAGCTCGACCCAGCTGTCGGCGTTGATCGCGAACAGGATCGCGACCACGGCCAGCGTGGCCACCAGGGCGATCTTCACGAAGATCACCCGTTCGAGCAGCGTGTAGATCACCGGCGCCAGCGTCAGGCCCAGCGCGATCACGACGAGCATGCCGATCGCGATCCAGCGCACCCCGCCCGCCCCGGCCCCGGTCAGGTACGTCACCATCGTCGCGGACGTGGTCACCCACCCCGGCCACAGGTTCGAGGCCAGCGTCATCACGACGAAGACCAGCCCCCAGTGCCGCCACATCCGGCTGAACCCGGTCAGCGCGGTCTCGCCGGTGGCCAGCGTGTACCGCTCGATCTCCATGTTCAGGAACCACTGGGTGACGATGCCGACCGCGGCGCCCCAGACGAACACCAGCCCCACCTGGGAGGCGATGTAGGGCCAGAGGATGAACTCGCCCGAGGCCAGCCCCACCCCCGCCCCGACCAGCCCCGGGCCGATGACGCGCCAGGTCGAGCGGGGAGGGTCGGGCAGGTCGCGGACGGCGACGGACGGCAGGACTCGCGCGGGGACGGTGGGGGTGAAGTCCGTCATGCGGATCTCCTTGTTCGGCTTCCCGTACCGTCACCTTACGCAGATCGCTTACGCCGGTGAACTATCCGGTCAGGGTCACCACGTAGTCCCCGTGGTCGGTGAGCCCGTCCACCCGCCCGCCGGACTCCATCAGGCCGCCCAGCGTCTCGCGCATCGCCGCGCGCCAGGCCCTGGCCGCCGCCGGGTCGTGCACGCGCAGCCGTTCGATGTCGCTCGGCGTGCCCACCAGCACGACGTCCGCGTCCGCCGGTCGCACGACCGGGCCGGAGCCGTCCTCCGCCAGCACCCGGGCGCGGCCTTCGGCCGGTTCCACCCGTGGCCCGAGCGGGCGCTCGTCCAGCGGCCACACCGCCAGCAGGCGGTCGGAGGAGTCGCCCTCGTTGATCGCGTCGGCCATGACGCCGTAGAAGTCGCGCAGGTACTCCTGCGGGCGGGCGCCCAGCTTGACCAGGTTGAACCGGGCGTTGCGGCGGACGAGCGGATCGAAGGTCCAGGTGACGCGATCGAGGCCCCGGTCCAGGCACCACGCCCGCTGGTGCAGCTTGAGCGCGTAGCCGATGCCCCGGCCGATCGAGGCGCCCGTCACGTGGGAGTGCAGCGCGCCCTCAGCCGCCCGGAAGCCCACCGACGCGCCCACCAGCACGTCGTTCTCGTACGCGCCGGCCACGTAGTTGCCGGTGTGCGCGAACCCGACCATCAGCTCGACGCTGACCGGCGCGTTGCCCGGATCGGGCCGCCAGATCTCGTCGAAGAGCCCGAAGACCTGCGCGAACTCGCCGATCTCGTGCAACTCGCGGATCGTCACACCACTCTTGGCCGCCGCCTCGGCGGCCTCCTCCCGGCTCGTCATGCCCCCCACTATGCCCGCCGGACGGCGAGATGCCCGCCCGCGGTCCGCGGACGGGCATCTCAGGGGCTGCCGGAGATCACTTCACCAGCGGCCCGAGCGTGCGCTCCATGACGCAGTCGTTCTCGAACTTCCGGTCGTAGGACGTCGTGCGGCCGTACCAGTGGCCGCTGACGTGCACGGAGACGGGGGCGTAGTTGCGCGGGCACGCGCCCGGATCGACGTTGAGGTCCTTGATCACGCCGTCGACCTCGTGCAACTCCGCGCAGGCCGTGCGGGGGCGCGGGTGGGTGCCGCCGTCGGGGTCGCAGGTGAGCCGCATCGAGTACGCGCCGCCGCCGTTGCTCGGCGTGACGGTGATGAACAGCAGCACGCCCGGCTCGTCGGCGGCGGCGGCACCGGCCGGGCTCGCCCCGAACGGGACGATGAGCGCGGCGGACGCGCACAGGGCTAGGGCGGCCGTCCTGCGAGCGGCGGTCAGCACGGATGTCATGGGAACCTCCCTGGTCAACGTGCGCCCCGAGAGTGGCGGCGCACGTCAAATGACTACAGGTAGTCACCATATCGATACCACTGGTGAAGGAGTGACAGAATGCTGTCCCCGCTGATCACACCCGCTCCCGCCGCCGGGCCCGGCCGTCCCGCTCAGGGCCGCGCCGCCGGGCCCGGTCGTCCCGCTCAGGGCCGCGCCGCCGGGCCCGGTCGTCTCAGCGCGCGGCCTCGATCAGCGCGCGGCCTCGATCAGGGCGCGGAGGAGGGCCGCGCGGCGTGGCATCTCGGCCACCACCACGTGCTCGTGGTCGGCGTGCGCGCCGCCGCCCACCGCGCCCAGCCCGTCGAGCGTCGGGCAGCCGGCCCCCGCGGTGAAGTTCCCGTCGGAGGCGCCGCCGACCGCCGCGTCGGTCAGCGGGCCCATGTCCAGCCGCCCGGCCAGGTCCTGGGCCAGGGCGTAGAGCGAGGCCGACATCGCGGCTTCGAGCGGCGGCCGGTTGGGGCCCCCTTCGACCTCCAGCCGCGTGCCGGGCACCACGGGGGCCAGCGCCCGCATCGCGGCGTCCACCCGCAGCTGCTCGGCCACCGTGCTCGCCCGCACGTCGACCCCCACCGTCGCCTCGGCCGGGACGGTGTTGAGCGTGGTCCCGCCGCGCAGCACGGTCGGGGTGACCGTCGTGTCACCGGCTCCGAGGGCGGCGATGGCCAGGATCTGGTGCGCCAGCTCGACGCCCGCGTTCGCGCCCTTCTCCGGCTCCAGCCCGGCGTGGGCCGCCTTGCCGTGCACCCGCAGCGTGTACATCGACGTGCCCTTGCGGGACGTCTTCAGCGCGCCGCCGTCCGCGCTGGCCTCCATGACGAACGCGGCGGCCAGCCCACGCGCGGTGTCCGTGATCAGCGGCGCGGACGTGATCGAGCCGAGCTCCTCGTCGCCGGTGACCAGCAGCGTGACGCCGTCGAGCGAGCCGAGCCCGGCGAGCGCGTGGAAGGTCTGCACCAGCCCGGCCTTCATGTCGAACACACCCGGCCCGCGCGCCACCCCGTCGACGACCGACCAGGGGTGGGTCGCCAGCGTGCCGATCGGCCAGACGGTGTCGTGGTGGCCGAGCAGCAGCACCCTGGGCGTGCCGAACGACCAGCGCAGATGGGTGACGCCGTCGATCACCAGGAACTCCGGCCGGGCCCCCAGGTAGCGGGTCCCCATCGCGGCCACGACCTCGGCGCTGCGGGCCACGGCCTCCAGATCACGCGAGAACGACTCGCACAGGACCAGCTCCTCCAGATCCTCGATCATGCCAGCCGCTCTCCGAGGAACCGGTGGACGTTCCCCCCGATGATCTTGGCGACGTCCTTCTCCGGCAGGCCGCGGGCGAGCAGCCCCTCGGTCACCATGGGCAGCCCGGTGGGTCCCTCCAGGCCGGGGATCGACGCCTTGGGGTCGAGGTCGTCGGGCTCCAGGTCCTCGCAGCACGGGGGCGTCAGGTCGTCCATGACCTCGCGGATGAAGTCGGGGCCGAGGCCGACGTGGTCGATCCCGGCCACCCGCGCGACGTGCTCGATGTGGTCGAGCAGGCGGTCGAGCGTCATGTCCTCCGTGCGCTCGGCCAGGAAGGGGGCGAAGAAGTTCACGCAGACCACGCCGCCCGTGGCGGCGACCGCGCGGAGCTGGTCGTCGGTGAGGTTGCGGTGGTGGTCGCGCAGCGCGCGGGCCGCGGAGTGGGTGGCCATCACCGGCTTGGTCGCCAGCTCCAGCACGTGGGCCACGCCCGACGCGCCGAGATGGGAGACGTCGAACACCATGCCCAGGCGCTCCATCTCCTGCAGGGCGGCCACGCCGCGGCTGGTCAGGCCGCTGCCGGTGGCGTCCTCGGCGCTGCCGTCGGCCAGCGGCGTACGCCCGAAGTGGGCGATCGAGGCCACCCGCACGCCCAGCCGGTGGACGGTCGAGATCAGCTCGACGCTCTCGTCGAGCCCCGGCATGCTCTCCAGCGCGAGCACCAGGGCGATCTTGCCCTCCGCCAGCGCCGCGTCGATCGCCGAGGCGTCGAGGCAGAGCCGTACGGTGTCGGGGTTGCCCTCCGCGATCACGTGGGCGCACTCGATCATGCGCAGCGTCTGCCGCAGCGCGCCCTCGGGCCGGTACTGGTCGTCGATGAAGACCGGCAGGATCTGCAGGTCGACCCCGCCCTCGACGAGCTGCGGCAGCCACCGCTCGCGGAAGAAGGAGGCCCACTGCTGGGGCGGCCGGGCGGCGACCGCCATGAGCAGATCATTGTGGGTGTCGGCCACGACGGCACGCCGGTGCAGGGGAAGCGTCATGCGAAGGACGTTACCGCGCGCCCCCGACCTGCTCCAACGCACCTCAAGTCCGATTTTTTGCCCATATCTTGTTCACCGCACCGAAGACGGGATCTCCTCGACCGTCCGGTACGCCCCGCGCGGCGGCCGGGCGGTGAGCCGCCGGTAGAGCGTCGTCGGGCCGGGCCAGTTGTTGGTGACCCGTCCCTCGGCCGTCTTGTACCAGCTCCGGCACCCCCCGCCCCACACCATGCGGGCCATCTCCGCGTCGAGCTGCCGGGTCCAGGCGGCCATCGCCTCGGGACGCACCTCGATCGGCCCCTGCTCGGCCACCCGCGGCAGGCACGCCATGACGTGCCGCACCTGGCACTCGATCATGTAGATGATCGAGTTGTGCCCGAGGTTCGTGTTCGGGCCGTAGAGCAGGAACATGCTGGGGAAGCCGGGCACCGAGATGCCGAGGTAGGCGTGCGCGCCGTCGCGCCACTGCTCGGCCAGCGACCGCCCGCCGAGCCCGGTGACCTCCATCGGGGCCAGGAACTCGGTGCTCAGGAAGCCGGTGGCGTACACGATCGTGTCGGCCTCGCGCAGCCCCTCGGCGGTCTCCACGCCCTTCGGCCCGATCCGGACGATCGGATCGGTGACGACGTCGACGTCCGGCCTGGTCAGCGCCGGGTAGAAGGCGCTGTCGATGACGACGCGCTTGCAGCCGGGCGGGTAGCCGGGCGTCAGCTTCGCCCGCAGGACGGGGTCGGGGATCTGGGCCCGCAGGTGGGCCAGGGCGCGCTTCCTCAGCAGGCCGGCGCTCCAGCCCTCGGCCAGGGCCGGGTAGAGCGTGGCCTCGGCGTACCGGTAGATCCACTCGCGATAGGCCCGCTGGAGGCCCGGGACGTAGTGGAAGGCCAGCCGGGCGAGCGGGCCGAAGGTGGCGTCGGGTTTGGGGATCACCCAGTTGGGCGTGCGCTGGAAGACGTCGAGGTGCGCGGCCCGCTCGGCGACGGTCGGGATGAGCTGGGCCGCCGACGAGCCGCTGCCGATCACGGCGACGCGGCGGCCGGTGAGGTCGTGGTCGTGGTTCCAGCGGGCCGAGTGGAAGGAGACGCCCTCGAAGTCGGACATGCCGGGGATCTCGGGCAGGTGGGGGCGGTTGAGCTGGCCCACGCTCATGACGACCACGTCGAACGCCTCGGTGCGCTCGCCGCCGTCGTGGATGCTGGTGATCTGCCAGCGGCGGCCGTCGAAGACCGCTCGCCGTACTTCCGCACCGAAGCGAATTTTCCGCCTGACGTCGTATTTATCGGCGCAATGCTCTAGATAGCCCAAGATTTCGGGTTGGGCCGGGTAGCGGCGGGTCCAGCTTCCGTACTTCTCGAACGAGTACGAGTACAGGTGCGAGGGGATGTCGCAGCCCGCGCCCGGGTAGCTGTTGTCCCGCCATGTGCCGCCGAGGTCGGCGGCCTTCTCGAAGACCGTGAAGGGCCCGATCCCGGCACGCCGCAGCCGGATCGCCATGCACAGGCCGCCGAAGCCCGCTCCGATGATCGCGACGCTGGGTGCCATGCCGTCCTCCGCGAAGTCAGGATCCACTTACAGTACGCCGAACCGCGTTCTGACGACACCCTCCGCCACGCCCCGCGCGACCCTTCCGCGGGCCGGTAGTCTGCGCAGGTGGCTGCTGTGACGCTGACTGAGGTGATCGAGGTGCTCGAGGCGGCCTACCCGCCCGCCCGGGCCGAGTCGTGGGACGCGGTGGGGCTGGTCTGCGGCGACCCCGCCCGCCGGGTGCACAAGGTGCTGTTCGCCGTCGATCCGGTCGCGGTCGTGGGCGAGGAGGCCCTCGACTGGGGCGCCGACCTGATCGTCACCCACCACCCGCTCTACCTGCGCGGCACCACCAGCGTGGCCGCCACCACGCCCAAGGGCCGCCTGATCCACCGCCTGATCAAGCACGAGATCGCCCTCTACACCGCCCACACCAACGCCGACACCGCCAATCCCGGCGTCTCCGACGCCCTGGCCAGGGCCGTGGGCCTGACCGGCGACCTCGTACCGCTCCAGCCCTTCCCCGACGACCCCTGGCGCGGTCTGGGCCGCATCGGCGAGCTGCCCGAGCCCACGACGCTGGGGGAGTTCGCCGCGCAGGCCGCCAAGGGGCTGCCGCGCACCGCCGGCGGCCTGCGGGTGGCGGGCGACCTGGCCCGTCCGGTCTCGCGCGTGGCGGTCAGCGGCGGCGCGGGCGACTCGCTGCTCGGCGCGGCCAGGGCCGCGGACGTCGACGTGTTCCTCACGGCCGACCTGCGGCACCATCCGGCCGGTGAGTTCGTCGAGTCCGGGGGCCCCGCCCTGATCGACGCCGCCCACTGGGCCACCGAGTGGCCCTGGCTCGACAGCGCGGCGTCCATCCTGCGCTCCGGTGGCGTTACCGTTGAAACGCGCGTCTCCGCCACGGTCACCGATGCTTGGACAAGAGGATATTGATCATGAAAGCAGCCCCTGAGGCCCAGAAGCGACTGCTCGACCTGGCAGAGCTCGACTCCGTGATCGACCGGCTGGCGCACCGCCGGCGCACCCTGCCCGAGCTGGCCGAGATCGACGAGCAGTCCAAGCGCCTGGCCCGGCTCGTCACCCAGGTCATCGAGGCCGAGACCGAGGCCGGCGACCTCGCGCGCGAGCAGACCAAGGCGGAGAACGACGTCGACGCCGTGCGCACCCGCGCCGACCGCGACCAGAAGCGCCTCGACTCCGGCGCCGTGACCTCCCCCCGCGACCTGGCGAGCCTGCAGTCCGAGATCGCCTCGCTGCAGAAGCGCCAGGGCGACCTGGAGGAGGTCGTGCTGGAGATCATGGAGCGCAGGGAGGCGGCCGACAGCAAGGTCACCGACCTGGTCACCCAGCGCGACGAGCTGGCCGCCACCCGCGCCGCCGCCGAAGACCGCCGTGACGCCGCGCTGACCGAGATCGACAAGGAGGCGGGCGAGGTCCGGGGCCGCCGCGCCGCCGTCGCCGGCGAGATCCCCGCCGACCTGCTGAAGCTCTACGACAAGCTCAAGGAGCAGTACGTCGTGGGCGCCGCCATGCTGCACGGCGGGCGCTGCCAGGGCTGCAAGGTGGCCCTGTCCATCGCCGAGATGAACTCCATCAAGGCCGCCCCCCACGACGAGGTGCTGCGCTGCGAGGAGTGCCGGCGGATCCTGGTCCGCACCCCGGAGTCCGGCCTGTGACGTCCTACGTCATCGAGGCCGACGGAGGCTCGCGCGGCAACCCGGGCCCGGCCGGCTACGGCGCGGTCGTCCGGGACGCCGCCGACGGCCAGGTGCTGGCCGAGGCCGCCGAGGCGATCGGCGTCGCGACCAACAACGTGGCCGAGTACCGGGGGCTGATCGCCGGGCTGACCGCCGTGCTGGGCGTGGGCGGCGAGGGCGCCGAGGTGGCCGTGCGGATGGACTCCAAGCTGGTCATCGAGCAGATGGCCGGGCGCTGGAAGATCAAGAACGAGGGGCTGCGTCCGCTCGCCCTTGAGGCCGGCGCGCTGGCCAGGCGGCTGCGGGTGGTCGAGTGGACCTGGATCCCGCGCGAGCACAACAAGCACGCCGACCGGCTGGCCAACGAGGCCATGGACGCCGCCGCCAAGGGCCTGACCTGGAAGGCGGGCGGCACCCACGACACCGGCGCGCGGGGGGCCGCGGCCGTCCCGGCTGCCGGCGTGCCCGCGGCCCGCACACCGTCGCCGGTCGTCGAGCAGACCGACCTCCTCGACGCGGGCGCCATCGCCGAGCTGTCGGCCCCCACGGCCTCCGTGGCCGCCGCCCAGCAGCGCTCCAAGGGCACCGGCTGGGCCCCGCCCACCCGCGTGGCCACCTCGTTGCTGCTGCTCAGGCACGGCGAGACGCCGCTGTCGATCGAACGCAGGTTCTCCGGCCTCGGCGACGCCGAGCTCACCGCCAACGGGCTGGCCCAGGCGGCGGCGGCGGCCGAGCGGTTGTCGCGGGAGCCGTACCGGCCGGACGTGATCGTCTCCTCGCCGCTCAAGCGGGCCAGGCAGACGGCCGAGGCCGTGGCCCGGCGCACCGGGCTCGACGTCGAGATCGACGAAGACCTCAGGGAAGCCGATTTCGGCGCCTGGGAGGGGCACACGTTCACCGAGGTGCAGCGTGAGTGGCCCGCCGAGCTGGCCGCCTGGCTGGCCGGTCCCGACGCCGCGCCGCCCGGGGGCGAGAGCTTCGCCACGGCGGCCCGCCGCGTCCAGGCGGCGGGGGAGCGGCTGCTGGAGCGCTACGAGGGCAAGACCGTGCTCGTCGTCTCCCACGTGACGCCGATCAAGATGTTGCTGCGTGACGCCCTCACGGCGCCTCTGGGCGCGCTCTACCGGATGCACCTCGACCTGGCCTGCCTGTCGCTGATCGAGTACTACGCCGACGGCCCCGCCGTGGTGAAGTCGTTCAACGACACATCCCACCTCCGCTGAGCACGACCGATCTCGGCATCACGTCCCAGTCGAATTGAGCGCGGCCGCGCCGGGAGCCGCCAGAACATCCCGGCGCGGCCGCTGCTGCCTCCGCCCCCCTCAGGCGGTGACATGCCCATTCCACCCAATCGATCTTGCGACTCGGTTGGGAACGGCTTGAGGTTTGATAACCTCCCTGAAGACGAGTCGGCCGGGCGGCCGCGTCGGGCCTTCGGGCCCGCCGAGGAAGGTCCGGGCTCCACAGGGCAGGGTGGTCGGTAACGCCGACCCGGGGTGACCCGCGGGACAGTGCCACAGAAAGTAGACCGCCTCCCGCCTCGGTGGGAGGTAAGGGTGAAAGGGTGGTGTAAGAGACCACCAGCGCCCACGGTGACGTGGGCGGCTAGGTAAACCCCACCCGGAGCAAGGTCAAGAAGGGACGCTCTCCGGAGCGTTCCGCGCGCGACGTTCGAGGGCTGCTCGCCCGAGCCGCGCGGGTAGACCGCTTGAGGCCGCCGGCAACGGCGGCCCTAGATGGATGGTCGCCCCTTCGTTCGCGAAGGACAGAACCCGGCCTACAGGCCGGCTCGTCTCTCACCTCCCAGTTCCTGAGCCTCGCGGCCGTGCACGATCAGGGCGTACAGCACCAGTACGTCCACCGCGATGACCGCGAGCGACCACCACGGGTTGACCGCGATCCAGGTGAGCTGCGTCATCGCGTTGATCATGACGAGAACCACCGCCACGACGCGGGCCCAGGTCTGCCCCACGGTCACTGCGATACCGGTCAGGAGCAGGACGACCCCGAACAACAGGTGGATCCAGCCCCAGGTGCCGATGTTGAAGAACAGCAGGCGGGATGGTGTGCGGACGAACAGCCCGCTGTTGATCACCCCGTACAGACCGGTGATGATGTTGAACACGCCGGCCATGATCATAAGCATGCCGGCGAACCATACCCAGCCCACCCAGCCCGTGACGGGCCTGCTCTGGTACGTCATCGTCGAACCCTCCCCCGTGAGTTCACGTACACCGGCAGTCACCTGCCCGTCGAGCTGCGGTGTATGCGTCTTCCCAGCTCACGAGGTTTCGACGACCCGTCAGGCGCCCGGCCGGGCGGCGAGGGGCGGAAGCCCAGCCACCTCCAGGAACGCCTGACGGCCCGTCGCGGGGTCAGGAGGAGCGGGTGTCCCAGGCGGCGAGGATGGCGGCCTCCTTCTCCGGAGCCATCCCGTGGACCATCCTTCGCCCGTAGGAACGCTGCTCCTCCGGGATCTCCCGCAGCCACGCCCACGTGTCACGCACGGTCTCCGCGACCGGACGCGCCCGCAGCCCCGCGGCCTCGGCCTTGCCCGTCGGCACGCTCCAGAAGTTGTCGGTCTCCTCCGACGGCGGCCCGCCCCACAGCGGCAGCTCCACGAACGCCCCGGCCCCCTGCGCGACCAGGAACTCCGCGTCCATCCAGACGAACTCCGCGTCGGACCCGGTGACCTGCTTGCACAGCTCCAGCCACTCGCCGTAGGTGGTGTTGCCCGCCGGGCCGGTCACCGCGAACCGGCCGGTGACACCCCGCTCGGCCTGGTCGAGGGTGAAGATGGCCACGTCGCGGGCGTCGACGAGCTGCATCGGCGCGGCGGGATCGCCGGGCGCCAGCACCCGGCCGCCCCGCGAGATGCGGGTCAGCCACCAGGGCAGCCGGGCCACGTTCTCGTACGGGCCGAGGATCAGCCCAGGCTGGATGATCAGCGCGTTGCCGTCGAAGCCCTGCTCGACCGCCCGCTCGCACCCGGCCTTCAGCACGCCGTAGTCGCCGTCGTCGGGACCGGCGTCGGGCTCGCACGGCCATCCGGCGGTGTCCTCGGTCGCGGCCTTGGCGGGGAACCCGTCGAGGGCCGAGACGCTGGAGATGAACGCGTACGTCGCCGCCCGGCCCGACAGCGCCCGCACCGACTCGCCCACCACCCGCGGCACATACCCGGACGTGTCCACAACGAAGTCCCACGACCCGCCGTCGGCCAGCCGCTCCAGGTCGGCGACGGACTCCCGGTCGCCGCGCACGGTCACGACGCCCGGCACGTCGCCGCCGCTCTGCCCTCTGTTGAACGTCGTGACCTCATGGCCACGCGCCAACGCCTCCTCCGCGATGGCGCGCCCCAGGAACCCCGTGCCGCCGATGAGCAAAATCTTCATGAACCCATCTTCGGCGCCCGGCGGGACGCGGGCTCACAACTTCACGGAGAGCGAAGACCGCAGCGGCGGCACCAGGTGCACCCGCGCCGACCCGATGTCGAAGTACAGGCCCACCAGCTCCAGCTTGCCCGCCCTGACCTGCTCGTCCACCTTCCGGTAGGTGCGCAGGTTCTCCAGCTGCTGCTGGACGTTCACCCGGCACAACACGTCGAGGGCCCCCTTGTGCAGCCGGTCGCCCTCGGTCTCGATGAACCTGGCCAGGCTGTGGTTCCCGTGCCGCAGCCACCGCCGCAGCCCCGGCAGGCTGCCGGCCTGCACCCCGGCGCTGAGCACCCCGGCCATGGCCCCGCATCCCGAATGCCCGCACACGGTGATCGTGCGCACGCCGAGCACCTGCGTGGCGTACTCGATCGCGGCCACCACCGAGTCGTCGTGCGGCTCGGAGCCCCGGCGCGGCACCAGGTTGCCGATGTTGCGCACGGTGAACAGGTCGCCGGGGCCGCTCGCCGTGATCAGGCTGGGCACGATCCTGGAGTCGGCGCACGTGATGAACAGGTGGGTCGGCTGCTGCTTGCGCGCGAGCTCGGTGAAGATCGGCCGGGCCAGCGGCGCCGTGGTGCGGTGGAAGTCGCGCGACCCTTCGGCGCGGGTCGCCGGGGTCGAGCCGCCGTCGTCGGGGATGGCGCGGCGCTGCGGGCGCGTCCGCCGCTTCGCCCACGGCACCCACCGCCGGTCCGGCGACCTGCCGGGGTACGCGCGGGCCCCGCCGGCGGCCAGCGTGTACCACTCGTCGTGCGGCTCGTCGAGGTCGACCGTGCCGCCCGCCTGCTCGTGGTCCAGCCGCCAGGAGTGGACGGCCTCGAAGGCCGCGTTGTCCATGAACTCGATGGTGAGGTCGAGGTCGACCGGCGTGCCCGCGGGGATCGACCGCAGCTCGTGCGTGAGCCTGGGCACGCCGAGGAACGTCAGCGAGCCGCTGATCGTCACGTGCAGCCGGCCGTCCGGCTCCTCACGTTTGCGCACGCTCACCCAGGTCAGCCGGCGCAGCGCCAGCAGCGCGGCCAGCGCCACCCCGGCCAGCACCCCCTCTGCCAGGCCCAGCACGATCACGGTCATCGCGGTCACGACGTAGACCGGCACCTCGCCGTGCCCGCGGTCCTTCCTGACGCGTGCCAGGCCCACCATCCGCACGCCGGTGAACACCAGCAGCGCCGCCAGCGCCTCCAGCGGGATCAGCCGGACCGACCAGCCGAACCCGACCGCGAACCCCAGCACCCACACCCCGTGCAGGATCGACGCCGACCGGGTGCGCCCGCCCGCCCGCACGTTCGCCTCCGTACGCACGACGCCGCCGGCGATCGGCAGGCCGCCCAGCGCCCCCGACACCATGTTGGCCACGCCCTGGCCGGTCAGCTCCTGGTCGAGGTCGGCGCGGCGGCCGGGGTGCGTCCCGTCGGCGGCGGACGCGCACAGCAGCGACTCGACGCTGCCCAGCAGTGCCACGAGCAGCACCGCGCCCACGATCGTGTGCCAGTCGGCGGACGGCAGCACGGGGAAGCCCCACCCGGAGAAGCTGCCCGCCAGGTCGACGCGGGTGACGTCCCAGTCGGCCAGCCAGGCGACGCCCGCCGCGGCCGGCAGTGCGACCAGCGGGGCGGGCACCACCCTGACCGGCGCGGGCAGCCGCGTCCACGACGCCAGCACCACGATCGTGAACAGGCCCAGCGCCATCTTGTGCCCGTGGAGGCCGGCGATCTGGCCGGGCAGCTCGGCGAGGTTGGCCAGGGCCGAGAGCTGGGGCTGCCCGCCGAGGACCACGTGGAGCTGGGAGAGCGCGAGGATCACGCCGACCGCGGCCAGCAGGCCGCGCACGACCGCGGGGGAGACGGCCGGGACGACCCTGGCGGCCTTGACCACGCCGAGCACGAGCTGGACGACCCCCGCCAGCAGCGTGATCATGCAGGTGGCCCGCCAGCCGTGGATCCGCACCAGCTCCACGACCACCACGGACAACCCGGCCGCGGGCCCGCTCACCTGGACGGCCGATCCGCCCAGCGAGCCGGCCACGACCCCGCCCACGACGGCGGCGATGAGCCCGGCGGCCGGCGGGGCGCCCGAGGCCGCCGCGATGCCCAGGGAGAACGGGACTGCGACGAGGAAGACCACGAGCGAAGCGGGTAGATCATGCCGTAGCGTACGCAACCAGCTACTGAGGGTATCGCCGATCATGTCGGAAACCCTAGTGGTGCGCCACCCCCGCTTTAGGGGGTCGTCGCGGGGGTTTTACTCATTCGGTAAGGGGCCGGAGATCACCGGTAGTAGTCGTTGTAGTCCTGCTCGGGGGCCCGGCGACGGCCGCCGCCTTTGTCGCCCTGGCCGGGGGCGGCCGCGCCCTGCGACTGCCCGCCGTACGTCGGCCAGTTCGCCGTGCCGGACGGCGGCTCGGGCCAGGCGGGGCCGGGCCCGGCGGTGAAGTCGCCGGTCTCGTACGCCACCGAGGACGGCGCGGGCGGCACCGGCGGAGCCGACAGGACGTCGTCGTAGGCGGAGACCGCGCGGGCGGGGACGGTCGGCGTGCCGGTGGCCGGAGAGGGACCAGTGATCGGTGAGCCGGAGTCGTCGGCCACGGCCCAGCCGGAGCGCACCTCGTACGAGGCGGGGAACGCGGCGGCCGGCGAGGCGGCGGCGGGCTGCTCCACGAAGGCGGGCCAGGAGCTCGCCGGGCCGCCGTAGGAGGCGGGGGAGGGGTCGTCGAGGATGTCGGGCGAGGCGGCGGGCCAGGAGCCGGAGGTGGCTGCGGCGGGCGCGCCCGTCCAGGTCGTCTCAAGAGCGTCGGCCGCGCCGGGCGCACCGTTGCCGACGGCGTTGTTGGCCGCGTTGTTGTACGCCGGGAACGGGTCGCTGGTCGGTGCGCCGTGGATCGGCGCGACCGGCGCGACCGGGAAGGACCCGCTGGAGGTGACGCCCGCGTAGGACCCGCCACCGGCGGCCGGGTAGGCGGGGAACGAGCCGCCGCCCGCTGCCGGGACGGCCGGGTGGGCGCCGCTCGCGGGCAGGGGCTCGGGACGCGAGGCCGGCACGACGGGCTGGGCACCGCCGCCGAGGAGGCTGAGCACGTCGGGCGTGGGCGCCGCGAACGTCACCGTGCGCTGGTCGGCCATGTCGGAGGCGGAAGGGGTGGGCCGCTTGGCGGCCTCCACCAGGTCGGCGAGGTTGGCCGCGGCGGCGGCGGGCTGGCGCTGGGGCAGCGGGGCCTGGACGGTCGCGGCGTTGGGGTCGGGCTTGGGCTTCGCGGGACGCTCACGGCGCTCGGCGGGCTGCTCGCGCTCGACGGGACGGGACGCGCCCTTCCTGGCCGCCACTGTGCCGCCGGCGCCGAAACCGCCCTCCTCGGCGTCGCTGCGGATGTTCGCCCAGAACTCCTCGTCCTCGTGGTCGGTGGTGGGGTTGCCCCACTCGTCGACGCCACGCCTGCCACGCTGGCCGGTGCGCACCGGCTTCGGCTTCACCTCGTCGATCGGGGAGAAGTCAGGGCTGAAATTGTTCATGCGCGGTTCGTGCGCGGCGAACTCGTCGGTGGACCGGGCGTGCGTCATCTCCTCCTTCTCGGCCATCTCCTTCAGCCGTTCCGGAGGGAGAGAGCTCTCCCGGCGGTTCATGGAACGCATGCCCAGTGCCACGACGACGAGCACGAGGAGCACGACAGCGACCAAGCTCACGACGACCGCGATCATTGCACCACCCTCAAAGCCATGGCCTCCCTGTGGCATCGGTGAGATCGCGCGGCCATCGACGCGATCTGCCCCCTTTGATCACCAATGCCTAACAATTGGATCTGATTCTGTCGGACCACTATGAGAGTTGTCACACCCTACGCAAAGAATTGGTCCATCCGGTCTACCTGCGGTGATCGCCCTGTCACTGGATGTTCACCGCCGTCAGCCGGCCCCGGGCGATCGTGTGGTCGGCGATCTCCTTCAAGATCTCGGGGAGGCCGCCCTCCTTCGCCTCGACCTTGTCGTTCAGCGTGTAGACGGTGAACCGGTAGCTGCCCGGAGTGTTGCAGGGCGGTTCGTAGCCCGCCTTTCCACTGGTCACCTTGGCCTGGCCGGAGCCCTCTGGCGGACTCTCGGCGGCACCCGGCCCCAGCTCGGTCGTGGTCGCCGGGATGTTGTAGAGCACCCAGTTAACGGCCGATTCGGAGGGAGTATGGGAATCGACCACGATCGCGATCGACTTCGCCTTCGGCAAGGGTTCGCTGGACCAGCGCAGCGGCGGGCTGCCCTGGCGGCCTCGGCAGGAGAACTCGCTCGGCAACGGCATGCCGTCGCGCAACTCGGGGCTCGAGACGTTGATCTCCGCGATCTCCTTGGCCTGGGATCTTCCGATGCCCAGGGCGGCGCAACCTGACAGGGTGAGCGCGAAAGCCACCACTGTCACACTGACAGCGGCCCGCCTCACACGTGATGCCGTGTTACACAGCCCCATGCCGGATGATGCTACGCGGCTCTCGGCGGTGCGCAGACCGTTTCCCGATGGTCGGTCGTCGGTAGAGGAGCCGAAACCGGCCGGAATGCGGTGATCTGGGAGGTGAAGTTGACCACAGGGGCGGCGTCGGCAGAGGTTCGAAGGTGACGATCCGATGACCTGCCTGGCCTGCCCGTTCCCCGGGGCGCGCGGCGCGGTCGTGGCGCGCGAGCTGACAGGACAAAACGGGCATGGTTTCGGACGGCGCCCAACACGCAAAATTCAGATGCGCCGAACGAGGCAGATGTGCTCGTACGCGCGGACGGCGGCTGCCCACGTTCCTGTGCCTCGCGGGGCGGACGGCGGCTGCCCACGTTTGTGTGGCTTGTGGGGCGGACGCCGGGCGGCCCCTGTGTGTGGCTTGCGGGTGGACGGCGGCTGCCACGCTTCGTGAGGGCGTTTCGCGCGTGGTGCGGTAACGCGCCGCCGGGCCTGGATGGCACGAACGTGGCGCCGCCGACGTGGCCCAGCTCGACAGCCTGCGGCCGGCCGCCACCGAGCATGCACCCGCCGCACCCGGCCGGCCGTCCGACACGCCGCGCCGCCCGTCCGATCTTTACCTGCCGCCCCGCAGGGCATGGGGGGCCTGTGTGCCGTCGTCGTGACAGGCGTTCGCGCTCCTCGACCAGGCCGGGCTCCCCTCGGGGCCTGCCGATGACCCTCCGAACAGCCTGAGCCCCCGTGCCCCCGCCGGAGGCGGCCTCCAAAGGCTGCCGGTACGCGGGGGCCGGTCGGCGCTGATTGTGGGGCGTCGCCGTGCCCGGGTGATGGGAAAGATCTTCGGGGGTCGGGGTCAGATCGTCTTTCGGGGCGTGCGCCCTAAGCTGGTCCTTGTGACGTCAAAAGGCCCACTGCGTGACCCCGCCCACCGCGTCTCGCCCAAGGCCCGCCGCCTGTGGTTGCTGCAGGCGGCGATCGGGTTCGTGTTCTTCGTGGGCGGTTCGGCCGTGGTGGCCGGGTGGGTGGGCGGCAGCGGCTGGTCGTGGGTCCCGTCCTGGTTCGCCGCGCGTTCATGGCTGTTGCCGCTGGTGGTCGGGGTCGTGCTGACGCCGTTCCTGGCGGCGGAGCCGTTCATCCGGTACGCCGTCCACCGCTGGGAGTTGTCGGGCGACGTCGTCTACGCCAGGTCGGGGTTCCTGACCAGGGAGTGGGTGTTCGTGCCGGTGAGCCGCATCCAGACGGTCGACAAGGGCCAGGGGTGGATGGAACGGCTGCTCGGCCTGGCCACGCTGGAGATCCGCACCGCCTCCCACGCGGGCTCGTCCACGATCAAGGGCCTCGACTTCGAGGTGGCGGCCGGGCTCGCCGAGCGGCTCGCCCATCGCGCCGAAGAGCTCAGGGACGACGCCACGTGACCCAGCCGCCACCACCACCGCCCTCTCTGCCTCCTCCTCCGCCGCCACCGCCCATGCCGCCCATGCCGCCCGTGCCGCCACCGCCCCCCGCGCCCCGGCGGCTGAGCCCCAAGGTGCTGCTCATCGATCCGGTACGCATGCTGCCCTCGCTGCTGCTGCCCCTGGTCGGCGTGCTGTTCGTGGGCGGCTTCTCGGCCAGGTCCTACGCGTGGGCGGCGTTCGGTGTGGTCGGCACCGTCGTGTTCGCGGTCATCCGCTGGGCCACCTTCACGTACGAGATCGTCGGCGACCGCCTGGAGACCAAGCGGTCGCTCATCAGCCGCTCGATCAGGACCATCCCGCTGGAACGGGTGCGCGGCGTCGACGTGTCCACGCCGCCCATGCACCGGATTCTCGGGCTCGCCGTGCTCAAGGTCGACACGGGCGCGAGCGGCGACGACGAGGAGGCCGCGCTCGACGGCGTCACACTGCGCGAGGCCGAACGCCTCAAGGCGGTGCTGCTGCGCCGCGCCGTCCAGGTCAGGACGGCCGAGCACATCCCCGGGCCCGGCCCCGCCCCCGTGGACCGGCCGATCATCGCCGTCCCGCGCCGGTGGCTCCTGTACGGGCCGCTGTCCGGGGCGTACCTGCTCACGCCGTTCGCGCTGGCCGGCGGCGCGGTGGGGCTGGCCTTCCAGTGGGGCGACGACCTGGGGTTCGGCCAGGACGCCGCCTGGAGCGCGGGGGAGTGGCTGTGGGAGCGCCCCTACCTGCTGCTCGTCGTGGCGCTGCTGCTGGTCGTCGCCATGCCGTTCGTCGGCGGCGTGATGTACGCGGTCTTCAACTGGGACTTCAGGCTCACCCGACGCGACGGCTACCTCGTGGCCGAACGCGGGCTGATCAACCGGCGCAGCGTGTCGCTGGAGTCCCGGCGGGTGCGCGGTTACGAGATCGTCGACGGTCTGGCCGAACGCCTGGCCGGGGTCGTCCGCGTCTGGGCGATCGTGACCGGGCTCGGCGACTCCGAGACGCGCGGGCAACTCCTGCCCGACGTGCCGCGCCAGGTCGCCGTCGGCGTCACCGCCGACGCCGTGGGTCCCTTCCGCTCCACCCTGCGCGCCCATCCGCCCGTGGCCCGCAACCGCCGCCTGTTCCGGGCGGTCTTCCCGTGGCTCCTCCTGGCCACGCTGAGCGCCGCCGGGGCGTGGGCCACAGGAATGATGCTCTGGTGGATCCTGACGGTCCTGGCGTTGCTCCTGGCGGGCGCTGGGGTGTTCCTGGGCCTCGACCGGTACGCCTCCCTGGGACACGGCTACGACGGCGCCCGGCTGGCGGTCCGGTCGGGGTCGTTGCGCCGCGCCGAGGCCGTGATCGAACGCCGGGCCGTGGTGGGCTGGCGGCTGCGCCAGACCTGGTTCCAGCGACGGGCCGGGGTGCTGACGCTGATCGCGGGGGTCGGGGCGGGCAAGGGCGGTTACGACGCGCTGGACGTCTCGGAGGCTCAGGGGGCGGCGTTTCCCGCCGAGGTGACGCCGGAGTGGCTGGCCCCGTTCACGCAGCCCCACGCGGTCCCGCCACAGAACTGAACGTTTCCGCCGGACCAACCAGCCATGCGTTCCTGAACGACCGAGGCCGCGCCCCCCTGTCGAGGTGGGCGCGGCCTGTGGTCGCCGATGGTGTCCCTGGTCGGGTGCGGGTCAGTCCTGGCGGCGGGCGCCGAACATGATCTCGTCCCACGTCGGCACGGAGGCTCGGCGGCCGCGCGCATTCTTGCGCGCCTGACGCGCGGCCGGAGCGGGCGGCGGAGAGGGCACCGGGACGTCCTCCTTGCCGGGGCCCTTGGCGTCGTCCTTGCCGGGACGCGCGGCCGGGACCGGAGGGGTGCCCTTGGGTGCGCCGGGACCCGGCTTGGGCCTGGGCGCGGGCGCCTTCTTCTCGGCCACCTCGACCTCCTCGGCCACCTCCTCGGCCACCTCCTCGGACGCCTCCGGCACGGCCACGTCCTGAGCGGTCGCGTCCTGGGCGGCGGGCTCCGGCTCGGTGTCCGGGGACTTCTCCGTAGCCTCCGCCGGAGCGGCCGAGGACTCTTGGGCGGTCGCGTCGGCCGGCACGTCCTGCGAGGTGGCGGCTGAGGTCTCGGCGGCCGGTGTGTCCTGGGTGGCAGACGTCTCGTTGGCCGGTGCGTCCGGCGTCGCCGTCTCGGCTTGGGCTGCTGTGGCGGCCGACGATTCCGAACCGGACGTACCGGGCTGGGTCGTGGCGTCTGCCTCGGCGGTCGTGGTGGGCTCCGAGGCGTCCTCGGCGGCTGCCGTGGTCGCCGGTGCGGCGGTCGGTGCGCTCTCGGTGGTCGCCCGTGGTTCGGTGGCCTGCGCTGTGGTTGCCGCGTCCTCCGGCTCGGCGGTGGCGGTCGTCGCTTCCTCCGGCCCGGTGGATTCGGGCGCAGGGGACTCGGACGTCTTGGGCGCGGGCTCCGCGGCGGTCGTCGCGTCCGAGGCGGTCGCCTCGGTCGTGGCGGGCTTCTCGCTCGTGGCGGGCGCGGAGTCGGTGGCGGCCACCGCGGGCGTTTCGGTGGGTGCGGCCACGGAGGACGCCTCCGCCGCGGCGTCCGGGACGTCCGTCGCACCGGCTGCCGAGGCGTCCGACGAGGACGCGGTGGAGTCGCTTGCCTCGGGCGTGGTGGCCTGGGCACTGCCGGTGTCGGAGGTGATGGCGGCGGCGTCTTCGGGCGCGGGAGAACCGGTGGTGTCGGTCTCGGGCGCGGTGGAGACGGGGGTGGCGTCGGCCTCCGGCGTCGTGGAGAGCTGAGCATCCCCGGCCGAGCTCGTCGGCTGGGCCTCCGTGGCGGCCGCGGTCTCCGGCTGCACGTCGGGCGTGGCGACGGTTTCCCGCCGCACATCGGCCGTGGCGGAGGTCTCCGGCTGCGCCGTGGAGGCGGCCGGGGGCTGCGGCTGGACAGGCTGCGGCTGGACGGGCGTCGCGGCGGCGGGCGTCGCGACCGGAGGTGCCGAGGCGGCGGGCTGGGCCGGGACGGAAGCGTCGGGCTGGACGGTGGGCTCACCACCGGCCGTCGGCGAGGACGGCTGCTCCGCCGACCGCGTCGCCGGGCCTTCAGGAGCGGCCGACGTCGGCAGGGCCTCAGGCACCGCCGACGTCGCGGAGACCTCGGGAGCCGCCGACGTCGGGGAGACCTCGGGAGCGGACACCGCCGCCTGCCGGCCGAGAGACTCCGGAGCGGCGGGCGACGGGGTGTCGGCCTCAGGAACGGCGGGCGACTGGACCCCGGCCTCCGGAGCGGCGGGCGGCCGCGCACCCGGCGACGGGGTGACCGACGGCCGCCCATCCAGCGACGGGGTGACCGGCGACTGCGTGCCGGGTGCCGAGGTCGCGGGTGGTTGCGTGCGGAAGTCCGAGGTTGCGGGTGGCTGCGTGCGGAAGTCCGGGGTCGCGGGTGGCTGTGTACGGAAGTCCGAGGTCGCGGGTGGTTGCGTGCGGAAGTCCGGGGTCGCGGGTGGCTGAGTGGACGCCGCCGGTTCGGCAGGCGGTTCGGCGGGCGACGGGTGGGAGGTGAGCGGGCGCGAGGGCGGGGTGGCGGGCGCGTAGATGGAGTCGTCGCGCTCGCCCGAGCGGCCGGAGCCGAAGTCGGGCAGCCACGGTGACGTGCCGCCGCGGCGGGAGGAGGCGTCCGTGGAGCGGCCGAAGCCGGTCTCGCGGCCCGCGGTCTCACCGCGCTGGCCCTCCCCGCGGTCCCCGCGGTGCCCCTCGGCGCGGGACGGGTCCGGGTGGAAGCCCTCGCCCCGGAAGGGGGCGCGGGCGGTGTCGGGCAGGGACGCCGAGTTGTCCGACGCGCTCTCCCGCCCCGGGGACGGCCGGTCGAACGGCACGTCACGCCCGGGCACGTCGCGTCCCGCGAGGTCACGCCCGGGCAGGTCGGGGCCGCGGCCGTAGCCGCCGGTGTCGGCGGGCCTGGGCGGCGGGGTGTAGCCGACGGCCGGCTCCTCCGGCTCGCGGCGCACGACCGAGGGGAAGGGCAGCGGGTCGGAGGCGAGCGGCGGCACCGGCTGCAGCTTGGCCACCCGCGGCGCGAACGGCGTGACCGTGGTGTCCTCCACCACGGCGGGCTCTGGATCGAAGTCGGCCGACGACAGGCGCATGGCCTCGTCGTCGTGCGGGGAGACGTGCCGCTTGCGCGGGTCGAAGAGCCATTCGGCGTGGCGCGTGTGACCGTTCCAGACGTAGCCGAGCTTGACCCGCCACAGGCCGTCGTCGCGCTTGGCCGAATCCCAGTCGATCTCGTCGGTGGGCACGCCGCGCCTGGTCAGCCGCTCGGCCACCAGCTCGCCGAGGGTGGGACCGGGTGCGGTCTCCCCGGGCATGCGGACGGCGACACGTTGCGCCTGCTGGGCGACGTACTCCCGCTCCTGCAGCACTGGACCCTCGAACCAGCGGACTCGTTCGACCGGGATCCCGGCGGTCGCGGCGATCTCTTCCGCTGTCTCTCCGGCGCGGATGCGTGCCTGGATCTCCTTGGGGCGCAACGGGCTCTCCACTTCGATCTCGTACTGGCCGAGACGGGAGAAGTTGCCGCGGACGGCAGCACGGAGCCGGTCGTCCACGGGAAGGGTGAAGCGCGTACCCCGCCCGGCAGTAGCCAGCACGAGATAGGTGCCGTCCTCACTCACCGCGACGAGTCGGAGCTCCTGCATGCGAGTCCCTTCGTCAGCGTCGCCATTCTTCCCCCGGACCCTTGAGTCTCTCGCGTGTGCCGGTTGCCTGCCAGCACCGTACCCGGCATGTCCGAACATCGCCTTCCTGGGAAGCCCCGGGGGCGATGTGACGCCGGTCACATTTGTGGATTCCATTTCCTCTAGCGCCCGCCGCGGTGCATGAGGAGGTTAGAGCTCCTCGACGGATTCTGGCGAATCGCGGCGCGTGCTGTTGTGCACTTCAGCGAACTCGCGACAAGGGAGGGACCGGCGTCGGGACGGCGTTCGAGAAGACGTGCCGCATCGGCGGCGAGGTACGGGGCGCCCGCCGAGAACGCCTGCCCGCCGGAGGCGATCTGGCACCAGCTCGAGTCGGCCGCGCCCACGACGAACACCCCCGAGCGCACCAGCGACCGTACGGCGGCACCGAGCGCGGGCGAGTCGGCCCCGTCGGCGGCGAGCGTGACGACGGACGGGCCGCGCGCGTGCCGCCGGATCCAGTCGAGCCCGGCCAGCACGTCGGCCAGCGAGCCCGACCCCGCGCAGCCGAGCACCCGCACCGACCCGATCCCGGCCTCCGGCGCCCGCGAGGCGACGGCCCTGGCCACGCGCGTGCCGTGCCCGCCGCAGTCGCGCCCGGTGCCGCCGGTGGCGTCGAAGGCGCGCCAGGCCCGGTCGCCGAACTCGGCCCTGGTGACGTCGACGCCGCTGTCCACGACATACACGGTCGTGCCCGCGCCCGTGCCGGGGTCCGTGTCGGAGGCGGCCTCGGCGGGGGCGGGCGCGTCGGCGGGCATGGCGTGGATCTCGCGGTCGGGCTCGACGGCCAGGACCCGCGGATCGGATCTGAGCTCGGCCAGCTCGCCGACGGTGAGGAAGGTGGCGAAACCCGGCAGGGCCTCGGTGTAGTAACGCCGTACCCGCCATCTCACCTCCGCGACGAGGTCCCGGGCGTCCGCGCGGCTGCGGGCGGTGACGATGTAGGGCCGGGTGGGCTCGGAGGCCGAGGGGCGCAGGGCGAGTCCGGAGGCGGGCGTCATGGCGAGAGGGACAGCGGTCGTCGCGGCCGTCGCCACGGCCGCGGCGAGGTAGACGGAGGGTAGGCCGAATCGTCGGGGCACGAGTTACGAGGATGCCTGTCACGCAGGTCACAGGAACAACGGGACACGCGCTCGCGTCTATTCACGAGGAAGCTCTTTACCGAACGCATGACCAGAGGGGACTGATCCGGGGGATGACCGGCGAGCAGCGGAAGTTCGAGCTGAGCGTGCCACAGATCCTCGGGAGCGCCCTCGCCGCCGTCACCGCCGCGGTGGCCGCCTCCTACCTCGGGGTGGCGGGCACCGTGATCGGCGCCGCCGTGGTCAGCATCGCCAGCACGGTGGCCAGCGCGGTCTATACGCACTATCTCAAGCGCACCGGCGACCGGGTCAAGCAGCACACGCTGTCCGCGTGGCGCGAGGAGCAGGAGGAGGGGCAGGGCCTGCTCGCCGCCGCCGCGAACGCCACCCCGGCCGCGGGCGAGGAGACCGCCGTGCGCCGGGCCGGCGAGCCGACGGCCGCGCACGCCGTCCAGGGAGGCGGCGACCAGGGGCGTGACACGCTGGTCATGCCGGTCGCCGTGCCCGCCGGGCGCAGGGGGCTGCCGTGGCTGAAGACGGCGGTCGCGGCCGCGCTGGTGTTCGCGGTCAGCATGGGCGGCATCCTCGCCTTCCAGGCCCTCGACCACCGGACGCTGCACGAGCGGGTCACCGGCGGGCAGACGCCGGTGAAGGAGCAGCAGCGCGCTCCCGTCCAGGATCAGGGGCGCGACCGCCAGGACCGCGACGACCGGCCGACCGGCGTGACGCAGTCGCCGACCCCGACCCCGACCCCGACGCCCACGGACACGCCGCGCACGCCGCCGCCGTCCGGGACCGGTGAGCCGAGGCCGAGCAGCACGCCGACGCCCACGCCCACGGACACGGTCGAGCCCGTTCCCGAGACGCCCGGCCCCGGCGAGGAGGAGCAGGAGCGTCCCGACCCGGGCGAGCAGCAGTCCAGCGCGCCCCCGGCCACGACGCAGCCGGACGAGCCGCCCGTGCAGCAGGAAGGGCGCTAGCCGAGCACCACGTCGAGGTAGTCGTTGGTGAACACCCGGCGCGGGTCCAGCCGGTCGCGCAGCGCGACGAAGTCGTCGAAGCGGGGGTAGACCTTGCGCAGGTACGCGGCGTCCCGGGTGTGCATCTTGCCCCAGTGCGGCCGGCCGTCCAGCCGGTTCATGATCTCCTCCACGCCCTCGAAGTAGGCGGGGTTGGGCGTGGGCCGGTAGATGTGGCAGGCGACGTAGGCCGAGTCGCGGCCGTACGCGGTGGACAGCCAGGCGTCGCTGGGCGGCGTGACGCGGACCTCCACGGGGAAGGTGATCTTCCAGTCCATCCTGTCGACGAGGTCGCGGGTCTCGCGCAGCGCCTGGGCCAGGTGCTCGCGCGGCACGGCGTACTCCATCTCCAGGAACCGCACGTCGCGGCGGGCCGTGAACACCTTGTACGAGGTGTCCACCGCCTCCGAGTCGCCCAGCGCGGCCGCGCTGATCGCGTTGATCCGCGGGATCAGCGCCGGACGCCGCCCGCCGACGGCGCAGGCGGCGCCGAAGATCGTGTTCTCCAGGAACACGTTGTCCAGCCAGTGCTTGAACGGGCTCGGCGGCCTGGCCGGGCCCGCGTCCCTGTTGTTGGTCTTGACCAGGCAGGCGTCGGTGTGCGGCAGCCAGAAGAAGTCGAGGTGCTCGTTGGCCGAGGTCAGCGAGTCGAGCGAGGCGAGGATGTCGGTGAGCGTCATCCTGCGCCGCCGGTTGCGCAGCAGGAACGCGGGCTCCACCCGGAACGTCACGGCCGTCAGCACGCCCAGCGCCCCGAGGCCGACCCGGGCCGCGTCGAACAGGTCCTCGCCGGGCACGGCCGTGACGACCGAGCCGTCGGCGAGCACCAGTTCCAGCTCGGCGACCTGGTCGGCCAGGCCGCCGCTGTCGCGGCCGGTGCCGTGGGTGCCGGTCTGGATCGCGCCGGCGACGGTCTGCTCGGTGATGTCGCCCATGTTGGCCAGGGCCAGCCCGCGCTGGTCGAGCAGCTCGTTCAGCATCTTGAGCGGCGTGCCGGCCAGCACCGTGACGCGGTCCTCGCCGGCGGACCTGATGCCGCTCAGCCCCTCGGGGCGGAGCATGATCCCGTCGGTGAGTGCCACCCCGGTGAAGGAGTGGCCCGTGCCGACCATGCGCAGGCGGCGCCCGGCGGCCGAGGCGTCCCGCACGGCCTGGACGACGTCCGGCACGCTCGCGGGGGTACGCACCTCGGCAGGGGCGCCCGTCTGGTTCCCGGCCCAGTTAGTGAAGACCATGAGGCGCCCCTCCGAGCGTCGTTCCGATTAAACGTGAACGATACTCACTTCTCCCAGCCTTCGGGAACCGGGAAAATCTGACCGGGCTGCAGGTTCTGCTGCTTGATCACGTCGGAGACCGTGACCAGCTGGTACCCCTTGGCCTGCAGCGACTTGATGATCGCGGGCATGGCGTCCACGGTCTGCTTGACCCAGTCGTGCATGAGGATGATGCCGTCGCGCTCGGCCACCTCGAGGGTCTTCTTCTTGATGGCCTCGACGTTCTTGGTGTCCCAGTCGTGCGAGCCGGCCGTCCACAGGATCATGGGCATGCCGAACTCGGTCGCGACGTCCGACACCTGGATGTCGGCCAGCCCGTACGGCGGGCGCAACAGCTTGGGCTCGACGCCCGCCGCCTTCTTGACCGCGTCCTGGGTCTTCTTGATCTCGGTCCTGATGACCCCGGCGTCGACCTTGGTGAAGTCGGGGTGCTTGTAGCTGTGGTTGCCCACCTCGTGGCCCTCGGCGACCATGCGCTTGACGAAGGCCGGACGGCTGTTCACGTACTGGCCCTCCAGGAAGAACGTCGCCTTGGCGCCGGACTTCTTGAGGGTGTCGAGCAGAGTGCCCGCGTACTGGCCGGGCCCGTCGTCGAAGGTCAGCGCGATGCATTTGACCTGCTCGCAATCGACCTCGGCCTTCTTCGGCGTCTGGGCGAACGCGGGCGCGGGAGCCAGGGTGACGCAAACTGCCGCGATAGCTAGAAGTGAAGTGATTTGTCGGGACATAGCAAAGCTTCCGGTGTGATGGGTGTTGCGAGGGATAACTCCCGACGGTAGCGGATCAGCTCTTCAGAGGTGAAGGCGCGTCGGGAAGTCTCAGCAAACCCGAACCTCCGACGCCCACGACCGCCGCCAGCAACGCCGACCCCACCGCGAACCCGTACGCGTCGGACGCGCCGAACGCGTCGGTGAGCCGCCCGCCCGCCCACGCGCCGATCGCCACGCCGAACCCGATGGAGGTGGAGATCCACGCCATGCCCTCGGTGAGCAGGGACGGCGGCACCAGCCGCTCGGTGAGCGAGAACCCCGTGATGAGCGTCGGCGAGATGGCGAAACCGGCCACGAACGCCGCCACCGCCATGACCCACGCGTCGTCCACGAACATGATCGGCAGCAGGCCCACCACGAACACGCCCAGCGAGCGGACGAACCGGGCGCGCAACGAGATCCGCCACTCCCGCGAGCCGAACCACAGCCCCGACACCATCGACCCGCCCGCGAACGCGGCCAGCAGGAACCCGGCGGCGCCCTTCACGCCGTGCTCCTCGGCGAAGGCGACCGTGATCAGGTCCACCGAGCCGAACACCGCGCCCAGTCCGAGGTAGACGCACGACAGCAGGGCGATGCCGGGGATCAGGATGGGCGTGCCGCCGGCCGTCCTGACCGGCTGCACGGGCGGCTGCGTACGCCGTTGTGCCGCCAGGGCCAGGCAGCCGCCGAGCATGCACACCACCGCCACCACCAGCCCCGCGTACGGGTTGACCGCCGTGGCCAGCACCGTGACGATCGCCGGCCCGGTGACGAAGACCACCTCGTCGGCCACGGACTCGAAGGCGAAGGCGGTGTGCAGCGTCCCCGTGCCGCCGTGGATGGTGGACCAGCGGGCCCGCACCATCGACCCGATGGACAGCGAGGACGCGCCGATCAGCAGGCCGGAGGCGTACAGGGTCCATTCGGGCAGGCCGAACGCGGCGCTGAGCATCAGCGCGGCCATCGCCAGCGCGTTGATCAGGGAGAAGGGCACGATCACCCGGTTCTGGCCGAACCTGTCCACCAGCCGCCCCGACAGCGGCGCGGCGATCGCGAAGGCCACGTTGGTGGTGGCGCCGACCGCGCCCGCGGTGGCGAAGGACCCGGTGACGGTGGAGATCAGCAGCACGACGCCGATGCCGAGCATGGACATCGGCATCCGGCCGACGAACCCGGCCAGCACGAATCCCTTGACGCCGGGCCCTTTGAACAACCCCCGGTAAGGCCCGACCACGCTGTTTCCCCCTTACTTAGCGCCCCCACGATGGCGCACCGTCTGTCCGGAAGGCAAGTGATATTTCCGGTGAGTGGGTTAACGTGTGCCTGATGTCCGGTCTTCCCTCTCTCCGCGCGGTCCTGCTCATGGTCCTCGGCGTGCTCGTGGTCACCGCCGCGGCCGGAGGAGTCGTCGTGCTCATGGGCGATGACCTGGTCAGAACGGCCCAGGAGCCGGTGCGCAGGCCGATCACCCGCGCGGTTCCCGAGGCCGCTCCCCGCCTCGACCAGCTCGTACCCACGACGGCGCCGGTCAAGGATTTCGGCCAGGGCGGGCCGGGCGTCACCGTGACGCCCCCGCGCGTGCTGGCGATCGCGCCCGCCACGGTCTCCCGGCGGACCCGGCTCGCTCTCGGCGCGCTCAAGCACGTGCAGAAGGCCGCCGTCGTGGACGCGGGCGCGGTCAAGGTCGCCGGCACGTCGCTGAACCTGCTGGCCGTCGACCCCGCGGACTTCCGCTCCTGGACGCCCCAGCCCGTCGCCGACCAGCCCGCCGTCTGGAGCGCGCTGGCCAGGGGCGAGCTGGTCGCCGAGGCCGGCACGACGCGCAGGTACGGCATGATCCTCGGCGCGATGTACCAGGTGGACGGCGGCCCGAGGCTCCGGGTCGCGGCCTCGGCCACGCTCGGGCTCTCCGGCGTGGACGGCCTGGTCAGCGCGGAGGTGGGCAGGTCGCTCGGCTTCGCGAAGGGCGTCGCGGTGCTGCTGCACGGCAAGCCGGGCACGATCGGCGAGGCCGGGGTGCGGCGGCTGCTCGGCAAGGGCGCGCAGGTCGTCGTGCTCGACGCGGCCAGCCGAGCCCGGCAGCAACAGCAACAGCCGCAACAACAACAGCAGCAGCCGGTCACCGTCGGCCGCCCGAACAGCTACCTCGACCTCTACAAGGCCGCCGCCACCCGCTGCCCCGGCCTGTCCTGGACGGTGCTGGCGGCCATCGGCCAGGTCGAGAGCAGCCACGGCCGCAACAACGGCCCCTCCAGCGCGGGCGCCCTGGGGCCGATGCAGTTCATGCCCGCCACCTGGAAGCACTACGGCGTGGACGGCGACGGCGACGGCAAGGCCGACATCTGGAGCCCCTACGACGCGGTGCCCGGCGCCGCCAACTACCTGTGCGCCAACGGCGCGGGCAAGGGCGGCACGAAGCTGCGCAAGTCGATCTGGTTCTACAACCACTCGTGGGACTACGTGAACAAGGTCATGGGCATCGCCGAGGCGTACGCCCGCACCTACGCCTGAGGCCGCCCGCCGGGCCGGACCGGACGCGGGCAGCAGGTGAGCGCGCACGCGACGGGCTCCGGCTCGTCCATCAGCTCCCTGACCATGCGCACGAACGCCGGATGGGTGCCGGCCGTCGCCGCGCGCTCCATCGGCAGGCCGAGCTCGGCGGCCACCTGCCGGGCCTCGGTGTCGAGGTCGTAGACGACCTCCATGTGGTCGGAGACGAACCCGATCGGCACCAGCACGACCGAGCCGGCGTCCGTCTTGCGCAGGAAGTCGCACACGTCGGGCTCCAGCCACGGCACCTGCGGGGGGCCGCTGCGCGACTGCCACACCAGGTGCCACGGCTCGTCGCGGCCCAGCGCCTGGTTGACCAGCTCGGCGCTGCGGCGGATCTGGGACTCGTACAGGCCGCCCGAGGGGCCGGCGGTCTCGGCCATCGAGACCGGGATGCTGTGGGCGGTGAAGACGAGCCGGGCGTCATCGCGGCCGAGCCGCTCCAGCGCCTGGCGCGTGTGGTCGGCCATCGCCGCGACGAACCCCGGATGGTCGCCGAAGTGCCGCATCTTGATCAGCTCGGGGCCGCCCTCGACGGAGATCCTGGCGATGTCCTCGTAGTACTGGCGGCAGCTCGAATACCCGGCGAACGCCGAGGTGGCGAAGACGGCGGCCCGGCGCACGCCGTCGGCCGCCATCCGCCGCACGGTGTCCTCGCCGAAGGGGTGCCAGTTGCGGTTGCCCCAGTAGACCGGCACGCCCGCGACCGGGCCCAGCGCCTCGACCAGCTCGCGGTTCTGCCGGTTGATCGGGCTGACGCCGCCGAAGCCCTGGTAGTGCTCGGCCACCGCGAGCAGCCGCTCGCGCGGCACGCCGCGCCCCCGCACGACGTTCTCCAGGAACGGCAGCACGTCGTCGGGCCCCTCGGGGCCGCCGAACGACAGGACGAGCAGAGCGTCGTAATCAGCCACGTGTCAAGCCTAGTCAGGAGACCGGGCGGTCCGGCCGGAGGGAGCACGAGGGGGTGGGGAGCACGGCGTCAGCCCGCGGAGCGCCGGTCACCAGGTAGGTTCGATCGAGTGAGCGCATTCGATGACATTCGTGACTATGTGGCCATTCCCCGGGTCCTCTCCCTGAAGCTCTCGCCTGACGGCTCCCGTCTGATCTCGGCCGTGCAGGCCCTCAATCCCGACGGCAAGTCGTACGGCACCGCGCTCTGGGCGATCCCCCTCGACGGTGAACCGTACCGTCTGACCCGTTCCGCCAAGGGCGAGACGGCCGCCGTCTTCACCGACGCCGGGGACGTGCTGTTCACCTCGGCGCGCCCCGACGCCACCGTCAAGGACGGGACCGACGAGGTGCCCGCGCTGTGGCTGCTGCCGCGCGCCGGCGGCGAGGCCCGCCAGATCGCCACCCGCCCCGGCGGCATCGGCGCCGCGCGCACGGCGGGCGACGTGGTGGTGTTCGCCTCCGACGTGTTCGACGGCGACGAGTCGACCGAGGAGGAGCGGCGCAAGGCCCGCAAGGACGCCGGGACCAGCGCGATCCTGCACGAGGGCTACCCGGTCCGCTACTGGGACCACGACCTCGGCCCGGCCCGCACCCGGCTGTTCACCGGCCGGCTCGGCGCCGACCGCCTGGAGGACGTGCGCGAGCTGACCCCCGACGCGGGCGAGGCGCTGCGCGACGCCGCCTTCGAGCTCACCCCCGACGGCTCCACCGTGATCGTCACCTGGCGCAGGTACCTGTCCGGCGGCGACAGCCGTACGGACCTGGTCGCCATCGACGTGGCCACCGGCCGGCGGCGCACCCTGCTCACCGACGAGGCGCACGACTTCGGCGGCCCGATCGCCGTCTCGCCCGACGGCACGCGGGTGGCCTGCGCGCGCGAGCGCATCACGAGCACGGACGTCTCCGTCCGCGTGGAGCTGTGGATCGCCGACCTGGCGAGCGGCGAGGGCCGGGCCTACGCGCCCGACCTGTTCCCGATGGACCTCGCCTGGGCCCCCGACTCCTCGGCCCTCCACCTCGTCGCCGACCACCAGGGCCGCCGCCCGGTCTTCCGCGTCCCGCTGGACGGCGAGCACACCAGGCTCACCGGCGACGACGCCGCCTACCTCGGGATCAACGCCAGCGCCGACGGCGCGTACGTCTACGCCCTGCGCAGCAACATCGCGCTCGCCCCCGCCCCGGCCAGGATCGACGCGGCCACCGGCGAGATCGCCGACCTGCCCTCGCCGGCCCCGCGTCCCGAGGTGCCGGGCACGCTGACCGAGATCTCGGCCACCGCCGACGACGGCGCGACCGTGCGCGGCTGGCTCGTGCTGCCCGAGGGCGCCTCGGCCGACAACCCGGCGCCGTTCCTGCTGTGGATCCACGGCGGCCCGGTCGCTTCCTGGAACGACTGGCAGTGGCGCTGGCAGTCGTGGATCATGGCGCAGCGCGGGTACGCCGTCCTCATGCCCGACCCCTGCCTGTCCACCGGCTACGGCCAGGAGATGATCGACCGCGGCTGGGGCGCCTGGGGCCCCCGCACCCAGGCCGACCTCGACGCCATCGTGGACGTCGCCCTGGCCAGGGACGACATCGACAACGAGCGCGTGGCCGCGATGGGCGGCTCGTTCGGCGGCTACATGGCCAACTGGCTGGCCGGGCACACCGACCGCTACCAGGCCATCGTCACCCACGCCGCGCTGTGGAACCTCGACCAGTTCGCCGGCACCACCGACTCCTCCCTGTACTGGCAGCGCGAGTTCGGCGAGCCCGGCTCCGAGCGCTACGAGCAGCTCTCCCCGCACCTGGGGCTGGGCAAGATCACCACCCCGATGCTCGTCATCCACGGCGACAAGGACTACCGGGTGCCGATCGGCGAGTCCCTGCGCCTGTGGTGGGACCTGCAGCGCACCGACGTCGAGTCGAAGTTCCTGTACTTCCCCGACGAGAACCACTGGATACTCAAGCCGGGCAACATCGTCGCCTGGTACGAGACCGTGCTGGCCTTCCTCGCCCAGCACGTGCTCGGCGAGGAGTGGAAGCGCCCGGACTCGGTGGCCTGATGACCGACTTCCTGCGGCTGGCCGAGGACGTCGCCCGCGAGGCCGGGGACATGCTCCTGGCCAAGCGGCCCACGATGTCGGAGGACGTCGAGACCAAGTCCAGCCCCACCGACGTCGTCACCATCCTGGACAAGGCGTCGGAGGAGCTGATCCGCGAGCGCGTCCTGGCGGTCCGTCCGGACGACCGGTTCCTGGGCGAGGAGGGCGGCGAGGCGCCGGGCGCGTCCGACGTGCGGTGGATCGTCGATCCCGTCGACGGCACCGTGAACTTCCTGTACGGCCTGCCCGACTGGGCGGTGTCCATCGCCGTCGAGGTCGCCGGGCGGGTCGTGGCCGGGGTCGTCAACGTGCCGGCGCGCGGCGAGGTGTTCACCGCCGCGCTCGGCGAGGGCGCCTGGCTGGGCGATGTGCGGCTGCGCTGCAACAGCGGGGTGCCGCTGGCCCGGGCGCTGGTCGCGACCGGGTTCGGCTACTCGGCGCCGCGCCGCGAGGTGCAGGGACAGGTCGTGGCGGCGGTGCTGCCGCGGGTGCGCGACATCCGGCGCGGCGGCTCGTGCGCCATCGACCTGTGCTCGGTGGCGGCGGGCCGGGTGGACGCGTACTACGAGCGCGGCACCAACACGTGGGACCACGCCGCGGCCGGGCTGGTGGCGACCGAGGCGGGAGCCCGGCTCGGCGGCCTGCGCGGCCGGCCGGTCGGCCCGGAGTTCGCGCTGTGTGCGGCGCCCGGTCTGTTCGAGGAACTGCACGACCTGCTCGTGCCGCTGGACCCCGAACGCGACTCCTGACGGCGCCGCGAGCATGACAGGACGGCCGGGGCCCGGCGGGCCCCGGCCGTCGCACGCGTATGTCTAGCGCGGCAGCGGGACGCCGTGATCGTCGGCCAGGCGGCGCAGGTCCTCGATCTCGGCGGTGAGGGTGTCGGCGAGGTAGTCGTCGCCGGTGCTGCGGGCCTCGGAGAGGCCCTTGTAAGCCTGGTCGAGGCGGCGTTCGATCGTGGTGGTGAACTCGCCCATCTCACCTACTCTCTCAGGGGTTCGATCCGTGCGGGGCGAAGGGACCCCATTGCCAGTGGATGTCCGGGCAATGGGTGTCCCGACGGCATACCCCGGGTTATCGCCCTCTGAAACATGAATTTGTGCGGCCCCTGCCCGGCACACCCCTGGACATGCCTTACCGTGCGCTTATCGAGCCTGTAGGCAGAATGAGACCCCGGACCCGGAAAGAGGTGTACCAGGCGTGCGAGTGCTGGTTGTCGAGGACGAGCGGGTGCTCGCCGACGCGATCGCGACCGGGCTGCGGCGTGAGGCCATGGCCGTCGACGTCGCCTACGACGGCGGCGGCGCCCTTGAGCGCACTTCCTACATCGACTACGACGTGATCGTGCTCGACCGCGACCTGCCGGTCGTGCACGGCGACGAGGTGTGCCGCCGGCTGGTCGAGCAGCGCTCGGCCTCGCGGATCCTCATGCTGACCGCCTCCGGCGACGTGGACGACAAGGTGGAGGGGCTCGGCCTCGGGGCCGACGACTACCTGGCCAAGCCGTTCGTGTTCATCGAGCTGGTGGCCCGGGTGCGCGCGCTGGGCCGGCGTTCGGCGCCCGCCCTGCCGCCCGTGCTGGAGCGGGCCGGGATCCGCCTCGACCCGGGCAAGCGGCTGGTCGAGCGCGACGGCAAGGAGATCGTGCTCACCAAGAAGGAGTTCGCGGTCCTGGAGGAGCTGATGCGCGCCGAGGGCGCGGTGGTCAGCCAGGAGGACCTGCTGGACAAGGCGTGGGACGAGAACATCGACCCGTTCACGAACGTGGTCCGGGTGACCATGATGACGCTGCGGAAGAAGCTGGGCGAGCCTCAGGTGATCGAGACCGTGCCCGGGGTTGGGTACAAGTTGTGAGCGAACGGCCAGAGCGCGGGGCGGGGCCGACGCATCCGATGATCAGCCCCCATTCGGCCAGGAAGGCGACGCGCGTGCAGGAGGCGCCACCCCCGAGCGGGCCGCCGGCCTGGGACGGCCCGCCGCCGCCCGGCTCCGAGACGCCCGCCCGCAGCACCCTGGAACGGGTCAGGGGGCTGCCGGCCAAGGTGAGCATCCGGTGGCGGCTCACGCTCACCTACAGCGCCCTGGTGTTCGCCGCCGCGGCCGTGCTGCTGTTCGTCGTCTACTCGATCGTCGGCAGGTCGATCGAGAACGCCTGGCCCGACCTGATCACCGACGACCTCGACCCGCTCGACGCCGCCATCATGCAGAACCGGTGGACCCTGGCCAAGGGGCGGGCCGTCAGCAGCGCGCGCGACGCGCTGTTCGGCAGCTCGTTCATGGCGCTGGCCGGGGTCGGCATCCTCGCGCTCATCATCGGCTACTTCGTGGCCGACCGGGCGCTGCGGCCGGTCGCCCAGATGACCAGCGCGGCCCGCAAGCTGTCGGAGAGCACGCTCGCCCACCAGCGCATCGCCCTGCGCGGCCCCAACGACGAGCTGAAGGAGCTGGCCGACACCTTCGACGCCATGCTCACCCGGCTCAACATCGCCTTCGACACCCAGCGCAGATTCGTGGCCAACGCCTCCCACGAATTGCGCACGCCGTTGACGATTAACCGGACCGTCCTGGAGATCGCGTTGTCGGATCCGGAGGCGTCCGAGGACCTCAAAGCGCTCGGGCGCACGCTGCTGGAAGTCAACGCGCGTAACGAGAAGCTCATCGAGGGACTGCTGTTGCTCGCCAGGAGCGAACGAGAACTCGCGGTACGCAAACCGCTCGACGTTCAGGAAGTCGCGCAGACGGCCGTGGAACAGCTCGCGCCCTTCGCCGCCGAACACGGCGTGACCGTTGTGGCCGAACTGGTCAGCGCGCCTACCGTGGGCGACCCGGTGCTTCTGGAGCGGTCGGTCAGCAACCTGCTGGAGAACGCGGTGAAGTACAACCTTCCCGAAAACGGAAAAGTCTGGATCCGAACGGGAATGGCGGACGGGGGGCTGGTTGTTCAGGTGGCCAACACGGGGCAGCACGTCCCGGCGTACGAGGTGAACAGCCTGTTCGAGCCGTTCAGGAGGCTCCACGCCGACCGCGTGGAATCGGCCAAGGGGTCGGGTCTGGGGCTGTCCATCGTCCGTGCGGTGGTGCAGGCACACGGTGGAAACGTGACCGCGGTGCCGCGTGATGGCGGAGGACTTGTGGTGACGATTCGGCTTCCGACGCGTTGATCGAGCGTCCTTGAGTGGGCCATGGGGCGCCGAGGGGTGACGTTCAGGCGTGTTCGTCCGCGTGTTGATGTAGTGGGGGCGTCTCGTTCTCGCCGTACATGTGGTTGGATGTGCCGTCGAACACGGTGGTGCATGACGCCAAGGCTGTGGGTTTCGCCATATTTGGCTAACCATTGCCGTCGGCAGCAGGCCCTGTCGTGCTGGGAGGTTCGTTGTCCGTTCGCGCGGGGTACCGATGGAAAATCTCCCCGACGGAACGGGCACAAGATGGGCCTCCCGGACGTTAGAAGACGCGCGATGAGCGCGAAGACATATAGATGAGGGGGATGGAGTAAGCACAATGGCTACCGACTACGACAGCCCGCGAAAGACAGACGACGACCTGGGGGAGGACAGCCTCCAAGAGCTCCAGGCGCGGCGTACCGACAAGTCGTCCGGCAGCATCGACATCGACGAGACCGACCTCGCCGAGTCGCTGGAGCTGCCCGGCGCGGATCTGTCGAACGAAGAACTCTCCCTGCGGGTCATTCCCCGCCAGGCCGACGAGTTCACCTGCTCGCGCTGCTTCCTGGTGCATCACCGCAGCCAGCTGGCCTCCGAGAAGAACGGCCAGCAGATCTGCCGGGAGTGCGCCGCCTGACCGCTGGAGCGAAGGAGCTCAGGGTGAGGGACCCAAGGCACGACCGAGCCCGCCTACCCTGAGCGGTCGCGACCAAGAGGACGGAGGCATCGCGTGGCCGAGCCCGAGAAGGACAAGCAAAAGACGGACGACGGGATCGCCGACCCCGACAAGGAGGTCGGCGAGCTCGTTGTGCGGCTCACCGAGCCCGGTGAGCTGGAGCCGGCCGAGCGGCGCAGACTGCTCGGCCGACTAGCCAGGTCCCTGGCCACAGGGGCGAAGAGGGCCCGCGAGAGCGGCGCCGGCCGCGGCCGCTGGCTGGCCGACGTCTTCCTCGGCATCGCGCCCCGCATCCCCATCCGCGACCTGTCGACGCTTTCCGAGCATCATCACGGCCTCACCGGCGAGGAGCTCGCCGACGACCTCGTGCGCACCGCCCAGAAGGCCACGATGACGGTCGGAGCCATCGGCGGAGCACTGGCGGCGGCCCAGTTCGCCGCACCACCCCTTCTGCTCTCCGCGCCCGCGCAGCTCGTCGCGGAGACCATCGTCGTCGCCGCGATCGAGGTCAAGCTCCTGGCCGAGCTGCACGAGGTCTACGGCGTGCGCGTCCAGGGCACCGGCACGCAGCGTGCCTTCGCCTTCACCTCCGCCTGGGCCAGGCAGCGCGGGATCGACCCCCTCGCTCCCGCGTCCGTCTCGCTCGCGCTCGGCGCTGCGTCCAAGGCCGCTCTTCGCAACCGTCTCATGCGCACGCTCGGGCGCCATCTGACCACGTTCGGCCCCTTCCTCACCGGAGCCGTCGCCGGCGGCGCGCTCAACCGCGGCGCGACCGGCAAGCTCGGCAAGGCCATCCGCGCCGACCTGCGCCTCAAGGGCCCGTCGTTGCCGCCGCCCGACCCCCGTGACGAGCTGACGCCGTAGCCCGGCTGCCGCGGGGTCGGCGAGGTCAGACGTCCCGTCTGTCCACCACGCGCTTGAGCTTGCCCACCGACCGCTCCAGCGTCTCGGGGTCCACCACCTCGACCTCGACGCTCACGCCGACGCCCGCCTTGACCGCGTGCCGCAGCGCCCGCCCGGCCTCCTCGCGGCCGGTCGCGCCCGGCCGCGCCTCGACCCTGACGGTGAGCACGTCGAGCCGGTCCGGCCGGGTCAGGTGCAGCTGGAAGTGCGGCGACAGGCCGGGCACGCGCAGCACGAGCTCCTCGATCTGGGTCGGGAACACGTTCACGCCACGCAGGATGATCATGTCGTCGGTGCGGCCGGTGACCTTCTCCATGCGGCGGAAGGCGGGCCTGGCCGTGCCGGGCAGCAACCGGGTCAGGTCGCGGGTGCGGTAGCGGATGACCGGCATGGCCTCCTTGGTGAGGCTGGTGAACACCAGCTCGCCGCCGTCGGGGGCGGGCCGGCCGGTGAACGGGTCGACGGTCTCGGGATAGAAGTGGTCCTCCCAGACGTGCAGGCCGTCCTTGGTCTCGACGCACTCGTTGGCCACGCCGGGGCCCATGACCTCCGACAATCCGTAGATGTCGACGGCGTGCAGGTCGAAGCGCTCCTCGATCTCGGCGCGCATGCGCTCGGTCCAGGGCTCGGCGCCGAAGATGCCGATCTCCAGCGAGCTCTCGCGCGGGTCGAGGCCCTGGGCGGCGAACTCGTCGAGCAGCGCCAGCAGGTACGACGGCGTGACCATGATGACCCTGGGCCGCAGGTCGGTGATGAGCTGGACCTGCCGGGCCGTCATGCCGCCGGAGGCCGGCACCACCGTGCAGCCCAGCCGCTCGGCCCCGTAGTGGGCGCCGAGGCCGCCGGTGAACAGCCCGTAGCCGTACGCCACGTGCACCACGTCGCCGGGACGCCCGCCGGACGCCCGGATCGACCGGGCCATCACCTGCGCCCAGACGTCGAGGTCGGCCTTGGTGTAGCCGACGATCGTGGGCTTGCCCGTGGTGCCCGAGGAGGCGTGGACGCGTGCCACCCGCTCGCGCGGCACGGCGAACATGCCGAACGGGTACGACTCGCGCAGGTCCTCCTTGGTGGTGAACGGGAAGAGCGCGAGGTCCTCCAGGCTCCGGCAGTCGCCGGGGTGCACGCCGTGCTCGTCGAACTTGCGCCGGTAGAGCGGCACGTTGTCGTAGGCGTGGGACAGCGTCCAGCGCAGGCGCTGCAGTTGCAGGGCCATGAGCTCGTCCCTGGAGACGCGCTCGACCGGGTCGAGCTCCTCGGGGGACGGCGGCGGGAAGGGCCTCATCTCAGCTCCCTGCTGCGCCCGCGGAACTCCGCGACCACCCGGCCGCCGGCCCCGCGCACGGTGATGTCGTAGATGCCGCTGCGGCCGTAGGTGGTGCGCTCGGCCGCCTCGGCCACCAGCACGTCGCCCTCGTGGGCGGGGGCGACGAAGGTGATCTCGGCCCCGGCCGCCACGGTCACCGGGCCCCGGGTGTTGCACGCGCAGGCGAAGGCGGTGTCGGCCAGGAGGAAGATGTAGCCGCCGTGGCAGATGGCGTGTCCGTTGATCATCTGGCCGGTCACGGCCATCCGGCACACCGCGCGCCCCTCGGCCAGCTCCACCAGCTCGATGCCCAGGGCGGCGGAGGCGGTGTCGGCGTCCAGCATGCGACGCGCGCTCTCCAACAGGTCTCCCTTGCTTACTGACCGAATGTTCGGTAAACACTTCCCCGTCCTGCCGAGCACTGTCAAGGGAGGGCCGGCGCAGCGGAGCTGTAGGAGCCGTTTGTGGGGTATGTCCTGGTTCGTCAGCGGGTCGGCCTCAGCGCGTGAGGAGAGACGATGATCAAGCCGTTCGCCTCGTCGGCGGATCTCGGTGAGAAGCGGCAGTCCCTTGAGGTGCTGGCGGAAGGCGTCTACGCGCTCACCGCCGAGGGCGACCCCAACGTGGGCGCGATCGAGGGCGAGGACTTCCTGGTCTGCTTCGAGGCGCTGGCCACGCCCACGGCCGCCGGTGAATGGCTGGCCAGGCTGCGCGAGCACACCGGCAAACCGGTCAGATACCTCGTGCTCTCGCATTACCACGCGGTCCGCGTGCTGGGCGCCTCGGCGTTCGGCGCGGACGTCATCGTGGCCCACGACAAGACCCGCGAGTTGATCGCCGAGCGCGGCGAGCAGGACTGGGCCAGCGAGTACGCCCGGATGCCCCGCCTGTTCAAGGACCCCGGCTCGATCCCCGGCCTGACCTGGCCCACCGCCACCTTCGGCGACACCTTCACCATCGACCTCGGCGGCGGCAGGGGCGACCTGGTGCTGGCCCACTGCGGGCGCGGCCACACCGAGGGCGACCTGGTGGCCTGGCTGCCCGAACGGCGCATCCTGTTCGCCGGCGACCTGGTGGAGTCGCAGGCCGCGCTCTACACCGGCGACGCCTTCCACCGTGAATGGGCCTCCGGCACGCTCGACCGCGTCGCCTCGTTCGGGGCCGAGACGCTGGTCGGCGGCAGGGGAGCGGTGGCCCACGGCAAGGCCGCGGTCGAGGCGGCCATCGCCCAGAGCCGCGACTTCCTCACCGTGATGCTGCGCGAGGTCGGGGCGGCGGGCGGGCTGAAGGAGGCGTTCGAGCGCACCCACCGGGCCCTGCGGCCCCGCTACGGCGGGTGGCCCATCTTCGAGCACTGCCTGCCCTTCAACGTCTCCCGCCTCTGGGACGAGCTCCACGGCGTCGAACGGCCGCGCGTCTGGACCGCCGAGCGCGACCGCGAAGTGTGGGACGAGCTCCAGTCATGAGGCCCGCGGAGTCCGTGCCGCAGGTCGTCGTCGTCGGCGCGGGCCCGGTCGGCCAGACCGCCGCGTTGCTGCTGGCCCGCTGGGGCATCCGGGTGCTGGTGCTGGACCGGCGGCAGGCCCGCGACGGCGGCGGCTCGAAGTCGATCTGCCAGCAGCGCGACGTGCTCGACATCTGGGCCGCGGCGGGCGCGGGCCGGGTGGCGGAGGAGGGGCTGGCCTGGACCACCGCCCGCACGTACTACCGCGACCGCGAGCTGTTGTCCTGGTCCTTCGACGGCCAGGGCCCGCTGCCGCCGTGCGTGAACATCTCCCAGGCCCGCACCGAGCAGCTGCTCGACGAGGTCATCGCCGACCAGCCGCTCATCGAGGTGCGCTGGGGCCACGAGGTCACCGGGCTGGTCCAGGACCCGGCCGGGGTCGAGGTGCAGTGCGGGCAGCGGCTGCTGCGCGCCCCCTACGTGCTGGTCTGCGCGGGCGCGCGGGCCCAGCAGGTACGCCGGTCGCTCGGCGTCTCCTTCGACGGCGAGGCGTTCGACGACCAGTTCCTGATCTGCGACATCCGGGCGGATCTGCCCGGCTGGGAGAAGGAGCGGCGCTTCTACTTCGACCCCGTGTGGAACCCGGGCCGGCAGGTCCTCATCCATCCCTGCCCGAACGGGACGTACCGGATCGACTGGCAGATCGCACCAGACTTCATCCCAACAGAAGCCGATATCTCGCAGAAAATCCGGCAAATCATCGGGGATCGGCCGTACGAGCTGATCTGGCACAGCACGTACCGGTTCCACTCCCGCATCGCCTCGCGGATGCGGGTCGGACGGGTGCTGCTGGCGGGCGACTGCGCCCATCTGGTGGCGCCCTTCGGGGCCCGGGGGCTCAACTCGGGCGTACCCGACGCCGAGAACGCGGCCTGGAAGCTCGCCTTCGCGCTCAACGGCTGGGCCGGGCCCGAGCTGCTGGAGTCGTACCACGCCGAGCGGCACGCGGCGGCGCGGGAGAACCTGGAGGTGACCGCCGCCACCATGCGGTTCCTCGCGCCCAGGACGGACCGGGACCGGGCCAGGCGGCGGGAGGTGCTGGAGGGCGGCCTGGTCGCCGAGGTGGACTCCGGGCGCTTCGCCGAGCCCTACTGGTACGTGGACTCGCCGCTCACCACGCCCGAGCCTGGCCGGCCGTTCGGGGGGCGTCCGCCGAAGGGCGCGCTGTGCGAGCCGGCCCCCGGAGTGATCCTGCCGGACGTGCCGCTGGCGAAGGGCAGACTGCGCGAGTTCTGCCGGGACGGTTTCCTCGTTCTGTTGGGCGATATGTGCGATTCGAGTTTGTTTGTGCAGGTCCTGGGCAAGGTCATTACGGCACCGCTCGCCGTCCGCGAGCTCACGGAGATGGATGCGACCGGCTCGCTCGCCGAAAGACTCGGTGCGCGGCCGGATGAAGCATGGGTGATCAGGCCAGATGCCCACATCGCCGCGATCATTCCCCGCGGGGGGCCGGACGAGGTCGCGGCCGCCGTGAGCCGCGCCTGCGGCTCTCCTCGACCAGAGCCCTAGGAGGACTGCGTGACCGGCCGTAGCTCGTTTCTGATCGTCGCGAACCGCTTGCCGGTCGATCGCGCGATCGAGCCAGACGGAACGGCCTCGTGGCGCAGGAGCCCGGGGGGGCTCGTGACGGCCATAGCGCCCGTGATGAAGCGCCGCCACGGCGCCTGGGCCGGTTGGCACGGCGCGCCGGACGAGAAGCTCGAACCGTTCGAGCAGGACGGCATGAGCCTCATCCCCATCCCGCTGTCGGCCCGCGAGGTCGAGCTCTACTACGAGGGTTTCTCCAACGCCACGCTCTGGCCGCTCTACCACGACGTGGTGGCGCCGCCGGTGTTCGAGCGGGAGATGTGGGAGACCTACCGTTCGGTCAACGAGCGCTTCGCCGCGGCCGCCGCCGAGGCCGCCGAGGAGGGGGCCGTCGTCTGGGTGCAGGACTACCAGCTCCAGCTCGTGCCCGCGATGCTCCGGCGGCTCCGGCCCGACCTGCGGATCGGCTTCTTCCTGCACATCCCGTTCCCGCCCGTCGAGCTGTTCTGGCGGCTGCCCTGGCGCAAGGAGCTGGTCGAGGGGCTCCTCGGCGCCGACCTGGTCGGCTTCCAGCTGCCCGGAGGCGCCTCGAACTTCCGCAGGTTGTGCCGGCGGCTGCTCGGGCTGCCGTACAAGGGGAACGAGATCTTCCTGGACGACCGGGTGGTGACCACGCAGGCGTTCCCGATCTCGGTGGACTTCGGGCAGCTCGACTCGCTGGTGCGCGAGCCGCACGTCGTGGCGCGGGCCAAGGAGATCAGGGGCGAGCTGGGCGATCCCGAGCACGTGCTGCTCGGCGTGGACCGGCTCGACTACACCAAGGGCATCGGCCAGCGTCTGGAGGCGTTCGGCGAGCTGCTCAAGGACGGCAGCCTGCACCCCAACGAGGCGGTCTTCGTGCAGATCGCCACCCCGAGCCGCGAGCGCGTGGACGAGTACCGCAAGCTGCGCGACGACATCGAGCTGCAGGTGGGCCGGATCAACGGCGAGCACGCCCAGATCGGGGTGCAGCCGATCCAGTACTTCCACCAGTCCTACGGCCACGACGAGCTGGCCGCGCTCTACCTGGCGGCCGACGTCATGGTCGTCACGCCCCTGCGCGACGGGATGAACCTGGTGGCCAAGGAGTACATCTCCTGCCACCACGACCTTCAGGGCGGGCTGGTGCTCAGCGAGTTCACCGGGGCGGCCGACGAGCTGCGGCAGGCGTACCTGGTGAACCCGTACGACATCGAGGACGTCAAGCGGCAGATGATCGCCGCCATGCGGGCCACGCCGCACGAGCTGGCCCGGCGGATGCGCACGATGCGCCGCCGGGTGGCCACCTACGACGTGGACCGCTGGGCGAGCGAGTTCCTCAGTGCCCTTGAGTCACCTGCTTCACAGACTTCCACGCGTCGTAGCGCTTCTTGGCGGTCCGGTTGACCACGATCTGCGCCACGGACATCCCGACGCCGGTGAGGATCGCGTAACCGATCGCCTCACCCATGCTGACCTCGGGCGAGTCGTCGTCGAGGGGCGGCTCCTTGCCGGTCGCCTTGACCCAGACGAGCCCGAGGAGCTTCTTCATCCCCCACGCGGTCGCCATGCCCACCAGACCACCGATGACGCGCCAGGCGATGTCGGGTTTGTCCTCCGCCATGCCAACTCCCTTCCCCTATGTAACGAACACTAGTCTCTAACGCTTGCCCGCCCCCCGAAGCCGTACCATAAGGAGGCATGACTCAACAGCGACTACGCCATGCATCCATGCCGGAAAAGCCGACCCTCGACGGCTTGGAGCAGGTATGGGTAGCTCGCTGGCAGGAGGAGGGCACCTACCGCTTCGACCGGTCCAAGCCGCGCGAGCAGGTCTACTCCATCGACACGCCGCCGCCGACCGTGTCCGGCTCCCTCCACGTCGGTCATGTCTTCTCCTTCACCCACACCGACATCATGGCCCGCTACCAGCGGATGATCGGCAAGTCGGTGTTCTACCCCATCGGCTGGGACGACAACGGCCTGCCTACCGAACGGCGGGTGCAGAACGTCTACGGGGTGCGCTGCGATCCGTCGCTGCCGTACGATCCCGACTTCGTTCCACCGGACAAGCCGGGCAAACGTGAGATCTCCATTTCGCGGCGCAACTTCGTCGAGCTGTGTCGCCGGCTCACCGCCATCGACGAGAAGGCGTTCGAGGAGGTCTGGCGCCGGGTCGGCCTGTCGGTCGACTGGAACCTGCTCTACACCACCATCAGCGACGAGTCGCAGGCGGTCTCCCAGCGGGCGTTCCTGCGCAACCTCGGCCGCGGCGAGGCCTACCTCGCCGAGGCGCCCACGCTGTGGGACGTCACCTACCGCACCGCGGTGGCCCAGGCCGAGCTGGAGGACCGCGAGTGGCCCGGCGCCTTCCACCGCATCTCCTTCTACGGCGAACGCGGGCCGATCTGGATCGAGACCACCAGGCCCGAGCTGATCCCGGCCTGCGTCGCCCTGGTCGCCCACCCCGACGACGAGCGCTACAAGCCGCTGTTCGGCACGTCCGCGCTCACGCCGCTGTTCGGCGTCGAGGTGCCGATCCTGGCCCACCACCTGGCCGAGCCCGACAAGGGCTCCGGCATCGCGATGATCTGCACGTTCGGCGACGTCACCGACGTCACCTGGTGGCGTGAGCTGCACCTGCCCACCCGGCCGGTCATCGGCTGGGACGGCCGGGTGCTGCCCGAGCCGCCCGACGGCGTGGAGCCGGAGCCGTACAAGGAGCTGGCCGGCAAGACCGTCCACAGCGCGCGCGAGCGCATCGTGGAACTGCTGCGCGAGTCCGGCGACCTCGACGGCGACCCGCGTCCGGTGCGGCGTCCGGTGAAGTTCTACGAGCGCGGCGACAAGCCGCTGGAGATCGTCACCACCCGCCAGTGGTACATCCGCAACGGCGGGCGCGAGCAGGCGCTGCGCGCCCGGCTGCTGGAGCGCGGCAGCGAGCTGGCCTGGCACCCGCCGCACATGCGGGTGCGCTACGACAACTGGGTCGAGGGCCTGACCAGCGACTGGCTGATATCCCGCCAGCGCTTCTTCGGCGTGCCGTTCCCGGTGTGGTATCCGCTGGACGAGGCCGGGAACCCGGTCCACGACGCGCCGATCCTGCCCGCCGAGGAGTCGCTGCCCGTCGACCCGTCCTCCGACGTGCCGCCCGGCTACACCGAGGAGCAGCGGGGCGTGCCCGGCGGGTTCATGGCCGACCCCGACGTCATGGACACCTGGGCGACCTCGTCCCTGACGCCGCAGATCGCCGGCCGCTGGGCGAGCGACGACGACCTCTACCGGCGCGTGTCCCCCTACGACCTGCGGCCGCAGGCGCACGAGATCATCCGCACCTGGCTGTTCTCGACGGTGGTCCGCTCCCACCTGGAGTTCGACGCGCTGCCGTGGAGCGACGTGGCGATCTCCGGCTGGATCCTCGACCCCGACCGCAAGAAGATGTCCAAGTCCAAGGGCAACGTGGTCACCCCGCTCGACCTGCTGGAGCAGCACGGCTCCGACGCCGTCCGCTACTGGGCCGCGAACGGCCGCTACGGCGTGGACACGACGTTCGACGTGGGCCAGCTCAAGATCGGGCGGCGGCTGGCGATCAAGATCCTCAACGCCTCGAAGTTCGTGCTCGGGCTGGCCGGCAGCGAGGGCGAGGTCACCGAGCCGGTCGACCTGGCGATGCTCGCCGCCCTGTCCGACATGGCCCGCGAGGCCACGCAGGCGTTCGAGTCCTACGACCACACCCGCGCGCTTGAGGCCGTCGAGCGGTTCTTCTGGTCCTTCTGCGACGACTACCTGGAGCTGGTCAAGGCGCGGGCGTACGAGTCCGGGCCGGCCGCCGCCTCGGCGCACGCGGCGCTGCGTCAGGCGCTCGACGTGCTGCTGCGGCTGTTCGCGCCGGTGCTGCCGTTCGTGACCGAGGAGGTCTGGTCCTGGTGGCGGGAGGGCTCGGTCCACCGCGCCGCCTGGCCGGCTCCCGAGCGCGGCACGGGCGACCCGGCGGTGCTGACCGTGGCCTCGGAGGTGCTGCGGCGGATGCGCAAGGCCAAGTCGGAGGCCAAGGTGTCGATGCGGGCCGAGGTGTCCAGGCTGACCGTCTCGGGGCCGGAGGCCGATCTCGTCCGGCAGGCCCAGGACGACTTGTGCGCGGCGGGCGTCGTCGAGGAGTTCGTCCTCGACGGCGGCGACGTGCTGACCGTCGAGGTGCACCTGGGCTGAGGCGTGGCCGTCCGGCACGGGCGGTGAGGGCCGCTTCCTTCGCCGCCCGTCCGGCATCCCGGCGTTTTATCGGTGCGCATCCCCGGCCCGGACGTGCCAGTCTTGAACACGTGCAGATCGACCGCCCCACCACACTCGTACCGCCCGTGCTGGCCAAGATGGCCGCATGGTGCGGGTGCCTGATCCTCGTCGGCGTGGTCGTCTACTTCTTCGTCCAGGCGATCGCCCGGCTCACCTTCGTGGCGCTGCCCGTGGCGATCGCGCTGCTGCTGACCGCGCTGCTGTTCCCGCTGACCAAGAGCCTGCGGCGGGCGGGCCTGCGGCCCATCTACGCCACCTGGCTGACCATGCTGGTCGCGCTGGCCGTCCTGGCCGGCACCGGCTGGCTGGTCGGGGCGCGGGCCAGCGAAGAGTTCCCCAACCTGGTCACGCAGGTGCAGGCCACCGCGCGCTCGGTCCAGGAGTGGCTGATCACCGGCCCGCTGCACCTGAAGCAGGCCCAGATCACCGGCTACGTCGACGAGATCGCCACGATGGTCAACGCCCAGCGCACCGCCATCACCGGCACGGTGCTGTCGGCCAGCGCCGTCGCGATCGAGGTGCTCGCGTCCATCGTGCTGCTGCTGTTCGTGACGTTCTTCCTGCTCAAGGACGGCGACCGCATCTGGTCGTGGTTCCTGCGCGCCTTCGGCTCGATGTCGCCGCGGGTCGACCGGGCGGGCCGGGCGGCCTGGACCACGCTCTCCCACTACGTCCAGGGCACCGTGGCCGTGGCCGCCGTGCACGGCCTCATCATGGGCATCGTGCTGGCCGGCATGGGGGTGCCGCTGTGGGCGCCGCTGGCGGTGCTGATCTTCTTCGCCAGCTTCATCCCCATCGTCGGCATCTTCTTCGCCGGCACCGTCGCCACCCTCGTCACCCTCGGCGCCAAGGGCCTGGTCTACGCGTTGATCTTCCTGGGCATCCTCATCGTCGAGCAGCAGCTGGAGAACCACGTGCTCCAGCCGCTGATCGTGGGCAGGGCGCTCAACTTCCACCCGCTGGCGATCATCCTGGTGCTGTCGGTCGGCGGCATCCTGGCGGGCATCGCGGGGGCGGCCGTCGCCGTGCCGGTCGCGGCGGTGATCTACCGGGCGTTGCCGGAGCTGCGCCACAAACCGCCCGCCCTGCCACCGCCGCCCCACCACGAACCGCCGTCGGGCGAACCGCCGTCCGGAGGCGCCCCTCCCGACGGTGAGCCCCCGTCCGGGGGCGCGGGTCCCGTGGGAGGGCCGGTCGAGGTCGTGCGTCCGGCGGAGTAGCCGCCCGCGGGATGACGTGGAGCGGGCCGGGTGGTTCCGATCCGGTGTCGAGGGCGAGTCCGGGGGCCGCAGCGAGTAACCTCGTCACCCGTGACGCGTTCCTCCCTCACCACCCCGCCGCCGGACGCCTCGGCGCCCGCGGCCCATCCCGGCGCCCCGGCGCCGGGCAGTTCCCTCGGCTCCCACTACAGCCGTTGCTTCGGCTGCGGCGACGACCACCCGACCGGCCTGCACCTGAAGGCGGTCACGCCCGACGGCGTCACGGTCGAGGCCGAGTTCACCGTGGGGGAGGCCCACCAGGGCGCGCCGATGCTGGCCCACGGGGGCGTGCTGGCCGCCGCGATGGACGAGGTCATCGGAATGTCCGTCTACCTTTTCCACAAGCCCTATGTGACGGCCCGGCTGGAGACCGACTACCTTCTCCCCGTTCCCGTGGGCACGACACTCCACCTGCGCGCCTGGTGCAACGGGATCATGGGCAGGAAGGCGTACCTTGAGGCTGAGGGGCGCGTCGGCGCCCCCGACGGGCCGGTCGCCGTCCGCGCGGCGGCGCTGTTCATCGAGGTGAGCATGGAACACTTCGCCGAGCACGGCGACCTCGCGGCCATCGCCGCCGAACACCAGGACTTCGAGGTGAACCCGTGAGCGACGTGGAGGTCCTCATCCAGCGGCTCGACACCGGGCTGCCGGTGCCGTCCTACGCCCACCCGGGCGACGCCGGCGCCGACCTCTACGCGGCCGAGGACGTCGAGCTGCTGCCCGGCGAGCGGGCCGTGGTCGGCACCGGCGTGGCGATCGCGCTGCCCGACGGCTACGCCGCGTTCGTGCACCCGCGCTCCGGCCTGGCGGCCCGCCACGGCGTCACGCTCGTCAACGCCCCCGGCACGGTCGACGCGGGCTACCGGGGCGAGATCAAGGTGACGCTGATCAACACCGACGCCAAGGAGCCGTTCCGCCTCCAGCGAGGCGACCGGGTGGCCCAGCTCGTGGTCCAGCGGGTCGAACGCGCGGCCTTCTACGAGGTCGAACGCCTGCCCGGCTCGGTGCGCGGCGCCAACGGATTCGGATCGACGGGCCGCTGAAGCGGCCGGCCCGAAGCAAGCCTGGGGCTCCGGCCCCGCGAACAGGGAGAGTGAGGAACGTGTTCCGACGTCGTCGTCGTGATCAGCCGGAAGCGGTGGCCGAGCAGGAGTCGGCGGCCCCCACCCGTGAGTCCGGCCCGTGGGACGCCGACGAGCCCCACCCCGACACGGACAGGATCGACCTCGGCGGCCTGCGGCTGCCGCACAACCCCGACTTCGACGTGCGCCTGGCCTCGCTCGGCGACCAGCACGTCGGTGTCGTCGTCCTGTACGAGGACAGCTCGCTGCAGCTCCAGGCCCTGGCCGCGCCGCGCTCGGCCGGCCTGTGGGACGAGGTCAGGGCCAAGATCGTCGCCCAGGCCAAGACCCTGGAGGAGCGGCAGGGCCCGTTCGGCGTCGAGCTGGCCGGCGAGGTCACCATGGAGGACGGCAGCAGGGCGGCCCGCTACATCGGCATCGACGGCCCGCGCTGGTTCCTCCTGGCCGCCATCACCGGCCCCGGCGCCCTCGACGAGCGCGTCTCCGGGGCGTTCATCGACTTCGTCCAGGACGTCGTGGTCGTGCGCGGCAACGAGCCGATGGCCCGCGAGGAGCCCATCACGCTGAGCCGCCCGCACGAGCGGCAGGCCGTCGAGCAGGACGAACGCCCGGCGTTCAGCCCCTTCAAGCGTGGCCCGGAAATCAGCGAGACCCGCTGAGCGTTGTCCTACCGGGCCCCGCGCCCGGCCCGGCCCGGCGACATTCCCAAGACCCCCCATCGGCTATTCGCTGACGGCTTACCATCACATAGGCTGAACCATCATGAGTACGGCAGAGCCTCCGAAACGCGGGGGATTGCGCGGCTTCTTCAGCCGGCTGGCCACCACCCAGTCGGAGATCGAGGCCCAGGAACTGCGGGAAGACGCCGACGAGGTCGGCGCGACGCCCATCGTGTCGTGTGGCGGGCGCCGCAGGTTCTGTGTAGCGGGTACGCTACGTACGGTGACACTGCGTCCGAGGGGTGGCGCCCCCGCCCTGGAGGCCGAGCTGTACGACGGGTCCGACGTGATCGACCTGGTCTGGCTCGGCCGCCGCAAGATCGTCGGCATCGAGCCGGGCCGCACGGTCAAGGCCGAGGGCCTGGTCAGCATGCAGGACGGGCGCAAAGTGATGTTCAATCCGCGATACGAACTGCGCCCAGGGAGTTGATCAGGTGAGTGCTGAGGCGGAAGAGGCCGCGCACGAGACCGTCGAGGCGGCGGTGCGAGCCCAGCTCGCCAAGGCCTTCGGCGGCGTCCGCGGCATCATCGAGGCCGCGGTGCCGACGATCGCCTTCACGGTCTCGTGGATCGTCACCGAAGACCTGAAGACGTCGCTCATCGTCAGCATCTCGCTCTCGGTGCTGCTCCTGCTGGTCAGGGTGATCCAGCGGTCCACGCCGCAGTTCGTGATCAACAGTCTGATCGGCATCGCGATCGGCGCGTTCTTCGCCAGCCGCACCGGCAACGCGAAAGACTACTTCCTGCCCGGCATCGTGTGGAACGGCGTGTACTCGCTGGGCATGTTGCTGTCCATCGTCACCCGCTGGCCGGTCGTCGGGTTCCTCATCGGCTCGGTCACCAACGACCCGGTGGGCTGGCACAAAGACGCGGGCGTCGTCCGCCTCTGTACGCGGCTGACCTGGCTGCTCATGCTGCCGTGCGTGGTGCGGGTGGCCGTGCAGGGCCCGGTCTACCTGTTCGGCGGCGGTGACGAGGCGGTGGCCGCGCTCGGCTTCGCCAAGATCGTGATGGGCTGGCCTCTGCAGGTGGCGGCCCTGGCCGCGATGCTGTGGCTGCTCGGCCGCGGCCGCACCCCCATCAAGCCCCCGGTCGCCCCGGCCTGACCCATCGGGCCTCCCGGCCGCCGAAACGTGTGCGCCCGTTCACCTGGCGTGAGCGCATTACATTGGTAGCGTAGATGCATGACGGCCGAAGCGGTGAGCCTCGAGATGACCACTTCCTCGCTGCCTGACTGGGTCTTCCCGCCGCCGGGAGGCTTTGTCGCAGAAGACCTCGATAACATTCCGTATCTGCCTGCGCACACAGAGTTGATTGACGGAAGCTTGGTCTTCGTGAGCCCCCAAGCATCCTTCCACGCCGTGATAGTCGACCTCCTCGCTGCTGACCTGCGCGGAGCCGCTCCCGAAGAGCTTCGGGTTCGCCGCGAGATGAGCGTGGTCCTGGGACACGATCAACGCCCCGAGCCTGACCTGGTCGTGCTGAGGGCCGAGGCCCTCGGCAGCGGTCGCGAGACCTTCTACAAGGCGCAGGACGTGGTCCTGGCTGTCGAAGTGGTGTCACCCGAGTCCCGGAGCCGGGACCGGGAGCGTAAGCCGGCTCTCTATGCCGCGGGCGGGATCCCGCACTTCTGGCGGGTCGAGGACGACGGCGGCGAGCCCGTTGTGTACGTCTACGAGCGTGACCCCGCCACCCGCGCCTACGCGCTCACCGGCATCCACCACGACAGGCTCAAGCTGACCGTCCCCTTCGATCTGGACGTCGACCTGAGCCGGATCCATCGCCTCTGACCTCTTGACCCGCCATGATGCTCGGATGAGCCATGGACGAGGGCCCCTGGCGGGGCGGGTGGCGGTGGTGACCGGGGTGAGCCGCCGGGCGGGCATCGGGTTCGCCGTGGCACGCGAGCTGCTGGCGTCCGGCGCGCGGGTGGCGGTGCAGTCCTGGACCCCGCACGACGCCGGCCAGCCCTGGGGCAGCGACCCGGCGGGCATCGACGGCGTGCTCGACGCGCTGGGCGGCACCGGTGACGAGCTGATGCACGTGGAGGCCGACTTCGCCGACCCGGAGGCCCCTGAGCGCGTGATGGAGCAGACCGCGGACCGGTTCGGGCACGTGGACGTGCTGGTGGCCAACCACGCGCGCAGCTCCCGGCAGGCGCTGGCCGAGGTGACCGCCGCCGAGCTCGACCTCACGTGGGCGGTCAACGCGCGGGCCGGTGTGCTGCTGACGCAGGCGTTCGCCGCCCGGCACGATGACCGGCGTCCGGGTGGGCGGGTGATCCTGTTCACCTCCGGCCAGCACCTGGCGCCGATGCCGGACGAGCTGCCGTACGCGATCAGCAAGGGCGCGATCCACCAGATGACGCTCAGTCTGGCCGACGCGCCGGCCGATCGCGGCATCACCGTCAACTGCGTCAACCCGGGGCCGGTGGACACCGGCTGGGCGGGGCCGGAGCAGGCCCGCCAGGTCGGGAACGCGTTGCCGGCGGGCCGGTGGGGGCGTCCGGAGGAGACCGCCCGGCTGGTGCGCTGGCTCGTCACGGACGAGGCCGCCTGGATCACGGGCCAGGTCGTCAACTCCGAGGGCGGCTTCCGCCGCTGGGTCAGGTGACCCCGGTGCCCGCTGGGACGGCGCCGCGGGCGGCACTGGAGCGTGGGAGTCTTGGGGGGATGAGGGGGAATGTGGTGGGCTGGGTGGTGGCGCGGGTGTGGAAGGCGCTGGGCGGGCGGGTTCGCTGGCGGGTGTTGTGGCTGACCCATGCCACCTTCATGGTCGGCGTCACCGGCCTCGTACGCGACCCCGACGGCCGGATGCTCGTCCTGCGTCACCGTCTGTGGCAGGAAGGGCGGCAGTGGGGCTTCCCCACCGGGTTCGCCAGGCGGGGCGAGACGTTCGAGGGCACGGTCGAGCGCGAGGTGTACGAGGAGACCGGCCTGCGCGTGCGCACCGGCCGGCTGCTGCGGGTGCGCAGCGGGTTCGGGCTGCGGGCGGAGGTGGCCTACGAGGCCCTGCTCGTCGGCGGCACGCTCAGGATCGACCCGCTGGAGATCCTCGAAGCCCGCTGGGTCACCGCCGACGACCTCCCCGAGGGCCTGCAGGGCGCCCACCGCGACCTGCTCATCCCGAGTACGCCCACCCCGACCACCGACTGACCGCGACCACGATCACCGGCCCTTCGGGCGGCCGCCGGCGGTACTGGTCGTACTTGTCGGCCAGCGCCCGCAGGGCGGCGTCGTGGCCGCCTTCGCGCACGGTCGCCGTGCCGTCGGCGCGCGCCCACCACAGCCTGGCCCAGTCGTCCTCGTAGTGGTCGGCGAGCAGGCTGACCCGCGGGTTCGCCCGGATGTCGCGCAGCCGCGCCAGGTCGTGAGTGCTCTTCGGCTTGTGGTCGACGGCGGTGACCACGTCGTCACCGAGGACGGCGAAGGTGACGGGCACCACGCGCGGCACCCCCGCCGCGTCGGCCGTCGCCAGGCGGGCGACGCGGGCGCCCTCGAACAACGACCGGGCGCGGCCGGCGTCCATGACCGGGCTCAGCGCTGCGAGAGCAGGCGGGCGAGCTCCTCCTCGACCTCCTGGCTGGCCACGAACAGCAGCTCGTCGCCGGCCTCCAGGGGGTCGTCGGCGGTCGGCACCAGCACCCGGCCCTCGCGCAGGATCGCCACCAGCGCGGAGTCGACCGGCCACGGCACCGACCCGGCGCGCTGGCCCACCACCGGGGCGTCGTCGGCCAGCGTCAGCTCGACCAGGTTGGCCTGGCCCTGGCGGAAGGTCATCAGCCGCACCAGGTCGCCGACGCTGACCGCCTCCTCCACCAGCGCGCTCAGCAGCCGCGGCGTCGAGACGGCGACGTCGACGCCCCACGACTCGTTGAACAGCCACTCGTTGTTGGGGTGGTTGATGCGGGCCACCACGCGCGGCACGCCGTACTCGGTCTTGGCCAGCAGCGACACCACGAGGTTGACCTTGTCGTCGCCGGAGGAGGCCACCACGACGTGGCAGTTGCCGAGCCCGGCCTCGTCGAGCGAGGCGATCTCGCACGCGTCGGCGAGCAGCCACTCGGCGCGCGGCACGCTGTCGATCTTGATCGCGCGCGGGTCGACGTCGATGAGCAGGACCTCGTGGCCGTTCTCCAGCAGCTCGGCGGCGATGGAACGGCCCACGGCGCCCGCGCCGGCGATGGCGATGCGCATCAGTCGTCCTGTTCCGGCGCCGCGGCGAGCACCTTGTTGATCCGGTCCATGTCGTTCTCGGCCGCGATGACATGGAGCAGGTCGCCCTCCTGCACCACGGTCTCGTCCGTGATGGTCAGGGCCTCGCCCATGCGGTTGATGAAGGCCACCCGGGCGTGGGCCCGGCTCTCCAGGTCGACGACGCGGGTGGCGATCCAGGCCGGGTTGGTGGCCACCTCGGCCAGCACGACCGTGCCCGTGGGGTCGCGCCACAGCGGCTCGGCGCCCTCGGGGAGGATGCGGCGCAGGATCTGGTCGGCCGTCCAGCGGACGGTGGCCACCGTGGGGATGCCCAGCCGCTGGTAGACCTCGGCCCGCCGGGGGTCGTAGATGCGGGCCACCACGTTGTCGACGCCGAACGTCTCGCGGGCCACCCGCGCGGAGATGATGTTGGAGTTGTCGCCGCTGGAGACGGCGACGTAGGCGGCCGCCGACTCGATGCCGGCCTCGGTGAGCACGTCGCGATCGAAGCCGACGCCGGTCACCCGCCGCCCCCGGAACCCCGCGCGCAGGCGGCGGAACGCCTGCGGGTCACGGTCGATGATGGCGACGGAATGGCCGCTGTCCTCGAGGATGTGGGCGAGGGTCGAACCGACCCTGCCGCATCCCATGATCACAATATGCATACTCCCCCGCACTTCGCGGTCGGCCGGTTGCTCGACACCAGTATGGCCCGATGGGGGAGCGCCGCGTTTAGGGCATCGGCATGCGGCTAGCATCTCGTTACGTGGCGAAGGTAACGGATCTTGTCAAACGCGTGCTCGTGGGACGTGCCCTGCGAAGCGGGCAGCTCCACGAGCAACTCCTGCCCAAACGCATCGCCCTGCCGGTCTTCGCCAGTGACGCGCTGTCCTCGGTGGCCTACGCCCCGCAGGAGATTTTGGTCATCCTGTCGCTGGCGGGCGTCTCGTTCTATTCCTACAGCCCGTGGATCGCCGTCGCCGTCGTGGTGGTGATGCTCACGGTCGTGGCGTCGTACCGGCAGAACGTGCACGCCTATCCGAGCGGCGGCGGCGACTACGAGGTGGCCACCACCAACCTCGGCAAGAACGCGGGGCTCACCGTCGCCAGCGCCCTCATGGTCGACTACGTGCTGACCGTCGCCGTGTCGGTGGCCAACGGCGTCGACTACGTCGGCGCGACCATCCCGTTCGTGGCCGAGCACCGGCCCGCGATCGCCATCATCATCGTGATCCTGCTCACCGTGGTCAACCTGCGCGGCATCCGCGAGTCCGGCGCCGCCTTCGCCGTCCCCACGTACGCGTTCATGTTCGCGGTGATCGGCCTGGTCGCCTGGGGCGGCATCCGGCTGCTGGTGTTCGGCGAGGAGTTGCAGGCGCCCAGCGCCGGGTTCACCATCCGGCCCGAGCAGACGAACCTGGCCTCCTTCGCCGCGGCCTTCCTGATCCTGCGCGCCTTCTCCTCCGGCTGCGCCGCGCTGACCGGCGTCGAGGCCATCAGCAACGGCGTGCCCGCCTTCCGCAAGCCCAAGAGCAAGAACGCCGCCACGACCCTGCTCATGATGGGCCTGGTCGCCATCACCATGTTCGGCGGCATCATCGCGCTGGGGCTGGCCTCCGGCGTGCGGGTGGCCGAGCCGAGCGTCGTCGCCCGCGACCTGCTCAGGCCCGACGGCACCCCGGTCGGCGAGGGCTACTACCAGCAGCCGATCATCTCGCAGGTGGCCGACGCGGTGTTCGGCGGCGGCTCGCTGCCGTTCGTGGTGATCTCCGCGGTGACCGCGCTCATCCTGTTCCTGGCCGCGAACACCGCCTTCAACGGCTTCCCCGTGCTCGGCTCGATCCTCGCCCAGGACCGCTACCTGCCGCGCCAGCTCCACACCCGCGGCGACCGGCTGGCCTTCTCCAACGGCATCATCATCCTGGCCCTCGGCGCCTGCCTGCTGCTGTGGGGCTTCCAGGCCGACGTCAGCCGCCTGCTCAACCTCTACATCGTCGGCGTGTTCGTCTCCTTCACGCTCAGCCAGACCGGCATGGTCATCCACTGGACCCGTCATCTGAGGACGGAGACCGACCGGCAGGTCCGCCACCAGATGCACCGCTCCCGCGTGATCAATTTCTTCGGCGCCATCATGACCGGCCTGGTGCTGATCGTCGTGCTGCTGACCAAGTTCCTGGTCGGGGCGTGGATCGTGGTGATCGCGATGCCGGTGTTGTTCCTCATGATGAAGGGCATCCGCCGCCACTACGACAAGGTCGCCGCCGAGCTGGAGATCACCGACGACTACGAGCCCGCCATGCTGCCGGCCCGCAACCACGCGATCGTGCTGGTCTCCAAGATCCACAAGCCGACCATGCGGGCGCTCGCCTACGCCCGCGCCACCCGGCCCTCCTCGCTGGAGGCGATCACGGTCGGCGTCGAGGGCGAGGAGGCGCGCCAGCTGCAGGAGGAGTGGGAGCGGCGCGGCATCCCGGTGCCGCTCAAGATGCTCGACTCGCCCTACCGCGAGATCACCCAGCCCATCCTCGACTACGTCAAGACCCTGCGCCGCCGCTCGCCGCGCGACGTGGTCACCGTCTTCATCCCCGAGTACGTCGTCGGCCACTGGTGGGAGCACCTGCTGCACAACCAGAGCGCGCTGCGGCTGAAGGCCAGGCTGCTGTTCAAGCCGGGCGTCATGGTGACCAGCGTGCCCTGGCAGCTCCACTCCTCCGACCGGCTCAAGGGCCGGCCCGAGCCGTACGCGCCGGGCGCGGTGCGCCGTCCCTGGCACCAGACCGTCAAGGACGAGGGGCAGATCAAGGCGCGCTGACCAGCGCCCGCAGCCGCCACGTGTCGGACGCCGTCCAGCCCCGCGGCGCGGCGACGGCGGCCCACCCGTCCACGATGTTGGCGCCGTAGCGGTGGCCGTGGCCGGGCGGCACGGACATCGCCGCCGTCATGTCCACCAGCACCTGCCAGAACGTCACCAGCGGGAACCAGTTCATCTGCGGGTTCACCCCGGGCCCCCGCGCGCCCTCCAGCCAGGCGGGCCGGTGGTAGATCAGCGTGGGCGACCACCACACGACCGGGTCGGTGGCGTTCTGCAGGTAGACCACGCGCGGGGAGAGCCACGGGCTCCGGGGACGCCACAGGTCGGCCGGGAGCTGGGCGAAGCGCGCCGTCCTGCCGCCCTGGTAGACCGGCCGCCAGACGGGGGTGCCGGGGTCGCGGTGGGTGGTGAGGTGGTCCCAGATGTGGTTGGCGTTGGGCGGGCCGACGAACAGCGCGCCGTCGGTACGGCCGACCAGGTCGGTCAGGTCGCGGAAGGAGTTCTCCAGCTCGTAGGAGCCGAGGCTCTCGCCGGCGACCAGCAGCCGGGGCCGCCGGCCGGGCGGGAGCCGGTCCCACCTGGCGCGCACCGCCTCGAACAGGGCCCGCCCGGCGGCCGCCGCCTTGTGCCGGTCGGCCAGGAACGACACCCAGCTCGGCAGGTAGGAGTACTGCACCGCGACCATGGCGGTGTCGCCGTTGTACATGAACTCCAGCGAGTCGGCGATGTGCTGGTCGACCCAGCCGGTGCCGGTGGTGCCGAGCACCGCGAGCACCGGACGGCCGAAGCCGCCCGTCCGTTCCAGCTCCCGTACGGCCACCGCGGCCTGCTGCCGGGGTGAGGAGGTGGCGCCGAGGCCGACGTACACGCGGATGGGCTCGGTCGCCGGCCGGCCGGAGAAGGCGGTCAGCTCGGCGACCGTGGAGGCGGTGCCGGTGAAGCGGCGGCCCTCGCGGCCCAGGGAGTCCCAGGCCACCAGCGACCCCGGCCCGCCGGACACCTTGGCCGAGCCCGGCCTGCGCACGCCCGGATGGGTGCCCTCGTTGGTGACCGAGGAGACGTCGCTCATCGTGTTGAGGAACCCCGAGAACAGCACGTCGTCGGCGAACACCGCGACCACGGAGGCGACGATCAGCACGCCGGCGATGTGGCCCACGTAGGCGGGGACGTACCGGTCGAGCCAGTCGATCAGCTTGCGCCCGGCCAGGCGGACGAGGCGGGCCAGCAGCAGGCACAGCGCGAAGAGCGTGACCGCCACCGCGAGGATCACCGGCGGGAACCAGGTGATCCGGGTGTCCATGCCCATGAGCGCCCGCACGTCGCGCTGCCAGTCGATGCTGTACCAGAGGGCCACCACGGTCAGCCCCGAGCAGCCGCCGACCATGATCTGCCAGGCGGCCCGCCGCCCACGCTCCGGCAGCCGGTACGGGATCGCCGCCCGCCCCAGCGCGCCTGCCGTGGCCCCCACGCCGTAGCCGAGGATGCCGGTGACCGCGCCCATCACGCCCTGGAACAACCACGTGCGCGGCAGCAGCGAGGGCGTCAGCGAGGCGCAGGCGAACAGCACGGCCAGCAGCGTGCCCCCGAATCCGAGCCGCCGGCGCACCACCCGACTTCTGTCCATCATCACCCACAGTAGTGACTCAAGTCCGGAAAGTGGGCCTCCGGGGCGCCGGGCGGGGCACGAGGACGTCGCCCGTGGCGGCTCACCATAGGGTGGGGGTGTGGAACAGGCATCTCTGGAGCTGACGGTCGGTCCGGTCGCGCATGGCGGCTGGTGTGTGGCACGCCATGAAGGGCGGGTGGTCTTCGTCCGGCACGCGTTGCCCGGCGAACGGGTGATCGCCGACGTGACCGAGGAGACCACCCGGTTCCTGCGCGCCGACGCCGTGGAGATCCTGGAGCCCTCGCCCGACCGCGTCGTCCCGCCCTGCCAGTACGCCGGCCCCGGCCGCTGCGGCGGCTGCGACTGGCAGCACGCCACTCTTGAGGCGCAGCGCCGGCTCAAGGCCCAGGTCGTGGCCGAGCAGCTGCACCGGCTGGCGGGCATCGAGCGCGAGGTCGTCGTGGAGGAGGTGCCCGGCGCCAAAGACGGGCTCGGCTGGCGCACCCGCGTGCAGTTCGCCGCCACGCCCGCCGGGGAGCTGGGCTTCCGCCGGCACCGCTCGCACGACATCGAGGTCGTCGACGCCTGCCTGATCGCCCATCCCGAGGTCGAGGCGGTCGCCGCCGAAGACCACGAGTGGCCCGGCGCGGCCGGCATCGAGGTCATCGCCTCCGCCGGCGGCGACCGTGCCGTGGTGGTCTCGCCGCGCCCGCGGCGCAGCGTGAGCGTGCCGGAGCTCGACGCGCCCGCCTCGATCCTGCTCGACCAGGGCAAGGGCCGCACGGTGCCGCGCCGCGGCTCCGGCGTGCTCCACGAGCACGCGGGCGACCGCGAGTTCCGGGTCGCGGGCAGCGGCTTCTGGCAGATCCACCCGGGGGCGGCCGAGACGCTGCTCGACGCGGTGCTGGCCTACGCCGCGCCCGAGCCGGGGGAGTGGGCGCTCGACCTCTACTGCGGGGTCGGCCTGTTCGCGGCCGGGCTGGCCGAGGCGGTCGGGCCGGAGGGCGCGGTGTTCGGGCTGGAGTCCGACGCGGCGGCCGTCCGCGACGCCCGCGCCAACCTGCGCGACCTGCCGCAGGCCAGGGTCGAGCGCGGCCGGGTCGAGGAGGCGCTCGACCGGTTCCAGATCGAGCGCGCCGACCTCGTGGTGGTCGACCCGCCGCGGTCGGGCCTCGGGCGCGAGGTGGTGGAGCGCGTCGCGGGGCTGGAGGCGCTGCGCATCGTCTACGTCTCCTGCGACCCGGCGACGCTGGCCAGAGACCTCAAGTGGCTGGGCGAGCGGGGCTACGAGCTGACCGACCTGCGCGCCTTCGACGCCTTCCCGATGACCCACCACGTCGAGTGCGTGGCGCTGCTGGTCGCCGGGCGGCGCTGACGGATGCCGTCCGGCCAAGGCGTGACCTCATCGTGACGGTTTGCCGGAACGCCGGGCGGGTGAAGCTGTCTATCGTGCATCCATGGTCGCCTCCGGAGGCGCGGGCCGTCCAGGATCGGACAGGCCGCCGATGACGCCGCTGACGATGAGCCATCGGCATCTGCCCGGCGTGACCGTGATCGAGGTGTGCGGTGAGGTCGACGCGACCAACCACGCCCGATTACGGGAGCACGTCCGGCAGGCCAGGGCGCGTCCGGCCGATCACGTGGTGTTCGACCTGAGCGCGATGACGTTCATGGACAGCTCGGGGCTGCACGCCCTGCTCGCCTGCCACCAGGAGGCACGCACGCACGACGCGCGGGTCTACCTCGCGGCCCCGCAGGGCGCCCCCGCCCGGCTGCTGGAGATCACCGGGGTCGACGCGCACCTGCCGGTCTACCCCACGGCCGACGCCGCCGTGGCCGCCGCCGCGGCCGATCCGCCCCGCTGAGCCTTTGGTCACGCCCGCCCAGACCAAGGACGGACGCGCCGCGCGGGGAGGCGTCCCTAGCGTCGGGGCATGACGCAAACCACCCTCGCCGGGCGCGTTCAGGAGATCGACGCCGTCCGCGGGTTCGCGCTGGCGGGCATCCTGGTCGCGAACATCGGCTTCCTGGCCGACCCGGGGTACGCGCTGTCGGGCGCCATGCCCATCCCCGACGGGCCCGTGGCCCTGGCGATCACGGCCTTCGTGCTGACGAAGTTCTACATCATCTTCTCGTTCCTGTTCGGGTACTCCTTCACGCTGCAGATGCGGGCGGCCGAGCGGGCGGGGGCGAGCGTACGGGCCAGGACGTTGCGCCGCTGCCTGGCCCTGTTCGTCATCGGGCTGGCCCACGGCCTGCTGCTGTGGATCGGCGACATCCTCACCCTGTACGCCGCGCTCGGCGTGGTCCTGCTGGCCCTGCGCGGGCTCAGACCCCGGACGGCCGTCATCGCCGGATCCTCGATCATCGGCGCGCTGACCCTGCTCTGGCTGGCCCTCGCCTGGCTGTCCACCCTCGACCCGGCCGCCGGGCAGCCCGCCGCGGCCGACCCGGCGGCGGCCGCCCGCGTGCTGGGCCTGGCCACCGGCGGTCCGCTGGACTTCCTGACGATGCAGACCGAGCTCTATCCGCCGCTCGTGGCCATGATCTGGCTCTTCCAGGGGCCGACCGCGCTGGCCATGTTCCTGTTCGGGCTCGCGGCCGGCAAGTCCAGGCTGCTGGAGGACATCGGGCGCCGGCCCCGCCTGCTGTCCCGCGTCCAGTGGGCCGGCTTCGGCGTCGGCCTGCCCGGCGGCCTGCTGTACGCCTGGACGTCCGGCCGGACCGGCGCGGTCGAGCTGCTCGGCGGCGCGGTCAACACGCTCACCTCGATCCTGCTGGCCGCCGCCTACGTCGCCACCCTGCTCCGGCTGATCGGCCGCTTCCCGGCGGCGGGCCGCGTCCTGGCCGCGCCGGGACGACTGGCCGCCTCCAACTACGTCGGCCAGTCGCTGCTCATCGCCCTGGTCTTCACCGGGTACGGCCTCGCCCTCGCGGGCAGGCTGTCGCCGATCGCGGTGATGGGCGTCGCCCTGGTGATCTACACCGTGCTCGTGTGGGCGAGCGCACGCTGGCTGCGCACCCACCGCCACGGCCCGGTGGAGTACGTGCTGCGCCGGGTCACCCACTGGCGCTGAGGTCACCGGCGCTGAGGTCACTGGCGCCGAGGTCACCGGCGCCGAGGTCAGAGCCAGCCCATGCGCTGGGCGGTGCGGATCGCCTCCAGCCGGTTCTGGGCGTTGAGCTTGGTCATGGCGCTGGACAGGTAGTTGCGCACCGTGCCCTCGGTGAGGTGGAGCTCGCCGGCGATCCTGGAGATCGTCGCCCCGTCGCCCGCCAGGCGCAGCGCGTCGCGCTCCCGTTCGGTCAGCGGGCTGTCGCCGGCGGCCATCGCGGCGGCGGCCAGCTCGGCGTCCAGGTAGCGGCCGCCGGCCATGACCTTGCGGATCGCCATCGCCAGCTCCTCGGCGGAGGCGTCCTTGCCCAGGAAGCCGCTCACGCCGGCGGCCATCGCCCGGCGCAGGTAGCCGGGGCGGCCCAGGCTGGTCAGGATGACGATCTTGCATTGCGCGCTGATCCGCTCGGCGGCGCTCAGGCCGTCCATGCCGGGCATCTCGATGTCCAGCACGGCCACGTCGGGGCGGTGTTCGGCGACCGCGTCCACGACCTCGTCGCCCCGGCCCACCTGGGCCACGACCTCGATGCCGTCCTCCAGGTCGAGCAGGGCGGCGATCGCGCCGCGGATCAGGTGCTCGTCGTCGGCGAGCAGCACGCGGGTGGTCATGCCGGCACCGCCGCGCGCAGCAGGTAGCCGCCGTCGGGCGTCGGCTCGGCCCGCAGCACGCCGCCCGCCGCGCCGACCCGTTCGGCCAGGCCCGCCAGCCCGTTGGCCGCGTGCTCGCCCACCGGGCCGCTCACCCCGTCGTTGGACATCTCCAGGACCCCGTTCTCGATCGTGATCGTGCAGCGTTCGGCCTTGCTGTGCTTGAGCACGTTGGTGGCGCCCTCGCGGACGACGGTGGCGAGCAGGGTGCGCGCCTCCGGGGCCAGCGCCGTGGTGTCGGCCCGTACCGTGCAGCGGACCTCGGCCGCCTCCAGCACCGCCCGGACGCTGGACAGCACCTCGTCCAGGTCGAGCGCCCGGTAGTTCTGGACCACGGCCCGTACCTCGCGCAGCGACCGCCTGGCCAGGTCGCGCACCTCGAACATGGCCCGCTCGGCGGCGGCCGGGTCGCCGGGCAGCGAGTCGGCGGCGCGGGCGGTCCTGGCCGAGACGTCGGCGAGGCTCTGCCCGAGCAGGTCGTTGAGGTCGCGGGCGAAGCGCAGCCGTTCCTCCGAGACCGCCAGCCTGGACCTGGCCTCCTGCCCCTCGTGCGCCTCCTTGGCCACCCGCCACAACCACAGGTTCGCCAGCACGCCGCCCACGCCGAGCCCGCTGAACACGGTCAGGATCGCGACCGCCGACAACATCTCCACGGGCAGGCCCATGGTCAGCGCGAGCACGAGGACGAGGACGGCGATCCAGCCGACCGACAACGTGACGATCGTCCGCCGGCGGACGAAGGGGGCGAGCATCGCCAGCCACACCGGCACGGTGTACAGGATCGTGCCGGCCGCGAGGACCAGCGCGAGCACCCCGGCGACGGCCAGCAGCGCCGTCGGGCGGGGGCCGCCGCGCACGGCGATCCGGAACGGCCGCGTGGCCAGCGCCATGAAGACCAGCAGCAGCACGCCGGCGGCCACGAACACCTGCCAGGGCAGATCGACGCTCTGCCCGAGGAGGTACAGGTTGTAGAAGCCGGTCGCGGACACCAGCAGGATGATGTCGGTGGAGTAGACGATCAGCCAGCGGACCTTGTCCAGCCGGGTCGGCCGCCTCACGCGGGCACCGCCGCGCGCAGCAGGAACTCGCCGGTGGGCGTCGGGGCGGCCGAGAGCGAGCCGCCCGCCGTGGTCAGGCGCTCCGACAGGCCGCGCAGGCCGCTGCCCGGGGCCGCGGAGAGGTTCTTGACGCCGTCGTTGCGCATCTCCAGCACGCCGCCCTCGATCGTGATCGCGCAGGTGGTGGCCGAGCTGTGCTTGAGCACGTTCGTGCCGCCCTCGCGCACGACCCACGCCAGCAGCGCGCGCCCGGCGGGGGACAGGTCGCCGGCCCTGGTCTCGATCAGGCAGCGGGCGCCGGTCGCCTCCAGCGCCGCCCGTACGCCGGCCAGCTCGGTGTCCAGGTCGAGCGTGTGGTAGCCGTCGACGGCCAGTTGCACCTCGGCCAGCGAGCCGTGGGCCAGCCTGCGCACCTCGTCCATCTCGGCGAGGGCCCTGGCCTGGTCCTTGGTCGACAACTTGGCCGCCAGCTCGCTCTTCAGCGTGATCACCGACAGGCTGCGGCCGAGCAGGTCGTGCAGGTCGCGGGCGAAGCGCAGGCGTTCCTCGGCGATGGCCAGGCGGGCCTTGGCCTCCTGGCCGTCGTTGGCGTCCCTGATCGTCCACCAGAGCCAGCGCCACAGCAGCATGGCCGCGACCATGAGCGCGCAACTGGCCGCCTCGGGGATCAGCGTGCCGGCCCAGGACCGGCCGGTGATCAGCACGACGTACGCGCTGACCAGGACGGTCACGGCGGCGCCCAGGCAGGCCGTGGCCCACAGCGGCAGGTAGAACGCGACCACCGACACCCACAGGACGCCGGTCTCCAGCCAGGTGGCCGTGCTCGCCATCTCGTCGTGCGGCAGCAGCAGCACCGAGCCGGTCGCGCACACCCCGGACAGCAGCAGCTTCGCCGTGGGCCGCGGCCGGTCGTCGAAGGCGGCCCGCAGCAGGGAGGGGAACAGCGTGAACTGGCCCGCCAGGAAGGCGATCGCGAGCAGCGCCTGCGGGACGCCCATCAGGCCGCGCGTGGTGTAGATGAGGACGAGGGTCACGAACACCAGGCCCAGGAGGGTGATCATGGCGTCCATCCAGTAGATGAGGATCTTGCGCGCGCTCTCGGCACGGCTCGCCATCGTCTCCCCCACCCCCTGGATTCGGAGAAAATCCTATGTCAGGAGTGGGTCTTCCAGAGAATGCGGGATATTTCCGGTTTGGGGGGTGCGCCGCGCAGCGACAACCAGGCCAGCCCGTGCCGCACGGCGTACTCCGACAACTTGCGGGCCTCCGGCTCGTCCAGATCGCCGGCCCTGGCGAGCACCGGGGTCAGGGCGAGCCGCTCCCACAGCTGCTCCTCGCCGGGCAGGCCGTAGGCCCGCGCGAGCTGCCCGGCCGCCGCCCGCACGGCCGATCCCAGCCTGCGCAGCCGCCCCTGAGGCCCGGTACGCGGCTCCATCTCGGCCAGCAGCTCGACGGCGTCCACCCGGACGCCCTCCCGCCGGGTCGCGCGCAGCACGGCCAGGTCGGCCGCGTCCAGCCCGTCCGGTGTCAGGCGCAGGGTGAAGAAGACCCGCAGCGGGCGTTCCCCTTGCAGGGCGCGCAGCGCCCGCGCCCTGCGCAGCGCGGCGGCCGTGCCGGCGTCGCGGATCTCGAACCCCGCCGCGGCGGCCCCGAACGCGCCGACCGCCTTGCGGTAGGCGGTGGCCAGGCCGCCCGGCCTGGCGCACGTGACGGCCGGGTCGTCCCCGCCGGGCCCGCCGAACACCGGGAAGGCGTCGCCGCCCGCCGCCCTCAGCCGTCCGAGCCCGGCGGCCACCGGGTCGCCTTCCGGCCGCGACGGCCCGGCCCACCGGACGAGGCAGCCGTCGCCGTCCGCGACGAGATGGCCGAGCGCGTACCGGGCGACGCCGGTGCCGCGCGACTCGGCCGCCAGGTCGAACCCCGGGTCGCGGGCGGTGTCGACGAACCCCACGAACGAACCCGGCGGCTGCTGGACCGCCACCGGCCGCTCCGGCGGCGCGAAGCGGGCGGGGGCGGGGCTGGACGGCGGCGCGGGCTCGGCACCCGCGGGCAACATCCGGATCGCCAGGCCCGTGGCTCCGGCGAGCACGAGCGCGGCGAGCACCGCCAGCGGGCGGGGGAGCGTGCCGGACTCTCTTGCTTTCCGCGACATATGCCACCCATCGTGATCGATCGGCTACTTTCAGCGGTTGCTGGTGAAGGTAGCAAGCGTTCGCCGGACGGCGCGGGGCTTTTCCGGTCGCCGTCCGATGTGGGCGGATAATGAGCCTCATGAAGCTGCGGATCTTCACCGAGCCCCAGCAGGGCGCCACCTATGACGACCTGCTCGCCGTCGCCCAGGCCGCGGAAGGCCTGGGGTTCGACGCCTTCTTCCGGTCCGACCACTACCAGCGCATCGGCCCCGGCGACCCCGGCGCCGGCTCCACCGACGCCTGGGTGACGCTCGGCGCCCTGGCCAGGGAGACCTCCACGATCAGGCTCGGCACGCTGGTGACGCCGGCCACGTTCCGGCTGCCCGGCCCGCTGGCGATCAGCGTGGCCCAGGTCGACCAGATGAGCGGCGGCCGGGTCGAGCTGGGTTTCGGCACCGGCTGGTTCGACGGGGAGCACTCCGCGTACGGCATCCCGTTCCCGCCGCTCGGCGAGCGGTTCGGCCGCTTCGAGGAGCAGCTGGAGATCGTCACGGGCCTGTGGACGGCGAAGGACTCCTACTCCTTCGAGGGCCGCTACTACCGGCTGGTCGACTCGCCGGCGCTGCCCAAGCCGGTCCAGCGGCCCCGGCCACCGGTGATCATCGGCGGCTTCGGCGCCAAGCGCACGCCCCGGCTGGCGGCCACCTACGCCGACGAGTACAACGTGCCGTTCCGCACCCTGGCCGACACCGGGCAGGCGTTCACGCGGGTGCGGGAGGCGGCCGACGAGGCGGGCCGCGGCCTGATCCTGTCGGCGGCGCAGACCGTCGTCGTGGGCGCCGACCAGGCCGAGATCGAGCGGCGCGCCGCCGCCATCGGCCAGGACCCCGGCTTGCTGCGCGAGGGCGGCCTGTGCGGCACCCCCGACGAGGTGCTGGCCAAGCTGGGCGCCTTCGCCAAGCTCGGGGCCGAGCGGGTCTACCTCCAGGTCCTCGACCTGGCCGACCTGGAGCACCTGGAGCTCATCGCCGCCGAGGTGTTGCCGCACGTGTAATTCCGTTGGCGGTGCTTCGTCCGGCTGCGGCACACTTGGGACGTGCTGCTGACGATCACGACCACCGCCGCGCCGGCCACCGACCTGGGCTTCCTCCTGCACAAGCATCCCGAGCGCGTGCAGGAGTTCGGCCAGTCGTTCGGCACGGCCACGGTGTTCTACCCGGAGGCGGGCGAGGAGCGCTGCACGGCGGCCCTCCTGCTGGAGGTCGACCCGATCGCGCTGGTCCGCTCGCGCGGCCGGAACTCGCCCGACTTCAGCCTGTCGCAGTACGTCAACGACCGCCCGTACGCGGCCTCGTCGTTGCTGGCCGTCGCGCTCGCCGACGTCTTCCGCACCGCGCGGGCCGGCCGCTGCAAGGCCCGCCCCGAGCTGCCGGGCACCCCGCTGCCGCTGGAGATCCGGCTGCCCGCGCTGCCCTGCCGGGGCGGCCCTGAACTGGCCCGGCGGCTGTTCGAGCCGCTGGGGTGGGCGGTGGAGGCGCGGTCGCTGCCGCTCGACGAGGGTTTCCCCGAGTGGGGCGAGTCCCGGTACGTGCGGCTCACCCTGCGCGGCACCGTGCTGCTGGCCGACGCGCTCAACCACCTCTACGTGCTGCTCCCCGTGCTCGACGACGGCAAGCACTACTGGATGGCCTCCGACGAGATCGACAAGCTGGTCAGGGCGGGGGCGGGCTGGCTCGGCGGGCATCCGGAGCGCGGCCTGATCGCCCGGCGTTACTTCGGGCGGCGCTGGGCGCTGGCCCGCACGGCGCTGACCAGGCTGGCCGAGCTGGGCGACGAGACCGAGGAGGAGCTGGAGCCGGCGCTCGCCGAGGAGGCCCCCGCCGGGGAGACCGCGGCCGACGAGGCCGCCGTCGCCGAAGCCGAGGCCGTCGCCGAAGCCGAGGCCGAGGGCGCTGCGGAAGCCGCCGCCCAGGGGGACGTCCCGGAAGGCGGGGCCCAGGAGGCGGGCGCGGCGCGGAAGGCGCGGCCGCTCAACACGCTGCGGCGCGAGGCCGTGCTGCGCAGGCTCGAAGAGCTCGGCGCGGTCAGCGTGATCGACCTGGGCTGCGGGCAGGGCGAGCTGGTCGCCGCGCTGCTGGCCAGGCCCAGGTTCGCGCGCGTCGCCGGCATGGACGTCTCCTCCCTGGCGCTCACCATCGCCGCCCGCAGGCTGCGCCTGGACCGCATGCCCGACAGCAAGCGGGCCCGGCTCACGCTGTTCCAGGGCGCGCTCACCTACACCGACAAGCGCCTGGCGGGCTACGACGCCGCCGTGCTCATGGAGGTCGTCGAGCACGTCGACCCGCCGCGCCTGGCCGCGCTCGAACGCGTCGTGTTCGGCCGCGCCCGCCCGCGCCACGTGCTCGTCACCACCCCCAACATCGAGCACAACGTGCGCTACGAGTTCCTGACCGGCCTGCGCCACCCCGACCACCGCTTCGAGTGGACGCGGGCCGAGTTCGCCGCCTGGGCCGGCCGGGTGGCCGCCCAGTACGGCTACCACGTCGCCGTCGAACCCGTCGGCGAGGACGACCCCGAGGTCGGCCCGCCCACCCAGATGGGAGTCTTCACCCGTGATCAGCGTTCCTGAGCTGTCCCTCGTGGTGCTCGTCGGCGTCTCCGGCAGCGGCAAGTCCACCTTCGCGCGCCGCCACTTCAAGCCCACGCAGGTCATCTCCTCCGACTTCTGCCGCGGCCTGGTGTCCGACGACGAGAACGACCAGGCCGCCACGCCGGCGGCGTTCGACCTGCTGCACCACATCGTCGGCGTCCGCCTGGCCAGGGGCCTGTTCACCGTCGTGGACGCCACCAACGTCCAGTACCCCGCCCGCAAGAGCCTCATCGAGCTGGCCAGGAAGCACGACGTGCTGGCCGACGCCATCGTGCTGGACACGCCCGAGGAGGTGGCGATCGAGCGCAACGCCGCGCGTCCCGACCGCGACTTCGGCCCCGGCGTGGTGATCCGCCAGCGCAAGGAGCTGCGCCGCTCGCTGTCCAAGATCTCCGCCGACGGCTTCCGGCGGGTGCACGTGCTGCGCGGCCAGGAGGAGATCGACAACGCCCAGATCACCTACGAGAAGGCGTGGTCGGACCGGACCGAGCTGACCGGCCCGTTCGACATCATCGGCGACGTGCACGGCTGCCGCTCGGAGCTGGAGACGCTGCTGGCCAAGCTCGGCTGGCAGGGCCTGGCCCACCCCGAGGGCCGCACCGCCGTGTTCGTCGGCGACCTGGTCGACCGCGGGCCCGACACGCCGGGCGTGCTGCGCCTGGTCATGGACATGGTCGAGGCGGGCACCGCGATCTGCGTGGCCGGCAACCACGAGCAGAAGCTCGTGCGCGCACTGAACGGCCGCAAGGTCACCGTCGCCCACGGCCTGCGCGAGTCGCTGGACCAGCTCGCCGCCGGGCCGCCCGAGTTCGCCGAGCGGGCTCGGACGTTCATGGACGGCCTGCTCAGCCACTACCGCCTGGACGGCGGCCGGCTCGTCGTCGCGCACGCCGGGCTGAAGGAGTCCTACCACGGCCGCGCCTCCAAGCGCGTCCGCGCCTTCGCCCTGTACGGCGACACCACCGGCGAGACCGACGAGTACGGCCTGCCGGTCCGCTACCCGTGGGCCGACGAGTACCGCGGGCGGGCCATGGTCGTCTACGGCCACACGCCCACGGTCACCCCCGAGTGGATCAACAACACGATCTGCCTGGACACCGGCTGCGTCTTCGGCGGCCACCTGACCGCGCTGCGCTACCCCGAGCGCGAGATCGTCCAGGTGCCGGCCGAGCAGGTCTGGTACGAGCCGGCCAAGCCGCTCGGCGACCCCGCCCGCGAGCCCGGCATGCTCGACGTCGGCGACGTGATCGGCACCCGGCACGTCGAGACCCGCTTCGGCGGCCGGGTCAAGGTGCTGGAGCAGAACGCGGCCGCCGCGCTGGAGGTCATGAGCCGGTTCGCGGTCGACCCGAGCTGGCTGGTCTACCTGCCGCCGACGATGGCGCCGCCGGAGACGTCCAGGCTCGACGGCTACCTGGAGCACCCGCACGAGGCGTTCGAGGAGTTCGCCGCGGCGGGGGTGAGCGAGGTCGTGTGCGAGGAGAAGCACATGGGCTCGCGGGCCGTCGCCGTGCTGGCCAGGACGCCCGAGGTCGCCGCGGCCCGGTTCGGCGTGGCCGACGGCAGCGCGGGCGCGGTCTTCACGCGTACCGGGCGGCCGTTCTTCCGGGACATGACGCCGCTGGTCGAGGCGGTGCGCGCGGCCTGCGAGCCGCTGTGGGAGGAGCTGCGCTCCGACTGGGTCGTGCTCGACTGCGAGCTGCTGCCCTGGTCGGCCAAGGCGGGCGAGCTGATCAGGTCGCAGTACGCCTCCGTCGGCGCCGCCGCGCGGGCCGCGCTGCCGGAGGCCGTCACGGCTCTGGAAGCGGCGGCCGGACGCGGGCTGGATGTGGGTGGGTTGTTGGCCCGCACCCGACGCCGCTCCGACAACGCTGCCCTGTTCCGCGACGCCTATGCGCGCTACTGCTGGCCGGTGGACGGGCTCGACGGGATCAGGCTGGCGCCGTTCCAGATCCTGGCCTGCGAGGGGCGGGCCACGGCGCTGGAGCCGCACGCCTGGCACCTGTCCACGCTGGCGCTGCTCGACTCGCCGCTGATCGCGCCGACCAGGAACGTGTCGGTCACGCTTGACTCGCCGGAGTCCAGGGCCGCGGCCACCGCGTGGTGGGAGGCGCTGACCGCCGCCGGGGGAGAGGGCATGGTGGTCAAGCCGGCCACGTACGTGCCCGGCCGGGTGCAGCCAGGCGTGAAGGTGCGCGGCCGGGAGTACCTGCGGATCATCTACGGGCCCGACTACACCGAGTCCCTCGACGTGCTGCGCCGCCGCTTCCTGGGCAAGAAGCGCTCGCTCGCGCTGCGCGAGTACGCCCTCGGCCTGGAGGCGCTGTCGCGCCTGGCGGACGGCGAGGCGGGCTGGCGGGTGCACGAGCCGGTCTTCGCGGTGCTCGCCCTGGAGTCCGAGCCGGTGGACCCGCGCCTGTGACCCCAGCCCCGTCCCCGTGAGGGAGCCTTTCCCGAGAAGGAGAACGTGATGACCGCCGACCGCCACCGTCCCGGCTACGTCCGGCGCGCTCTCGGGCGCGCGCTGCTGCGGTACGCCGTGGCGGTGGTGGTGGCGGTCGTCGTGATCGCGGTCTTCTGGCTGACCCGGGCCTGACGTCCGGTTTGTGGCAAGGTTGGGTAAGCGCCGCGCTACACAGGTGATCTCCGGGTAGGTCCCCGATCACGGGGAAGGGACCTGCATGGCAACTCGGTACACCCATCACGAGCATCTGGGCCACGTCGTCTTCATCACCGCGGCGGCGGCCATCGGCGGGTTCCTGTTCGGATACGACAGCTCGGTCATCAACGGCGCGGTCACCGGCATCCAGCGGCACTTCGACGTGGGAGCGGTCCAGATCGGCTTCGTCGTGGCCATCGCGCTGCTCGGGTCCGCGCTCGGGGCCTGGATCGGCGGCGGGCTGGCCGACCGGTGGGGGCGCACCCGGTCGATGCAGGTGGCCGCGGGCCTGTTCACGGTCAGCTCGATCGGGCAGATGTTGCCGTTCGCCATCTGGGACCTGGGGTTGTGGCGGGTCATCGCGGGCTTCGCGATCGGCATGGCCTCGGTGCTCGGGCCGGCCTACATCGCCGAGGTCGCGCCACCCGCCTACCGGGGGCGGCTGGGCTCGTTCCAGCAGCTCGCCATCGTGCTCGGCATCGCGGTCTCGCAGCTCGTCAACTACCTGATCGCCGAGCTCGCCGGCGGCGACGTCAACAACCGCCTGTGGGGGCTGCAGGCGTGGCAGTGGATGCTGGGCGCCTGTGCCGTCCCGGCCCTGCTCTACCTGCTGTTCGCCTCGACCATCCCCGAGTCGCCGCGCTACCTGATCATGTCGGGACGGTCGCGGAAGGCCCGCGAGGTGCTGGCCGAGGTCGAGGGCGACGACGTGGACCTCGACGCCCGGATCGCCGAGATCCAGCACGTGCTGCGGACCGAGCGCGTGCCGGGGCTGAAGGACCTGCGCGGGAGCGCGCTCGGCCTGCTGCCGATCGTCTGGGTCGGCATCGTCCTGTCGGCGTTCCAGCAGCTGGTCGGCATCAACGTGATCTTCTACTACTCGTCGGTGTTGTGGCAGTCGGTGGGCATCAACCAGAGCAACTCGCTGCTGATCAGCTTCTCCAGCTCGATCATCAACATCATCGGCACGTTCATCGCGATCGCGCTGGTCGACCGGATCGGCCGCAAGCCGCTGCTGCTCGTCGGCTCGGCCGGCATGGCGATCGCGCTGGGCACCGCGGCGTGGGCGTTCAGCGCGTCGCGGGAGGTCGGCGGCGTGGTCTCGCTGCCGAGCCCGCAGGGGCCGATCGCGCTCGTCGCGGCCAACGTGTTCGTGCTGTTCTTCGCCCTGTCGTGGGGCGTGGTGGTCTGGGTGCTGCTCGGCGAGATGTTCCCCAACCGCATCCGCGCCGCCGCGCTCGGCGTCGCCGCCGCCGCGCAGTGGATCGCCAACTGGCTGATCACGGTCTCGTTCCCGGCGCTGTCGGAGTGGAACCTGCCGCTCACCTACGCCATGTACGCCCTGTTCGCCGCGCTGTCCTTCCTCTTCGTCACCAAATGGGTCAAGGAGACCAAGGGCCGCAAGCTGGAAGACATGGGCTGACCACGCCGCGGAGTGGGCTAACCTCCGGCACGTGCTTGTCGACGTGCTCGGTCCCGGCCTGAACGTGCTCTTCTGCGGCATCAACCCCGGCCTGATGTCGGAGGCCACCGGCCACCACTTCGCCCGGCCGGGCAACAGGTTCTGGCCCGCGCTCCACCTGTCCGGCTTCACGCCGCGCCTGCTGGCCCCCGCCGAGCAGCACCTGCTCCCCTCGTACGGGCTGGGCATCACGAACATCGTCCCCCGGGCCAGCGCCAAGGCGGCGGAGCTGACCAAGGAGGAGCTGCTGGCGGGCGGCCGGCAGCTGGCGGAGAAGGTGGCCGAGCTGGGGCCGGAGGTGCTGGCCGTGCTCGGCATCTCGGCGTACCGGACGGCCTTCGCGCGGCCCAAGGCGGTCATCGGCCCCCAGCCCGAGCGGGTCGGCGAGGCCCGCGTGTGGGTGCTGCCGAACCCGAGCGGGCTCAACGCCCACTGGACCGTCGCCACGATCGCCGGGGAGATGGCCCGCCTGCGCGCCTCGCCGGCCCGGCCGCGCGGAGGGGCGCCGGCGCCAGGAACGGGCGGTCGCTGAGCTGCGCTCGTAGCCGGATCCAAGTCACGCACAAGCCTTGATCGCTAGATACGTACCCGGTTCGTTGTGTCTTCGCACTGGGGGGGTCTGGTGGCAAGCCGGCGATTGTCGCGCGTTGTCTGCGCATTGGCGTTGTTAGCGGGTCTGGTCGCGGCCGTGCCGCCACCGGCCGTCGCGTCCGCGACACCGGACGCCGAGACCGCGGCGCTGCTGTCCGCGGTGGAACGGTTCACGACCGCGGGCGGCGGCCTGGCCACGCTCGGCCCGATGGGCGAGCAGCTGCCGTTCGTCGGCCTGGTGCCCGGCGGTGAGGACGCCCTGGGCCTGGCCGACCTGTTCCAGGTGGCCGTCCACGACAAGCTCAAGGACCTCACCACCCTGGACGACCTCCAGGACGAGTACGAGCTGGCCGGCCCCCGCGCCGGAAAGCTCCTGGCCAAGGCGAGCACGCAGGGCGGGACCAGACGGCTCGACCTCACCCTGGAGGTCACCAGGACGGCGGCCGGCCGCCCGATCTCCGTCAGCAGCACCCAGCCCAAGGTCTCACTGACCACCTCGGGCGGCGTGGACGTCACGCTGAAGCTCACCGCCAAGCTGCCCTTCGCCTACGACCCGGCCACGAAGTCCGCCTGGCTGGCCAAGGACGCCACCATGACCGTGCGGGCCGAAGGCAGGCTCGCCGCCGGGGCCAGGCCCACCGCCGCCTTCGGCATCCTCGGCGTCGACCTGTCGGCGGCCTCGACGCTCTCCGTCGACGCGGAGTTCGCCGCCACCGCCGCCGACCCGGACGGCAACGGCAGGCTGGACACCTCCGAACTGGGCTCGGAGAGCCTGTTCGCCTTCACCCGCAAGGGCTCGGCGGCCGCCAGGCTGCAGGTCACCGCCAGCCGTTCGCCGGCGCCCAGGTCGAGGGGGCCGCCGCGACCATCGACGCGAGCTGGCCCGACCTCGCCACCGGCGGGCCCGCCGTCAGCGTGACCCAGGCCGACCTGGACCGGCTCGGCCGCTTCCAGACGCTCACGCCCAAGGACCTGCTCGACGGCCTGACCCACCTGGCCAACGCCGTCACCGCCGCCCAGCGCGCCCGCTGGGACGGGCAGGGCGACCTCGACCTGCCGTTCATGCGCGGCTCGCTGGCCGACGCCGTGCAGGTGTCGGAGGCGATCCACGCCTTCGCCGCCGCCGGCGTGGACCGCAACACCGGCCGGCCCACCTTCACCTCGATCCAGGACCTGTTCGCCGCGCTGGGCAAGGCCCGCGGCCTGCCCGGAGGCGCGATCATCAACGTCGCCGACGCCGGGTACGACGACGCCGCCAAGAAGATCGCCTTCACCCTCGTCGTGGACCGGACCGTCAACCCGGCCCCCGAGCCGCTCAACCCCGCGGGCCAGACCGTCAGCGGGACGGGCGCGGGCGTCACCTACGCGGCCAGGACGCTGCGGCACGCCGGGCAGAAGTGGACGCCGGGGCAGTTCGCCGGGCGCACGGTCACCGCGGGACCGTCGAGCGGCATCGTGGCCGACAACACCGCCGACACCGTCACCCTCGTCGAGGAGGGATGGCGTGGGGGCGTGCCCGCCGCGGGCGCGCCGTACCGGATCTCCGCGAACGACCCCATGATCGGGCAGATCGCCTTCGGCGACACCTTCAAGGCCGCCGCCGGGCTCGACCGCGCCAACGCGACCGCCGCGGTGGCGGGCGTCATGCGCGGCTACCACGCCTCGGCCACGGTCGTGCTCGACCTGAGCGACCCGGTGACGGGCCAGGGGTGCGCGCAGCGGACGGACGGGCAGCAGAAGGCGTGCCCGTACAAGCACGTCAACGCCGACGGCAGCGCCACCGTGGTGAACGAGCTGCCCAGGGCCGCGGACCGGATCATGTTGCGGACCGGCCGCGACCTGTTCGGCGACGCCTCCGACGCCCAGCGGCTCGGCTTCACCGTCAGCCTCAACGCCCCGCCGAAGGAGACCTACAAGGGCTTCCAGCCCGGCACCTACGACCGCCGCACCGACCTGCTGCACGACACCGACGGCGACACCTGGACGGCCGCCGCCCTGCCGCACGACGGTTTCGCCAAGGGCGGCGCCGACCGCATGCGCGGCGGCCCCGGACGCGACAGCATGCACGGCGGTGCCGGTGACGACCTGGTCAACGGCGACAGCGGCGGCGACGAGGTGTTCGGCGGCGACGGCGACGACCTGCTGTGGGGCGGCAAGGGCTGCGACCCGGCCCTGGACGCGGCCACCGCGGACTGCCTGTCGGGCGGCACGTTCGACCCGGCCGCCCGCGGCACCGGCGACCGCTTCGTCGACCACGTCTTCGGCGGGGCCGGCGCGGACCTGCTCGACTACAACCCGCGCGGCTCCTACCCCGGCTCGTGCGCCCCCGGCAAGATGCCGGAAGGCGAGCTCACCACGGTGGTGGACCCGTGCGCGTGGTTCCGCATGACCGACAAGGACAACGCCGCCACCGCCGACGACCAGCACCACCAGGGCGTGGACTGGCAGTACGGCGGCGCGGACCGCGACGTCCTGCAGGGCGACCGCACGGCCAACGGGCCCAACGCCGGCGACAAGATGATCGACTGGAACGGCAACTTCAACCTCTACACCCACTGCGGCCCGGCCAACGGCGGGCACAACATCGTCCGCCAGCACTCCCCGGCGATGCTCGACTTCCTGGCCAAGGTGGCCTGGGGCGCGGGCGCCGGTCGCGGCGCGGGCGACCCGTCGGGTTCGCGGGAGGTGGCCGTCCCGGTCTCGGGCGACAGCGGTTCGCCCTATCCCACCTCACCTGGCCACTTCGACTCGCCCGTGGCCTGCGCGGGCTGATCAGGAGACATGCCGATGTCACGCCGACTGATGGCGACCACCCTGGCGGGGGTGCTGGCGGCCGTGGGGCTCACCACGGCCCCGGCCCACGCCGCCGCACCGGGACAGCCCTCCTGCGTCCCGGGGGACTGCTTCACCGTCGACGTCTCGCTCGACCGCGCCCCCGCCGTGGGGCAGAGCGCGAAGCTGACGATCGAGGTGACCCCGAAACAGGACTTACCCGACGCCACCACGATCATCGAGCTGCCGGACACCCTGAAGTGGGCGACCCCGCCCGCCGGGCTCGCCCGAGCCGCCGCGATGATCGGCCGCAGTCCGGTGGACCGCGCCACGGAGACGCGGCGGGCCCGCGCCGGCAAGCCGATCCGGTACGAAGCGGTGGTCACCGCCGTACGGCCCGGCCCCGCCTCCATCCGGGTCGAGGCCCGCGACGGGCGGCCCGGCCCGGCCTCCGGCGGGCTCGTCTACGTCACCGTCGGCGAGCGCTCCTCGCGGTTCGGCATGCCCCTCCAGAGCCGCGGGCACCGGCTGGAACGGCCGGCGGCGGCGACGCCGGCCGGTGACACGTGCGTGCAGGGACGCGTCACGTACGTCCGGACGGACGGATCCGTCGGCGGCGTGCCGATGGCCGAGGTGGACGCGTTCGACACCGACGCCGCCGGCCGGCTCAAGCTCGGCTGGGCCGAGACCGACGCCACCGGCGGCTACAAGGTGTGCTTCCCGGGCACCGAGGAGGACGGCACCGGCCAGGACGTCACCATCGAGGTCAGCCCCGTCAGCCCCTACTGGTCGGTCGGCTCCTCCGAGAAGATCGACGACATCTACACCGGCGTGAGCACGATGACGCCGGACGTTCCCGTCGGCACCTCGACCACGGTCATCGACTACCAGAGCGCGGGCGGCGACCCGATGGAGGGCGCGTTCCGGCTGCATTCGGCCGCGTACGACACCTGGAAGGCCTACACCGGCTGGCTGAACGAGCCGGCCGACGACTGCTGGAAGCCGGGCGAGGCGAACTGCCAGTCCGTGACGCTGATCTGGCGGCCGGACAAGGTCCTGAACACGTCGTACTACTGCTCGGGCGGCAACGGCAAGGAATGCCTGGGCCGGTTCCAGATGAACCTGGACGCCTCGGAGCACCTGCAGAAGATGACCGTCCCCCACGAGCTGGGGCACTTCATCATGGACTACACCTACGGCGCCATGCCGTCGGTCGCCGGCGGGTGCGGAGACCACTTCATCACGAGGGCGACGGGCAGCCCGGTCTGCGCGTGGAAGGAAGGCTGGGCCGACTGGATCGCCGTCCAGACCTACGACGAGACGCACTACCGGTGGCCCACGTCCGCGATCGACCTGGAGAGCCCGCGCTGGTTCAGCGAGCGCTGGCCGACCGGCGTGGAGGCGGCCAAGACGGAGGGCCGCGTCGCCGGCGTGCTCCTCGACCTCGCCGACTCCGGGACGCGGGACGAGAAGTACTGGGACATCGGCGGCATCGGCCCCGAGGGCGTCGTGGCCCATTTCAGGAAGCTGGCCGCCCAGGACCTCGACCACTTCCTGACCGCGTTCGGCGCCCAGCATCACGACCTGACCGAAGGGGCGATGTTCCAGAACGCCATCAGCGTCGACTTCGTGGAGAACCTGACCGACCGGACCCCGGTGCGCCGGCCCGCCAACGTCCCGCTCCGGACGGCCTTCGTGACCACCCCGGACAAGTGGCACGTGGTCGCCGCCGTCACCGGCCCCGGCGGCGCGGACGTGGACCTCGCCACGACGCCCAACGCCGGCGGCGACGCCGTCAGGAGCGCCGACTGGACCTCCACCAGCACCGACTTCGTCGCGGTTCAGCCCAGCTCCGCCACCCGCAACTGGTTCGTCAACTCGGTCACCTCCGACACCGACTACGAGGAGTTCGCGATGGAGGTCACCGAGGCGGCCGCCGGCAACCTGGAGGCCGGGACGCCGCAGGAGTTCCCGATCGCGGCCGGCCGGCTGGTCGAGGTGCGGACGACGTGGATCGAGAAGGGCGTGCCCGCCACGCTCACGGTCGTGCCGCGCAACGGGCAGGACCTCGACCTCTTCGTGATGGCGCCCGACTCCGCCGCGTGGGGCCTGCCGCGCTCCGCCGCCCGCAAGTCCGCGAGCGGCGGCCCGAACAAGATGGAACGCCTCACCATCAGCGACCCGAAGGTGACCGGGCTGTACGCGGTCATCGTGGTCAGGAAGGCCGGTGACGGAAACGTCCTGCTGACCCGCGTCTGACCCTGCGGTGCCCCGCGCGGCGCGTGCGGGGCACCCACCGGGGACTACCTGGCCGCGAAGTCCTGCGTCCAGTGGATGGGGCCCTGGCCGTTCCTGGCCGCGCCCACGCCGATCACCGTGTACCGGCAGTTCATGATGTTGGCCCGGTGACCCGAGCTGTTCATCCAGGAGTTCATCACGGCGGCCGGGGTGGCCTGGCCCTTGGCGATGTTCTCGGCGAAGGCGGTCCCGCCGGTGAAGCCGGCCGCCCTGATGCGGTCCATGAAGCTGCGGCCGTCCTTCGAGGTGTGGTCGAAGTAGCCCTTGGCGGCCATGTCGGCGGAGTGGTCGTACGCGGCGGCGCGCAGTTGGGCGTCGTGCTTGAGCGGCCGGCAGCCGCCCTTGGCGCGCTCGGCGTTGACCAGGCGCAGGACCTCGTTCTCCTCGGCGGTGCCCACCGTGCCGGCGGGGGCGGTCGCGGACGGCCCGGGGGCCGGGGTGGCCGTCGAGCTGGGCTTGGGGGTCGCCGTGGGCGTCGGGGCCGGGCCCGGGGCGCAGGTCAGCCTGACCGCCCTGGACGTCGCGCCGCGCCCCCGGTGGTCGGTGGCGACCGCGTAGTAGACGCCGGGCGCGCAGGGGAGGGTGAGCGCGACGCTGCCGGACCGGGTGGCGCCGCTCTTGACGACGGGGTCGGTTCCCGGGACGGCGCGCTTGAGCCGGACGCGCAGGAGCGCGTCCGTACGGCAGCCCTGACGGGCGGCGGAGGAGACGATCTGGGCGGTGTCGTTGAGGCGAGGCGTGGCCACGGTGACCCGGCAGCGGCCGGCGGCCTCGCTGCCGGCCGCGGCTGCCGTGCCGGCGTTCGCCGGGGTCATCGGCGTACCGAGTGCAGCCAGGCTCACCAGGCCGGCGAGTACCCCTAGGGGTCTGCGCATTGGGGCTTCCTCCAGTTGCGATGGACGCTGGATCGCACCGCATTCTGGTAGGACCACAACCCCCGTGTCACGAAATTTGCGAAATTTCCTTGAGGTCCGGGTAAACCAAAGTGTCACGAGACGCGTCCTGGTCCGTTCCACCCCGGACCGGAACCTCGGCCCCGCTCAGACCCGGAACTCCTCCGTCCGGTGGGCGTACGGGGGCAGCGCGGCCCGCATCTCGTCGGTGACCGACGGCGGCGGCAGCGGCACGATCTCCCGCCGGTGGAAGTCGCGTACGTCCTCGCCCTCGGCGAACAGCTCCTGGACCGCCCGCAGGCACGGGCCGATCACGCCGGGATCGGTGATGCGCCGGCCGCCCCGGCCGCCGCCGTACTCGTCGTAGAGAACCTCGTACATCAGGACGGGGGAGAAGATCACCAGCTCGGGCACCGGTTCGAGGGTGGCCACGCGCGCCGCGGGCACCACCCGGCAGGGGGAGCCCGCCCTGGCCCGCATGTCCAGCAGGTGCATCTCCCACTGCAGGTACGCGCTGACGGGGAACTCCACCACGCGCACCCGGCGCACCGGCATCCGGTGGCGGAAGTAGCCGGCCACCAGCGGCGCCATCTGCTCGGCCAGGGAGAGGGAGCCGGTCCAGTCGCCGTCCATCATGGCCCGCCAGCTCGCCACGTCCGGCTCGTAGAAGCTCTGGGCGCGCTCCAGCTTCCACAGGGGGACGACGCAGCCCGCGTGGTCGCGCTCGAAGGCCGCCAGGTAGCCGGGCGCGTCCAGCACGAGTGCGTCGGCGCCGCCCACCGCGGCGAACGGATTCGTGACGGCCACCACGGAACCCGGCTCGGTCATACGACGCCCCTTCGTTCGGTGAGATCCGCCCGCCAGATCATGAAATGTCAGTTGATTCTGGTCAAGGCCCAACGTCACGAAGGGACGCGAAGGTCACCCGCGGTAGTGAAAGTGGCGGTGCACCAGGTTGAACACGGTGCCCACCAGGAAGACCGCCAGCAGGATCTTGAAGATGCCGAACCCGAAGACCAGCCCCAGCACCCCGAAGACGATCAGGAGGGGGAGGAACGGGCCGGGGCCGCGGTGGCCGCGCCAGTGACGCTGGGAATGGTCATGCCGGCGGCCGGTCTGCCCGTGGCGCATGGCCTGCATCTGGTGGCGGTGCGCCTTCATCGCCTGGCGCCAGGCGTCCCGGTCGAACTGGGGCATCTGCTGCGGCTGGGCGTAGGCGGGGGACGAGCCGGGCAGGTCGGCCGTCACCTGGGACAGGTCGCGGACCGTCTTGGCGGCCAGCGTCCGGTCGAGCCGTTCGTCGAGCTCTTCGTGGGTCAGGCGGCCCTGGGCGAAGTGCTCGCGCAGGGCCGCCATCGTCTGCTCGCGCTCGGCGTCGCCGATGCGGAGATCGTTGTGGTCCATGTCTGGTTCCTCGCTCTCCCCGAACCGGCCTGTCGTTGCGGAGCCGGTCACCTGGTTACTCCTCGCCCGGTTCGCCGTCGGCCAGGATCTGATAGAGCTTGCGCCGGGTCTCAACCAGAGTCTTACGCGCTTCGCGGATTTGTGCGTCGTTTCCGGTCTGAAGAACCTGCATCATGGCGAATGCCGACTGTCGGGCGATGTGCCAGAGATCGGCGGTGTTGTCGTCGATGTCCGGACGCATCTCGTCCCAGGGGGCGCGGATCTCGTCGGCGTGCGCGTCGATGTAGGCGCGGCCCTCGTCGGTGAGGCGGAAGGTCTTGCGGCCCTCGTTCTCCTCCGCGATCACCAGGCCCTCGTCGGTGAGCTGCTGCAACGCCGGGTAGACGGCGCCGGGGCTGGGCTTCCAGCCGCCCTCGCTGCGCTCGGCGATCTCCTGGATCATCTGGTAGCCGTTGCGCGGCTCCTCGGCCAGCAGGGCCAGGATCGCGGCGCGGACGTCGCCCCGCTTGGCCTTACGGCCCCGTCCGCCGCCCCAGCCGTGGTGCCCGCCCCAGGGCCCGCCCGGACCGAAGGGGCCGCCGCGGCCGAAGTCGAACGGGAACGGTCCGCCCGGCCCGCCGCGCCGGCCGCGTTGCCTGCGCTCGCCCGGCCCGCCGCCGCCCCGGTGATGGTGGTGATGGCCGCCCATCTGCTCGAAGGCGTCGGCCAGAGCCCTCAGCTTCTCGCGGGCCGCGCGCAGGTTCTCCCGCGGGCCGAACCACTGGTCGCCCGCTGCGTGTGCGTAAGTCATGCTCTTTCTCCCTATATCGCGATGTGTTCTCGATGCGTCAACGATATATCGCTACTGTTTCGTTGGCAAGGCGAGGTTGAGAGTGAGCCAGATCACGAAAAAGTTGCGGAATTGGGGAACAGTCTTGGGATGTCCGCCGTTGAACAGAGCAGACGAGGTCGTTCCGCGTCGGCAGGGCTGGGGGGTGCTGTCGCCGCGGAGACGACCTCGTCTGCGTTTGCGGGTCTTTTCCGGCGGACCGTTCCAGCGTCAGCACAACCTGGCGGCCGGGATCTCCGCGTAAAGCGGTTCTTTGCAATACAGTCCCGATCATGATGGGGCACACGCACGCGATGACCGGGGCGATCGCGTGGCTGGCGCTGGCGCCGCCGCTCGCCGCACTGCCGCTGCTGAACGAGAGCTCCCGGTTCATCGAGACCGGCATCATGGCCGGCGCGCTCGGCCCGGCCGAGCTGATCGCCGGCGCCCTGGTCTGCGCGGGGGCGGCCATGCTGCCCGACCTCGACCATCCCAGCGCGACCATCGCCCAGACCTTCGGGCCGGTCACCTGGCTGCTCAGCAAGTTCGTGTCCTGGATCAGCGGCGGCCACCGCGGCATGACCCACTCGCTGGCCTTCGCGGCGGCGTTCGGGTTCGGCGTCCACTGGCTGGTCAACACCTATCCGATCGCGCGTGACATCACGGTCGTGCTGATGATCGGGCTGGCCCTGCGGGCGATCGGCATCGGCATCCCGGGAAACAAGGCCGGGTCCATCATGATCAACATCGGCATGACGGCCGGGCTCTACGCCGTGTTCCTCTCCATGAACGTCGGCTACGCCTGGCTCGGGCTGGCCGTGGGGGTCGGCTGCCTGATCCACGTCGTCGGAGACTGCATGACGGAGCGGGGATGCCCGGTGCTCTGGCCGCTCGGCGCCAAGTTCGTGCTGCCGTGGAAGATCGGCATCAAGACCGGCAAGAAGTTCGAGCAGAAGATCCTCGCGCCGATCCTCTCCGTCGCCATCATCGGCCTGCTCTTCTGGCGGCTCGCCCCGCTTTAACTTGATGTCGAGATACCGTAGTAATATCTTGACGTCGAGACATCCGCCGCGTGCCCCGCAGGTTAGGTTCACCTAACGTACGTGTCGTTCCGTGGGTGCGGCAGGATTCAAGTGAGCAATTGTCTGATGGAGGAGGCGAATCACCGTGTCCGCGAACAGCTTCGGCAGCCGTGACACGCTACGCGTCGGCGACGCGTCGTACGAGATTTTCCGGCTTGACGCCGTCGAGGGCGCCGCACGCCTCCCGTACAGCCTGAAGATCCTGCTGGAGAACCTCCTCCGCACCGAGGACGGCGCCAACATCACCGCCGACCACATCCGGGCGCTCGGCGGCTGGGACCCGGCCGCGACGCCCAGCGTGGAGATCCAGTTCACCCCGGCCCGCGTCATCATGCAGGACTTCACCGGCGTCCCCTGCGTGGTCGACCTGGCCACCATGCGCGAGGCCGTGCGCGACCTGGGCGGCGACGCCGCCAGGATCAACCCGCTCGCGCCCGCCGAGATGGTCATCGACCACTCGGTCATCGTCGACTACTTCGGCCACCCCGACGCCTTCCAGCGCAACGTCGAGCGCGAGTACGAGCGCAACCGCGAGCGCTACCAGTTCCTGCGCTGGGGCCAGACGGCCTTCGACGAGTTCAAGGTCGTGCCGCCCGGCACCGGCATCGTCCACCAGGTCAACATCGAGCACCTGGCCCGCGTGGTCATGATCCGCGACGGCAAGGCCTACCCCGACACCTGCGTCGGCACCGACTCCCACACCACGATGGAGAACGGCATCGGCGTGCTCGGCTGGGGCGTCGGCGGCATCGAGGCCGAGGCCGCCATGCTCGGCCAGCCGATCTCCATGCTGATCCCGCGCGTGGTCGGCTTCAAGCTCAGCGGCAAGCTGCCCGCCGGCGCCACCGCCACCGACCTGGTCCTGACGATCACCGAGATCCTGCGCAAGCACGGCGTGGTCGGCAAGTTCGTCGAGTTCTACGGCGAGGGCGTCTCCTCCGTGCCGCTGGCCGACCGGGCCACGATCGGCAACATGAGCCCCGAGTTCGGCTCCACCTGCGCCATCTTCCCCATCGACGGCCAGACCGTCGACTACCTGCGCCTGACCGGCCGCTCCGAGGAGCAGGTCGCGCTGGTCGAGGCGTACGCCAAGGCCCAGGGCCTCTGGCTCGACCCGCAGGGCCCCGAGCCGGTCTTCTCCGAGTACATCGAGCTCGACCTCGGCACGGTCGTCCCGTCGATCGCCGGCCCCAAGCGTCCGCAGGACCGCATCGAGCTGTCGGCGGCCAAGGACGCCTGGCGTCGCGACGTCCAGAACTACGTGGCCGACGGCGTCGACGAGGAGGGCGAGGAGTCCTTCCCGGCCTCCGACGCGCCCGCCTCCAACGCCCGCGCCGACGGCGACCGGCCGCACAAGCCGGTCCCGGTCACGCTGGCCGACGGCACGTCGTTCGAGATCGACCACGGCATCGTGTCGATCGCCGCGATCACCTCGTGCACCAACACCTCCAACCCGTACGTCATGATCGGCGCCGCGCTGCTGGCCCGCAACGCCGTCGAGAAGGGCCTGACCCGCAAGCCGTGGGTCAAGACCTCGCTGGCCCCGGGTTCGCAGGTCGTCACCGGCTACTTCGAACGCTCCGGGCTGCAGCCGTACCTCGACAAGATCGGCTTCAACCTGGTCGGCTACGGCTGCACCACCTGCATCGGCAACTCGGGCCCGCTGCCCACCGAGATCTCCGACGCCATCCAGGCCAACGACCTCGCGGTCACCGCGGTCCTGTCCGGCAACCGGAACTTCGAGGGCCGCATCAACCCCGACGTCAAGATGAACTACCTGGCCTCGCCGCCGCTCGTGGTGGCGTACGCGCTGGCCGGCACGATGGACATCGACCTCGACAACGAGCCGCTCGGCCTCGGCTCCGACGGGCAGCCGGTGTTCCTGCGGGACGTCTGGCCCGCGCCGGAGGAGATCGCCGCGGTGGTCAACTCCTCGATCGGCCGCGACATGTTCGAGCGCGACTACGCCGACGTGTTCAAGGGCGACGACCACTGGCGTTCGCTGCCGATCCCGACCGGTGACACGTTCGAGTGGGACCCGTCCTCCACGTACGTGCGCAAGGCCCCCTACTTCGAGGGCATGCCGGAGAAGCCGGAGCCGGTGACCGACATCTCGGGCGCCCGCGTGCTGGTCAAGGTGGGCGACTCGGTCACCACCGACCACATCTCGCCGGCCGGCTCGATCAAGGTCGGCACCCCCGCGGCCCAGTACCTCCAGGCCAACGGCGTCGAGGTGCGCGACTTCAACTCCTACGGCTCGCGGCGCGGCAACCACGAGGTGATGATCCGCGGCACGTTCGCCAACATCCGCCTGCGCAACCAGATCGCGCCGGGCACCGAAGGCGGCTACACCCGCGACTTCACCCAGGCCGACGGCCCGGTGTCGTTCATCTACGACGCCTCGGTCAACTACGCCGAGGCCGGCACGCCGCTGGTGGTGCTGGCGGGCAAGGAGTACGGCTCGGGCTCCTCGCGCGACTGGGCGGCCAAGGGCACCGCGCTGCTCGGCGTGCGCGCCGTGATCGCCGAGTCCTACGAGCGCATCCACCGCTCCAACCTGATCGGCATGGGCGTGCTCCCGCTGCAGTTCCCCGAGGGCGCCACGGCGGCCTCGCTCGGGCTGACCGGCGAGGAGACGTTCGACATCACCGGCGTCGAGGCGCTCAACGGCGGCGGCATCCCGTCCACCGTGCACGTCAAGGCCGGTGACGTGGAGTTCGACGCGGTCGTCCGCATCGACACGCCCGGCGAGGCCGACTACTACCGGCACGGCGGCATCATGCAGTACGTCCTGCGCTCGCTGCTGGCCAAGTAGAACTTCCCGCGCCCGCGCCCGGTCAAGAGCCGGACGCGGGCCGGGGACGGGGCGCGGATCCTCACGCGCCCGCATCGGGGGTTTCACCCGACCCGTGAGAGCCGCCCGGCGGAACACCCTCCGCCGGGCGGCTCTCCGCTGTCCGCCGCGGGTTCACCGGCTGGACGTGCGGTAACGGTGGGTCGCCAGCGGGGCGAAGACGGCGATGAGCGCCACCGACCACAGCAGGCTCGCCGCGACCGGATGTTGCAGCGGCCAGACCGACCCCGCCGAGGTGGGGTTGCCGAACAGGCGGCGGGCGGCGGCCACGGTCGCGCTCATCGGGTTCCAGTCGGCCACCGGCCGCAGCCAGGCGGGCAGGCCCTCGGTGGGCACGAACGTGTTGGCCAGGAAGGTCATCGGGAACAGCCAGCCGAACGTGGCGGCGTCGGCCTGGGCGCCGCTGCGCACGTAAAGGCCGATGTAGGTGCCCACCCAGATCATCGCCAGGCCGAACAGCGCCAGCAGCCCGAACGCCGCCGCCGTCTCGCCCGGGGAGCCGTGCGTACGCCATCCGGCCAGCAGCACGGCCGCCGCGACCATGGCGGCCAGCGACATCAGGTGCATCGACAGATCGGCCACGCTGCGCCCGATGAGCACGGCGCTGCGGGCGATGGGCTGCGCGCGGAACCTGTCGATGATCCCGCGTTCCATGTCCTCGCCCACCGCCGTGGCGGCCGCGGTCGCCGTCATGGCCATGACCTGCATGAAGATGCCCGGCATCAGGAAGTTGCGGTAGTCGCCGCCGCCGGGGAGGGTGATCGCGCTGCCGAAGACGTACCCGAACAGCACGGTCATGATGATGGGGAACACCAGGAACCCGGCGATCTCCCCCGGTTGGGCCTTCCACCGCGAGTACGTGCGGCCCGCGATGGTCAGGGAGTCGGTGACGGTCCAGCGCAGGTTCATGCTCGTGGCTCCTGTCATGCGGTCAGGTGTCATGCGGTCAGGTGGAGGAAGACCTCGTCGAGGGTCGGACGGCGGAGCGCGAGGTCCTCGACGGCGATCCCGGCCGCGTCGAGGGCGCGCGCGACGCGGACCAGCGACTGAGCCCCGTCGGGAGCCGGCAGGGTCACCCGCGTCCCGCCGGGCTCGGAGACGAGCTCAGACGTGGGCCCGAGCGTTCCGAGGGCCGTCGCCGCGTCGCCGGGGTCGCGGAAGACGATCTGGACGCGGTCGCCGCCGACCTGCTTCTTGAGCGCGCCGGGGGAGCCCGCCGCCGCCACCCGGCCCTCGCGCAGCACCACGACCTGGTCCGCGAGGTGGTCGGCCTCGTCGAGGTACTGGGTGGTCAGCAGCAGCGTGGTGCCCTCGCGGACCAGGTCGCGCAGCGCGTCCCAGAGCTGGCGGCGGCTGCGCGGGTCGAGGCCGGCGGTCGGCTCGTCCATGAACAGCACGGGCGGCGCGACGATCAGGCTCGCGGCCAGGTCGAGCCGCCGCCGCATGCCGCCCGAGTACGTCCTGACCAGTCGCCGTCCGGCCGCGGCCAGCCCGAACCGCTCCAGCAACTCCTCGGCCCTGCTCCTGGCCCGCGCCCTGGACAGGTGGTAGAGGCGGCCGAACAGTTCCAGGTTGCGCCGGCCGGTCAGCAGCTCGTCCACGGCGGCGTGCTGACCGGCCAGGCCGATGCGGAAGCGCAGCCGGGCCGCGTCGCGCACCACGTCGAGTCCGGCGACCTCGGCCCGGCCGCCGTCCGGGCGGAGCAGGGTGGCCAGGATGCGCACGGTCGTCGTCTTGCCTGCTCCGTTGGGGCCGAGCAGCCCGCACACCGTGCCGGCCGGGACGTCGAGGTCGATGCCCCTGAGCGCCTCCGTGGCCGCGTACCGCTTCCGCAAACCCTCCGCGTGGATCATCGCGAGGCTCCTTAACGGTGTTAAATCTACCAGCGTTAAGGATGCATTGAACGTTGTTAAGCTGTCAACCGTGGCACTTGAGAAGGGCACCATCGTGGCCGCGGCGCTGCGGCTGCTCCAGGAGACCGGGCTCGACGGGCTCACGCTGCGGCGGCTCGCGGGCGAGCTGGGCGTCCAGGCGCCCGCGCTCTACTGGCACTTCAAGAACAAGCAGGAGCTCCTCGACGCGATGGCCGAGGCGATGACCGCCGCCCACATGACCCGCCCCGCGCTCACCGAGCCCGCCGCCTGGCGCGAGTGGATGAGGGACCACGCCCACCGCGACCGGGCGATGCTCAACTCCTACCGCGACGGCGCGCGGCTGGTGGCCGGCACCCGGCCGTCACCGGTGCTGTTCGAGGTGGTGGAGCGGTCGGTGGCGGCCCTGGAGTCGGCCGGGTTCGCGGTGGGCGACGCCGTCCGCGGGTTGTTCGCGACGAGCGTGTACGTCGCCGGGTTCGTGCTGGAGGAGCAGGCCGACCGGATGCGGCCGGACGCCGACGGCGCCATGCCCGACATGGCCGCCTTCCAGCGGGCCCACCCGCGGCTGACGGCCGGGCTGGCGGAGGTGGGCGACCCGCAGGGGGAGCGGTCGTTCGAGGACGGGCTGCGGCTCATCCTCGACGGCATGCAGGGCCGCCTCGACCGTCAGGAGACCCGCGAGGCGGGGGCCGACCAGGTGTCGCAGGCCGCCGGCGAGACCGCCCGGTAGCCGCGCTCCAGCCAGTGGACGCGGTTGGCGCCCGTGCCGTGGCTGTGCTCCTCGCCCTCGTCGCCGGCGGCCCTGGTGGCGTCGAGCAGCGCCGTCCAGTCCTGCCTGGTACGGCTCAGCGACGGCCACACGCTGCCCAGGAACACGCCGGCCAGGCAGTCGGCCTGGAGCTCGTAGCGCCGGCTCTGCGCGCCCTTGCGCATGCCGAGAAGGCTCTGCACGTGGTGTCCGTACTCGTGGGCGGCGACCTTGAACGGGTAGAGGTCGGTACGGCCCTCGATCCAGGCGCCGGTCAGGGGAAAGACGAGGGTGTCGCGGCCGATGCAGTAGAAGGCCGCCGCGTACTCGGGCCAGGCGATCCCGCACACCTCACGCACCGGCTCGTCGTAGTAGCGGACGACGGGCTTGCGGAACGTCCGGCCGGTGCGGCTGAAATGGGCGGCCCACGACTTGTCCAGGCATTTCACGACCGCTGTGAGGTATTCGCGGCTCCTGGGGATCCCGCCTGAGCTGATCGGCGTCTCGGGGCACGCCGACCGGCCGAGCCTCGGCGTCGCAGCGGCCTCCACGGGCCCGGCTTGGAGGACGACCGCCAGCACCGACAGGGCGACGAGGGCGACGAGGGTGACAGGGGTGACGGGGGCGCGCGGAGCGGGGGAGTGCACGGTGAGCAGCATAGGGCTTCGCCGCGAACGCCCCGCTCCCCGCGGTCAGCCTGACCCCTGCCCGCCTCGGCTCACGCTCACCTGGCCTCCACTCGCCGGTCTCCGCTCAGTCCGACCCGCCTGCGGGACCTGCCCCCCCCGTTCAGTCCGACCCGCCTGCGGGACCTGCCCCCCCCGTTCAGTCCGACCCGCCTGCGGGGTCGGCCCCTCGTTCGGCTCGGTCCGGTCGCCGCGCGAGGTGCATGCGTTCGGTGGGTGGGCTGTCCATCGGGGGTGACTCTGAGTGAGGGTGGTTGACTTTCGGCGTGAGTGATGCGGGATTGGTGCTGCTTGTCGGGAGTATGGCGGTATTTCTGGGTGCGGTCGTGCAGGGGAGTGTGGGGTTCGGGCTGGGGCTGGTGGCCGCGCCCGTGCTGACGATGCTCGACCACAGCCTGATGCCCGGCGCGATCCAGGTGGTCAACATGACCCTGCCGCTGTTCACGCTGGCCGCCGAGTGGCGGCGGGTGGACTGGCGGGGGCTGGGGTTCGCGCTGCTGGGCCGGGTCCCCGGCGGCGCCGTCGGCGCCGTCATCGTCGTGTACGTCTCCGTCCAGGCGCTCGGCGTGCTGGTCGGCGTGATGGTGCTGCTGGCGGTGGGGCTCACCGCGCGTACGGTCAGCGTCGTCCGCAACGGCGCGACGATCACCGGCGCCGGCTTCGTGTCCGGGATCACCGGCACCGCCACGGGCATCGGCGGCCCGCCCCTGGCGCTGGTGTACCAGAGTGCCAAGGGGCCGCAGATCCGGGCCACCCTGGCGATGTTCTTCTTCCTGAGCGCCGCGCAGTCGATCGCCATCCTGGCGTTCGTCGGCCACCTGCCCGCCCGCGCGCTGGCCACGGGCGCGATCCTGATCGTGCCGATGATCCTGGGATTCCTGGCGTCGCGGCCGCTGCGGCGCTACCTGGACGGCGGCAAGGTGCGGGCGGCCGTCCTGGTCGTGGCCACCGCGTCGGCGCTGGCCCTGATCGCGCAGAGCGTGCTCGCCTGACGCCGGGCTACTCGCCGGTCTGGCCGTCGACGGACTCGCGGATGAGGTCGGCGTGGCCGTTGTGCCGGGCGTACTCCTCGATCATGTGAACGAGGATCCAGCGCAGGTGGGGGCGGCGGCCGTCCGGCCAGGAACGCTGGGCGGGCTGGTCGAGCCCGCCGGCGGCCAGCGCCTCGGCGGTCAGGGCACGCGAGCGGGCCACCGAATCCCGCCAGAGCGCGCGCAGCTCGTCGGGGGAGTCGTGGGCGGCGGAGTGCCAGTCCCAGTCGGGGTCGGCCGTCCAGTCGACGGTGTCCCACGGGGCGTGCGGGTCGCGTCCGTGCAGCATGCGGGAGAACCAGTGGTCCTCGACGTAGGCCAGGTGCTTGAGCATGCCGCCGAGCGTCAGCGAGGACGCGGCGGTGGTGGCGTCGAGGCCCGCCGCGTCGAGGCCGGAGCACTTCCACTCCAGGGTGGCCCGCAGGAAGTCGAGGAAGCCCAGGAGGGTCTCGGCCTCGTCGCCCATGAGGGGCGGTTCCGGGCGTCCCTGCTCGTCGAGATCGGTCATGGTCGGGCAGTCTAGCGGCGGGGCGATTCCCGGGGCGTCTGTACGCCCGCATGGTGATCAACGTGGTGGAGTGGACCAGGTTGTGAGCCGTGGCGGGTCGCCCGCCGAAAGGGCGCTGCCCCGGCCGGCCGGGTGGTGCCGCCAGGTCGCCGCGGCCCTGCGGCGCCGGTGGCCGGACGCGGACGTCGACTTCGGGGCGCCGGCCCCGTACACGTCACCCCGCTGAGCGAGCGGCCCCTGCGGGTGCGGGGCCGCTCGCGGAACGGCGCAGGCCCCAGGCGACGGAGAAGGGTGGGGTGCCTTTCGTTTCGAGGGCCCCTCCATCCTCACAAGCCTCACGTACAGTAACTAAACAGGCGCTTTAAGTTGCAAAGCCGAGCCCCCGGTCGCGGGTCTACGTTTCTGGATTGTTACCGGAAACAACAAACTGCCGGACAGAAGGGTCTTCCAAAGCAGGCCGTGGCGGAATACGTTGCCGCAAACAACATTCATCCGGGCCCCTCCGGAAGAAAGGACCCTGCATCATGCGCAAGGGGATCCTCAGCCTGACCGCCGCGGCGGCGACGCTCGCCCTCGGTCTCACCGCCTGCGGGGGCGAAAGCGGTCAGACCGGCACCACCTCCACCTCCTCCGCCTCGGCGACGCAGCCCGCGAAGGCCGGCAAGATCGGCGTCATCCTCCCGGACAGCAAGTCGTCGGCGCGCTGGGAGACGGCGGACCGCAAGTACCTGGAAGAGGCGTTCAAGGCCGCCGGCGTCCAGTACGACATCCAGAACGCCCAGAACGACAAGACGGCGTTCCAGACCATCGCCGACCAGATGATCACCAACGGGGCCACCGTCCTGATGATCGTCAACCTGGACAGCGGCAGCGGCAAGGCCGTCATCGAGAAGGCCAAGTCGCAGGGCGTGGCCACCATCGACTACGACCGCCTGACCCTGGGCGGCGGCGCCGCCTACTACGTCAGCTTCGACAACACCAAGGTCGGCACGCTCCAGGGCGAGGGCCTGAGCAAGTGCCTGGCCGACAAGAAGGCCGACAAGCCCATCGTCGCCTACCTGAACGGCTCGCCGACCGACAACAACGCGACCCTGTTCAAGAACGGCTACGACGGCGTGCTCAAGCCCAAGTTCGACGCCGGCGAGTACGTCAAGGGCCCCGACCAGGCCGTGCCCGACTGGGACAACACCCAGGCCGGGACGATCTTCGAGCAGATGCTCACCCAGCAGCCCAAGATCGCCGGCGTGCTGGCCGCCAACGACGGCCTCGGCAACGCCGCCATCACCGTGCTGAAGAAGCAGAACCTCAACGGCAAGGTGCCGGTCACCGGTCAGGACGCCACCGTCCAGGGCCTGCAGAACATCCTGGCGGGCGACCAGTGCATGACGGTCTACAAGGCGGTCAAGAAGGAGGCCGACGCCGGGGCCAAGCTCGCCGTCGCGCTGGCCAAGGGCGAGAAGCCCGCGGCGAGCGCCAGCGTCAAGGACCCCGAGACCAGCCAGGACGTGCCCTCCGAGCTGCTGGAGCCGCAGGCCATCACCTTCGACAACGTCAAGGACGTCGTGGCCGACGGTTACGTCACCAAGGAGGAGCTCTGCACCGCCGACTTCGCCAAGAAGTGCACTGAGGCCGGAATTCAATAGCATGGACGGGCGCGGCCGGGTGCCACCGGCGCGAGGCCGCGCCCCTCTTTAGGGAGCCCCATGACCCCCCTCCTCGAAGTGCGCGGGATCGACAAGAGTTTCGGTCCGGTGAAGGTGCTGCACGAGGTCGAGTTCTCCGCCTACCCCGGCGAGGTCACGGCGCTCGTCGGCGACAACGGCGCCGGCAAGTCGACGCTGGTCAAGTGCATCGGCGGCATCTACCCCATCGATTCGGGCCAGATCCTCTTCGACGGCCGCCAGGTCACCGTCCACACCCCCCGGGACGCGGGCGAGCTCGGCATCGAGATCGTCTACCAGGACCTGGCGCTCTGCGACAACCTCGACATCGTCCAGAACATGTTCCTCGGCCGGGAACGCAAGAACGGCTTCCTGCTCGACGAGGACAGCATGGAGGAACTGGCCGAGAAGACGCTCAGCAGCCTGTCCGTCCGCACGGTGAAGTCCATCAGGCAGCAGGTCTCCAGCCTGTCCGGCGGCCAGCGGCAGACCGTCGCGATCGCCAAGGCCGTGTTGTGGAACAGCAAGGTCGTCATCCTCGACGAGCCCACCGCGGCCCTCGGCGTGGCCCAGACGGCGCAGGTGCTCGAACTCGTGCGCAGGCTGGCCGACACGGGCCTCGCGGTCGTCCTCATCTCGCACAACATGAACGACGTGTTCGCCGTCTCCGACCGGATCGCGGCGCTCTACCTCGGCAGGATGGCCGCGCAGGTCAAGACCGCCGACCTGACGCACGCCCAGGTCGTCGAACTGATCACCTCGGGTCGCAGCGGCGAACTCGGCCTCAAGAACGGGGTCACCTCATGAGCAAGGTCAAGGAACTCCCGGGCGAGGCCATCGTCGTCGCCGCGCAGTCCCCGTCGATCGCGCACAGCGTGCGGGCGTACTGGGAGCGCGTCCGGGGCGGCGACATGGGCGCGCTGCCCGCCGTGCTCGGCCTGATCGTGCTCTGCACGGTCTTCGCCCTGGCCCGGCCCGCCTTCGTCACCTCGATCAACTTCGCCAACCTGTTCACCCAGGGCGCGAACGTCACGCTCATCGCCATGGGCCTGGTCTTCGTCCTGCTGCTGGGCGAGATCGACCTGTCGGCCGGCTTCGCCAGCGGTGTCTGCGCGGCGGTGCTCGCCGTCACGCTGGCGACCTTCGGCCTGCCCTGGTACGTCTGCGTGCCGGCCGCCATCGCCACCGGCGTGCTGATCGGCGTCGTGCTCGGCACGCTGGTGGCCAAGGTCGGCATATCGTCGTTCGTGGTCACGCTGGCCGCCTTCCTGGCCTTCCAGGGCCTGGTCCTCGTGCTGGTCAACGAGGGCACGAACATCTCGGTCCGGGACAGCGTGATCGTCGCCGTCGCCAACAAGAACCTGCCGCCGCTGCTCGGCTGGATCCTGTACGCGGTGTGCGTGGTCGCCTTCGCGGCCGTGCAGCTCCTGCGGGCCAGGAACCGGTCCGCGCGCGGCCTGGTCGCCGACCCGCTGTCGCTGATCGCGGCCCGTGTGGGCGCCCTGGCGCTGCTCGGCGGGCTCGCGGTCTACGTGCTCAACCTGGAGCGCAGCCGCAACCCCGCGCTGGTCTCGCTCACCGGCGTGCCGATCGTGGTGCCGGTGATCGTCGTGCTGCTGGTCGTGTGGACGCTGGTGCTACGGCGCACCGCGTTCGGCCGGCACCTGTACGCGGTCGGCGGCAACACCGAGGCCGCGCGCCGGGCGGGCATCCCGGTCGACCGCATCAAGATCGCGGCGTTCGTGATCTGCTCCGCGATGGCGGCGGTCGGCGGGATCGTGGCCGCCTCCCGGGCCAGCTCGGTCGACCCGAACACGGGCGGCAGCTCGGTCCTGCTGTACGCGGTCGGCGCGGCCGTCATCGGCGGCACCAGCCTGTTCGGCGGCAAGGGGCGGGTGCTCGACGCGGTGCTCGGCGGCGCCGTGGTGGCCGTGATCGAGAACGGCATGGGCCTGATGGGCTACGGTGCGAGCGTGAAGTACCTGGTCACCGGGTGCGTGCTGCTGCTCGCCGCGGGCGTCGACGCCCTGGCGCGCAAGCGGGCGGCTGCTGCTGGTCTAAGGTGATCAGCGACCCGCAGCCCCTGAAGGAACCCCAGACGATGCGTGCCGGACCGTCCCAGGAGGACATCAGGCGCCACAATCTCGGCGCGCTGCTTCGCCATGTCCATCTGGGCGGGCCGATCTCGCGCGCCGAGCTGACCTCGAAGATGGGGCTCAACCGCAGCACCATCATGGCGCTGACGTCCGACCTGACCGCCGCCGGGCTGGTGCGGGAGGAGCTGCCGCGCGAGACCGGCCGGGCCGGCCGGCCCTCGCTGGTGGTGCGCCCGGAGTCGGCGCGCGTCTACGTGTTCGCGTTCGACGTGGGCCCCGACCGGCTCGTGGCGGCGCGGGTGGGGCTGGGCGGCGTCATCCTCGACCGCAGGGAGACCACCCGCGACCGGGGCAAATTCGCCCTCGACGAGCTGGCCGGGGTGCTGTCGGGGTTCGCCAGGCAGATGCGGCGCAAGACGCGCGACGACACCGTGTGCGTCGGCGCCGCCGCCGCCGTGTCCGGCGGGGTGCGCAAGGGCGACGGCGTGGTGACGTTCGGGCCCAACCTGATGGCCCACGACGTGCCGTTCGGTGAGGAGCTCGGCCGCCGGCTGGGCCTCGGGCTGCCGGTCAGCGTGGGCAACGACGCCAACCTGGCGGCCCTGGCCGAGCACAGCCGCGGCCTCGGCGTGGGCGTGCGCGACCTCATCTGCCTGCACGGCGACGTGGGCATCGGCGGCGGCATCATCACCGGCGGCCACCTGCTCGGCGGCTTCGACGGCTACGGCGGTGAGGTCGGCCACATGGTCGTCAACCCCGGCGGGCGCGAGTGCTCCTGTGGCTCGCACGGCTGCCTGGAGGCCGAGGTGGGGGAGCGGGCGCTGCTGGAGCTGGCCGGCCGGTTCGGGCCCGGCCAGCACGGCCGCGACGCGGTGCGGGCCGTGGTCGACGCGGCCGACCGGGGCGACATCGTCGCGCAGGAGGCCCTGAGCCGGGTCGGCGACTGGCTCGGGCTCGGCGTGGCGAACCTGGTCAACATCTTCAACCCGGAGATGGTGATCTTCGGGGGCATGCTGCGGGAGGTCTACCTCGGCTCGGCGGCGCAGGTCCGCACCCGGCTGGCGCTGCACGCCATGGCGCCCCAGCGCGAGCACGTACGGCTGCGCACCTCGGCGCTCGGCGACCACGTGACCCTCGTCGGGGCGGCCGAGCTGGCCTTCGCCCACGTGCTGGCCGACCCGCTGGAAGTGCTGGCCAGGGTCAGCTCCTAGCGCACCCGGGCCTTGGGGGCCGTCCAGGTGTCGCAGGCGGCGGCGGAGCCGTCGCGGTGGCCGCGGTTCTGCCAGTAGGCCAGGTTGCGCGGGCGTCCGTGGATCTTGCTGTAGTCCGCCCTGCGGACGGCGTCCAGCCAGTCGCGCCAGGTGACGTCGGGTTTGATCGAGGTGAGCGCGGCGCTGTAGAAGACGCCGGCGAAGCACTCGGCCTGCATCTCCAGCCGGTGGCTGAGCAGGGTGCGGGCTCCCGTGGAGGCGGGCTGGTACAGGGCGTTCTGCGCGTCCAGCACGCCGGTGAGCTCCTGGACGTGGTGTCCCCACTCGTGCGCGACGGAGTGCGCGATGTTCATCCTGAACGGGTCGTCCAGGTCGTGCTTCATGATGCGGATGACGATCGTGCGCTGCACCGGGCAGTACTGTGCGCCGTTGGCGGTGATCCGGCCGCAGACGGAGTCGCCGCCGGTGGTGACGGTCACCTTGGGCGGGGTGTAGGTCAGGCCCGCGGCCGCGAACCGGCCGGCCCAGAAACGGTCGGCGCACCTGGCCATGGCCCGGTGGAACGACTTGAGCGAGGCGGCGCTGCCCGTCCTGATGGCGGGGACGGCGCACGCCAGGCGCTCCCGCGAGACGACCGGCGCGGCCGACAGACCCCCTCGCGCCGGGCGGCCCGCCGCGGCCGACGGAGCCGGCGACAGCAGAACCGCGATCATGCACATGGCGAGCGCCATGAGGGGAATGCGCACGATCGCGGATCTTAGAGGAGTTTGTACGAGTTTGGCTTAGCCGACCTTGGCCTTGGGGGCGGCCCAGGTGTTGCAGGAGCCCGCCGACTTGCCGGTGAAGCCGCGCTTGAGCCACCACGCGACGTTGGCGTCCGAGCCGTGGGACAGGTCGGCCGAGGAGCGCGTCTTCACGCCGAGCGCGCTCAGGTCGGCCAGGTCGTGCGTGCCCTTGAGCAGGGAGTCGAACTCCTTCTGGCTACGGCCCAGCGAGTCCCAGACGCTGCCCATGAAGGCCCCGGCGTAGCACTCGGCCTGCAGCTCGGTACGGCGCACCGGCTCCAGGTTCCGCGGGTTGTCCAGCACGTACTCGCCGCGCTTGTTGTGCCGGAGCATGCCGGTGAGCTTCTGGACGTGGTGGCCGTACTCGTGCGCCACCACCAGCATCAGCACCGGGTCGGAAGGCTCCTCCACGACGTTCGGGCTGAGCAGGAGGGTCATCGTCTTGTTGACCGGGCAGTACAGCGCCTGCGCGCCCCCCGGGAAGCCGCCGCAGCCCGTGGGGGCGCCCAGCTTGGTGATCACCCGGAACTTCGGCTTGCTGGAGGCGAAGCCCGCCTGCTTGAGCTTGGGGCCCCAGGCCTTGTCGAGGCATTCGAGCACCGCCTCGAAGTAGACCCGCGCCTCGTCCTCGGTCCCGGACTGGACCGGCGGCTCCTCGCACGTCCTGTGCGCGAGCCGGCCTGTCTTGTAGATCGGGTTCTTCGTCAGGACCGGCTTGCTCGCCGGGGCGGCCACGGCCGCGTGGGCCGTACCGGCGACGAAAACGCTCGCCAGGGCGCCGGCAATGATCGCCAATCGGGGGGTACGCATGGGAAGGCACACTACAAAAGAGAGAGATCCAGGTAAAGCGGAAATGCCCGACGTCACTGGACGTTTCGTGCAGCCGCCGCCCACGTGTTGCAGGCGCCCGGCGCGCCCCGGTTGAAGCCCCTGGTCATCCAGGCCGCCTGCGTCGGGCCCTTGCCGTGGTCGTTCTGCGGCCAGCCCTTGGCGCCGTTCTTGTAGAACCACTGGACCGTGTAGTCCCAGTCGGACTGGTTCACCAGTCCGGTGCCCTTCATCGTGCTCATGAAGACGGCGGAGAAGCACTCGGCCTGGAGTTCGGACCTGCGCGAGAGCTGGAGGCGCCCGGCCTTGCCCGCGGTGGACCTGGCCGTCCAGTAGTAGTTCCAGATGCCGGAGGCCTGCTGGATGTGGTGGCCGTACTCGTGGGCGATCAGGCGGCTGATGCCCAGCGGGAACGGGTTGCGGAGCTGGTCGCGGCCGATCAACAGGTACATCGTGCGGTCGGTGGAGCAGTAGACGCCGTCGGCGCCGGTGTTCCAGGCGCCGCAGGGCGTCCTGACCTTCTTGGTGATGATCCGCAGCCGCGGCTTGCTGAACGGCATGCGGGCCTTGCGGAACTGCGTGGCCCACGCCTTGTTCAGGCAGTTCGTCACCCGCGTGAGGAAGCGGCGGTAGGCGATCATGCTGCCCGCGGGCAGTGCGCCCGGCGCGCAGTTCGCGTCGGCGAGCCTGCCGGTCCGGTAGAGGGCGTTGGCCGTGGCCTGCGCCTGACCGCCGGGCGCGGCGGCGCCGGCCCGGGCCGCGGCGGGCGGCGAGGCGAGTTTCTGGGCTTGGCTGACCGGCGCACGCTCGGCCGAGGTCGTGGCGACGTCGGACAGCACGAGCACGAGGGAGGCGGCGGCCATGGCGAGGGCGAGAGCCGCGGCGACCAGAGCCGCGATCCTGCCTTTAGGGAGGGAGTTCATATGTCCGGAAAGACTAGGTCAAGATCGGACATATGTGGGTGGATTTGACTCGATGGAGTCAGTGAGACGTCGGCGAACTAGACTCTTCTGCGTCGTCGAAAGAAGCAGACGGCGAACGAGGCAGAGGGGAGTCGCATCCGTGAGCGGGTTGCTGGGCTCGATAGAGGGACCGCACGACGTCAAACGGCTCGCTGTCGATGAGCTGCCGCGGCTCGCGGGGGAGATCCGTGACCTGCTCGTCGACGCCTGCGCCAGGTTCGGCGGCCACCTCGGGCCGAACCTGGGCGTGGTCGAGCTCACCATCGCCGTCCACCGCGTCTTCGACTCCCCGCGCGACCCGGTGATCTGGGACACCGGCCACCAGGCGTACGTGCACAAGCTGCTCACCGGCCGCGCGGCCGGCTTCGAGGCGCTCAAGCAGGAGGGCGGCCTGTCCGGCTACCCGAGCCAGACCGAGTCCGAGCACGACTTCGTCGAGAACTCCCACGCCTCCACCGCGCTGTCCTACGCCGACGGCCTGGCCAAGGCGTTCAAGCTGCGCGGCGAGCGCGAGCGCACGGTCGTCGCGGTGATCGGCGACGGCGCGCTCACCGGCGGCATGGCCTGGGAGGCGCTCAACAACATCGCCGCGATCAAAGACCTGCCCGTCGTGATCGTGGTCAACGACAACGGCCGCTCCTACTCCCCGACCATCGGCGGCCTGGCCTCCCACCTGTCCTCGCTGCGCGTCAACCGCCGCTACGAGGACATGCTCGAATACGTCAAGGACAAGCTCGGGAACGTTCCGGTCCTCTACGACGCCCTCCACGGCTTCAAGAAGGGCGTCAAGGACGTCCTGGCCCCGCAGGTCATGTTCGAAGACCTCGGCCTGAAGTACGTCGGCCCCATCGACGGCCACGACGAGCAGGCCATGGAGGCTGCGCTGCGCAAGGCCCGCGCCTTCCGCGGCCCGGTCATCGTGCACGCCCTCACCCAGAAGGGCCGCGGCTACACCCCCGCCGAGAACCACGACGAAGACCAGTTCCACTCGCCCGGCGCCTTCGACCGCGCCACCGGCGCCGAGAAGCCCAAGCCGCGCATCTGGACCAACGTCTTCAGCGAGGAGCTGGTCAGGCTCGGCAAGGAGCGCGAGGACCTGGTCGCCATCACCGCGGCCATGCTCCACCCCACCGGCCTCAACGCCTTCGCCGACGCCTTCCCCGACCGCATCTACGACGTCGGCATCGCCGAGCAGCACGCGCTGACCAGCGCGGCCGGTCTCGCGCTCGGCGGCCTGCACCCGGTCGTGGCCGTCTACGCCACCTTCCTCAACCGGGCCTTCGACCAGCTCCTGATGGACGTCGCCCTGCACCGGCTGCCGGTCACCGTCGTCCTCGACCGGGCCGGCGTCACCGGCGACGACGGCGCCAGCCACAACGGCATGTGGGACCTGTCGATCCTCCAGGTCGTGCCCGGCCTGCGGATCGCGGTGCCGCGCGACGGCGACCGCGTCACCGAGCTGCTGCGCGAGGCCGTGGAGGTCTCCGACGGGCCGACCGTGCTGCGCTTCCCCAAGGGCCCGGTGGCCGAGCCGCTGGAGTCCGTGGGCCGCCTGGGCGAGATGGACCTGCTGCGGGCCGCCGAGGGCGAGCCGGACGTGCTGCTGGTGGGCGTCGGCCCGATGGCGCACGTGTGCATGGAGGCGGCCGTCCTGCTCGACGCGCAGGGCATCTCGGCCACTGTGGTCGACCCGCGCTGGGTCAAGCCGCTCGACGAGGCGCTGACGCTGGCCGCCGGCGCCCACAAGCTGGTCGCCGTGGTCGAGGACAACGGCCGCGTGGGCGGCGTGGGCGACGCCGTGGCCCGCCTGCTCCGCGACGCCGACGTCGACGTCCCGGTGCGCACCTTCGGCATCCCGCAGGAGTTCCTCGACCACGCCAAGCGGGCCGTGATCCTCGGCCGCATCGGCCTGACCGGGCAAGACCTCGCGCGCCAGATCACCGAGGCCGTCGCGAAGCGGACCTCCCGCGTGGAGCAGCCGGTCCGCCGTTGAGCACCCGGCGGACCACGGCGGTGATCGCCAGCATGACGACCACCGCCGCGGCCGCCGCCGGCAGCAGCAGGCCCGCCTGCCGCGCCATCTGCCCGGCCACCGCCCCCAGCACGATGTACGTGCTCACCCACGCCGTACTGCCCAGCAGGGCCCACGGCATGAACCGGCGGTAGGGCATGCCCACCGCGCCCGCCACGGCCGGCGTCAGCGCGTGCACCACCGGCAGGAAGTAGGCCAGGGCCAGCGCCCAGCCGCTGCGCCGCAGGATCTGCTCCGCCCGGGTCCAGCGCTCCTCGCCGACGCGCCGGCCGAGCCTGCTGCGACGCAGGCGGGGGCCGTACCGGCGGCCCAGGCGGTGGCCGCCCGTCGCGCCCAGGAGGCAGGCCAGCACGCCGGTGCCGATCAGGGCCAGCGTCTCGGGCACGCTGCCCGACGTGGCGCCCGCGACGAGCAGCAGGCCGTCGCCCGGCGTGATCAGGCCGATCCCCACCGAGGCGTCCAGGGTCAGGAAGACCAGGACGAGCGACAGCACCACCGCCACGTCCTGACCGGCCAGCGTGTCCAGCAGGTCGTCCACCATGATGCGGGTCCGCTACCCCCGACGAGGCGCTTCACCGGCGTGCCCGGCGCGAGCGCATGATCACTGAGGGTCTGGGAAGGATCGCTGATCGTGGACATCTTTCGCACGAAGAGCGTCGAACAGTCGATCCGCGACACCGAAACTCCCGAGCACCAGCTCCGCAAACGGCTGAGCGCCATGGACCTGATGGTCTTCGGCATCGGCGTGATCGTCGGCACCGGGATCTTCGTGCTCACCGGCCAGGTGGCCAAGGAGGTGGCGGGGCCGGCGGTCGCGGTCTCGTTCGTCGTGGCGGCCGTGGTGTGCGGCCTGGCGGCGCTGTGCTACGCCGAGTTCGCCTCGACGATCCCCGTGGCCGGGTCCGCCTACACCTTCTCCTTCGCCACCCTCGGCGAGTTCCCCGCCTGGGTGATCGGCTGGGACCTGATCCTGGAGCTGGCGCTGGCCGCGGCCGTGGTGTCGGTCGGCTGGTCGGGCTACTTCGCCTCGATGCTGGACTCCGTCGGCGTCCACCTGCCGGCGTCCATCGCGGGCGACGATCCCGTGGTCAACGTGCCCGCGGTGGCCATCGTGCTGATCCTCACCGCGATCCTGGTGGTTGGCATCAAGATCTCCTCGCGGGTCAACCTGATCCTGGTGATCACCAAGATCACGGTGGTGCTGCTGGTCATCGTGGCCGGGCTGTTCTTCGTCAAGGCCGCCAACTACACGCCCTTCATCCCCGAGCCGGTGGCCTCGCCGCGGGTCGAGGGGCTGAAAGCGCCGCTGATCCAGGTGCTGTTCGGGGTCACGCCCGTCGCGTTCGGCGTGATCGGCATCTTCTCGGCCGCGGCGATCGTGTTCTTCGCCTTCATCGGCTTCGACATCGTGGCCACCGCCGCAGAGGAGACCGTGCGCCCGCAGCGCGACGTGCCGCGCGGCATCATCGGCTCGCTGGCCGTCTGCACGATCCTCTACGTCGCGGTCTCGCTGGTCGTGGTCGGCATGCAGCCGTACAAGCAGCTGAGCACGAGCGCGCCGCTGTCGGACGCGTTCACCGCCGTCGGCCATCCCTGGCTGGCCGCCATCATCAGCGTGGGCGCCATCGCCGGCCTGACGACCGTGGTGCTGGTGCTGCTGCTCGGGCAGACCCGGGTGTTGTTCGCCATGTGCCGCGACGGCCTGCTGCCGCGTCGGCTGGCCGTCGTCCACCCCACCTTCGGCACGCCCGCCCGGCTCACCATCCTCGTCGGCCTGGTGACCATGGTGCTGGCCGGGTTCGTGTCGTTCGGGGAGCTGGCCGAGCTGGTGAACATCGGCACGCTGTTCGCGTTCATGGTGGTCTCCGTCGGCGTGATCGTGCTCCGGCGCACCCGGCCCGACCTGGAGCGGGCCTTCCGGGTGCCGATGGTGCCGCTGCTGCCGATCCTGTCGGTGCTGGCCTGCCTCTACCTGATGCTCAACCTGCCGCTGGAGACCTGGCTCAGGTTCGTCGTCTGGATGGTCATCGGCGTGGTCGTCTACTTCGCCTACGGCTACCGTCACAGCAGGCGGGGGGCCGTGCCCGGCCGGTGACGCGCGAGGGGGGCGGGCCGGTGGCCCGCCCCCCTCGCCCGCTCAGATCGCCAGGAGCGTTCCGAGGCCCGCCTTCATCGTGCAGGCGTTGGTGTAGACCTTGCCCCACTTGACGGTCTTGTCGTACCACTTGCCGAGGATCATGACGGCGCGCGGCTCCAGCTCCTTGCCGCAGGCCGCGGCCGCCTTCGGCGAGACGTTGATCTTGGCCGGGTCGCCCTTCACCTTGCGCAGGAGCGCGCAGGCGGCGTGGGCGGAGGGGTGGGTGCCGCCGTCGGGGCTGCAGTTGAGCCAGGCGCCCTTGGTGGGGCCGTTCTTCACCGCCATGGTGACCTTGAGGACGACCTTGGGGGTGGGGGGCGCCGCCAGGGAGGGCGACGACGCACCCAGCACGAGGGCTCCGGACAGAGCGATCGTGCCGACTGCTCGCATCATGGTTACTCTCCGTTCGTAGGACGGCACAGTACGCTACGGCGAAGGCGGCCATGACGTACGGAGACCCGCCGGGCGGGCCTCCGTAAAATCACGCGGGCAGCGAGGCCGCACCGGGCGGAAGGAACCGGGGCTGGGCGATCCCCGACCTGTCCAGATAAGGCGTGATGCCACCCAGATGGAACGGCCAGCCGGCGCCCAGGATCATGCACAGGTCGATGTCCTGCGGCCCGGCGACGACGCCCTCGTCCAGCATGATCCGGATCTCCCGGGACAGCGCCCCGAGCACGCGCTCACGGACCTGCTCGGCCGTGGACGGCGACGTGCCGCCGGCGAACAGGGCCACCGCCTCCGGGTCGAGCGAGAAGTCCGGACGGTAGACGCCGGGCTTGCCCGAGGCGACCAGCTTGGCCATGTTCTCCGAGACGCCGAACCGCTCGGGGAAGGCCGCGTGCAGCGTCTCGGCGACGTGCAGGCCGACGGCCGGGCCGACGAGCTGCAGCAGCGCGAACGGCGTCATCGGCAGCCCGAGCCCGTCGAGCGCGTGCTCGGCGACCTCCAGCGGCGTGCCCTCGTCCACGGCGGCCACGACCTCGCCCATGAAGCAGGTCAGCAGCCGGTTGACCACGAACGCCGGTGCGTCCTTCACCAGCACGGACGACTTCCGCAGCGACTTGCCCACCGCGAACGCCGTGGCCAGCGTGGCGTCGTCGGTCGAGGCGCCCCTGATGATCTCCAGCAGCGGCATCACGGCGACCGGGTTGAAGAAGTGGAACCCGACCAGCCGCTCGGGGTGTGCCAGCCCGGCGCCCATCTCGGTGAGCGAGAGCGAGGAGGTGTTGGTGGCGAGCACGCACTCGGCCGAGACCACGGCCTCGACCTCGGCGAACACCTGCTTCTTGACCGCCATGTCCTCGAAGACGGCCTCGATGACGAAGTCGGCGTCGGCGAAGGCGTCCTTGGTCAGGGAGCCGGTGACCAGGGACTTGAGCCGGTTGGCCTGGTCGGCCGAGACGCGGCCCTTGCCCAGCAGCTTGTCGACCTCGGCGTGCACGTACCCCACGCCCTTGTCCAGGCGGGACTGGTCGAGGTCGGTCAGCACGACCGGGACCTCCAGGCGGCGGGCGAACAGCAGCGCCATCTGCGAGGCCATCAGCCCGGCGCCCACGACGCCGACCTTGGTGACCTTGCGGGCCAGCGACCTGTCCGGCGCGCCGGCGGGACGCTTGGCCCGGCGCTGGACCAGGTCGAAGGAGTAGAGCCCGGCCCGCAGCTCGTCGCCCATCAGCAGGTCGGCCAGCGCCTGCGTCTCGGCGGCGAAGCCCTCGTCGCGCGAGGCGGTCGCGGCCAGCGCGATCAGGTCGAGCGCCCGGTAGGGGGCGGGGGAGGCGCCGCGCAGCTTCATGTCCACCAGGAAGCGCGCGTCGGCGACGGCCTTGTCCCAGCCGTCGTGCTCCTGCCGCTCGACGGCGACCTCGCCCTTGACCACGCGGGCCGCCCAGCGCAGCGACTCCTCCAGGAAGTCGGCCGGCTCGAACATCGCGTCCGCGACGCCCAGCTTGTAGGCGTCCGCGCCCTTGATCATGCGGTTCTGCGACAGTGGGTTCTCGATGATCAGCTTGATCGCGTTCGCCGGGCCGATCAGGCGGGGGAGGAGCTGCGTGCCGCCCCAGCCGGGCACCAGGCCGAGGAAGCACTCGGGCAGCGCCACCGCGGGCACGCCGGAGGAGATCGTCCGGTACGCGCAGTGCAGCGCGATCTCCAGGCCGCCGCCCATGGCCGCGCCGTTCACGAACGCGAACGTCGGGATCGGCAGCTCGCCCAGCCTGCGGAAGACGTGGTGGCCCAGCGCGCCGATGGCCTCGGCCTCCGCGCGGGAGGCCACGGCGGCCGCGCCCTTGAGGTCGGCGCCGACGGCGAAGATGAACGGCTTGCCCGTGACGCCCACCGCGGCCAGGTCGGTGCGCGCGGAGATCCGCGACAGGGCCTCGTCCAGCGCGAACAGGCCGTGCGGGCCGAAGGTGTTGGGCTTGGTGTGGTCGAAGCCGTTGTCCAGGGTGATCAGGGCCATCGTGCCGGCGCCGCCGGGCAGCGGCACGTCGCGCACGAGGGCCTTGGTGACGACCTCGTCGGTGTTGCGCCCGCTCAGCAGCGCGCGCCAGGTCTCGATGTCGCTCATGCCAGGTTCTCCCAGATCACAGTGCCGCCCATGCCCATGCCGACGCACATGGTGGTGATGCCGTACCGCACGTCGGGCCGCTCGCCGAACTGGCGGGCGAGCTGCGTCATGAGCCGCACGCCCGAGGAGGCCAGCGGGTGGCCGAAGGCGATCGCGCCGCCGTAGGGGTTGACGCGCTGGTCGTCGTCGGCGATGCCGAAGTGCTCCAGGAAGGCCAGCACCTGGACGGCGAACGCCTCGTTGACCTCGAACAGGCCGATGTCGCCGATGGACAGCCCGGCCAGCCGCAGCGCCCGCTCGGTGGACGGGATCGGGCCCACGCCCATCACCTCGGGGTCCACGCCCGCGAAGGCGTAGGAGACCAGGCGCATCTTCGGCGTCAGGCCCAGCTCGCCGGCGACCTCGCGGGCGGCCATGATGCAGCCGGTGGCGCCGTCGTTGATGCCGGAGGAGTTGCCCGCGGTGACGTTGCCGTGCGGGCGGAAGGGCGTCTTGAGCGCGCCCAGCGCCTCCATCGTGGTGCCGGGGCGCGGCGCCTCGTCCTCGGCGGCCAGGCCCCAGCCCTTCTCGGCCGTCCTGATCGCGGTGGGCACGAGGTCGGGCTGGATCTTGCCGTCGGCGTACGCCTTGGCCGCCTTCTCCTGCGAGAGCACCGCGTAGGCGTCGGCGCGCTCCTTGGAGATCGACGGGTAGCGGTCGTGCAGGTTCTCGGCGGTCATGCCCATGACCAGCGCGCTCGGGTCGACCAGCTTCTCCGACAGGAACCGCGGGTTGGGGTCCACGCCCTCGCCCATGGGGTGGCGGCCCATGTGCTCGACGCCGCCGGCGATGGCCACGTCGTACGCCCCGAAGGCGATGCCGCCGGCGACCGTGGTGACCGCGGTCATCGCGCCCGCGCACATGCGGTCGATCGCGTAGCCGGGCACGCTCTTGGGCAGACCGGCCAGCACCGCCGCCGAGCGGCCGATGGTCAGGCCCTGGTCGCCGATCTGGGTCGTCGCGGCGATGGCCACCTCGTCCACGCGCTCGGGAGGCAGCCCGGGGTTGCGCCGGACGAGCTCGCGGATGACGCGGACGACCATGTCGTCGGCGCGGGTCTCCGCGTACAGTCCCTTCGGCCCTGACCTGCCGAAAGGCGTGCGTACGCCGTCGACGAACACGACGTCACGAGAGGAAGGCACGGATTCGCTCCTCGTTCTTGGATGGGGTTCCGCGCCTATGCTACTCGTCGGTAACCACCCCGCAGACGAGGGCGGCGGTCAGCAGCGCGTAAACGATCGGCATGGGCGGTTCCCAGAGATGGGCGCGGGCTCCGAGCAGGGCGGCGACCGCCACGGCCGCGCCCGTCCAGAGCGCCGCGCCCCCTCGTGGACGCGCGCCCCGGCCGGGATCCCACGGATCGCCAGGTGATCCTCCCGGACGACCGGCGCGCGCCACTATCCCCAGGGCGTCCCGTGCCCACCAGACGAGGAACGACACGCCCGCGGCCAGGCCGATCACCATGGCGGCCTCGACGGCCCAGCTCAGGGCGTCGGCGAAGGCGTACCGGGCGGCCGCCCTGAACTGGCCGGGAGAGGTGCCGCCGAGCAGCAGCAGCACGGCCCAGCCGGACGCGACGCCGAGCCGGCTCAGCGGACGCCGCCGGGCCGAGGGCGGCACGGCGAACAGCTCGCGCTCGCGGCGGCGCACCAGGCGCGCCCGCGCGCCCCACACCAGCTGGGTGACCGCCAGGACGGGCAGCGCGATCGCGAACACCGCCAGCGAGAGCACCGCGAGCGGTAACGTCTGCTCTCTGGTCGGCGCGCGGTCGGCCAGCACCTGGGACGTGGCCAGCAGCGCGATCGAGCCGGTGAGCGCGACGAAGACGGCCCGGCGGGCGGTCCGGGCGGCGGTGCGCAGCCCGGCCAGCGCCTCGGCGCCTGGAGGGGGCGCCATCTCGGTCAGAAGCATGGACGTCATGATGGCGTCACGGACCGTAGTGACGCCGCGGATTCGCGCGCTTTGCATGGAGCCCTCGTCGGACGCGTCCTCCCAAGTCCGCCATCGGGTGAAATCAGCGACACGCCGTATAAATGGCGGATTGTCAGTATGCTGCGCGTCACACCAGAGGGGGCCGCGCTCTGCGAGGGGCGCGCGGGGGTGCGTCCTGTGCGGGGCGCGCGTAGAGGAGGGCGCGTGAGCGAGGGCCGGAGAGCGCCGGAACGGCCGCAGCATCGCCCCGACCACCGTCCTGATGGCCGCCCCGACGACCGCCCCGACCGTCGCCTGGACCGCCCCGCGGGGCGCGGGCGGCGGATCACGCCGCTGGCGTGGGTGAGCATGGCGCTGACGTTCGTGCTGGTCGCCGTCACGCTGGGCGGGTACGCGTACTACCGCAGCATCGACAACGGGATCCCGCGCGTTCCCGTGGACGCCGGGCCGTCGCGGCCGCCCGAGACCGGCGCGCTGAACGTGCTGCTCGTCGGCTCGGACTCGCGCGATGGCGACAACAAGAAGTACGGCGCGAAGTCGCAGGGCCTCGGCGAGCGCACCGACACGATCATGATGCTGCACATCTCCCCCGACCGGGACAAGGCCACCATGATCAGCTTCCCCCGGGACACCATGGTCATGATCCCGCCGTGCCGGAGCGGCGCCGGCGCGACGCTGGCCGGAGGACTGCGCCAGATCAACTCCGCCTTCAACGACGGCGGCATCAACTGCACGGTCCGCACGCTCGAGTCGCTCACCAACATCAAGATCAACCACATCGTGAAGGTGGACTTCACCGGTTTCAAGGGCATCGTCGACGCCCTCGGCGGCATCGAGATCTGCCTGCCCAAGGCGGTCAACGACCCCAAGGCCAAGCTCGTGCTCAGCGCCGGCAAGCACATCGTCAAGGGCGAGCAGGCCCTCGGGTACGTGCGCACCCGCTACGCCCTCGGCAATGGCAGCGACCTCGACCGCATCCAGCGCCAGCAGGTCTTCCTCACCAAGGTGCTGGACAAGATCACCGACGGCGGGCTGCTCACCGACCCCATCAAGGCCGACGCGTTCCTCAGGGCCGGGGTCAAGGCCGTCACCGTGGACGACAAGCTCACGCTGCCGCGGATGCTGGAGATCGCGGGCAGCGTCAAGGGGCTGACCGCCAAGGAGCTCAAGGGCATCACCGTGCCGGTGGAGGCGTACCCGGCCGACAAGAACCGGGTGCAGCTCAAGCAGCCGGACGCGCGCAACTTCTTCGAGGCCGTGCGCTCCGACACCGAGGTGACCCCGCCCTCGTCCGCCGCCAAGCCGAAGGTCGAGAACGGGCGGGTGCGCGTCCAGGTGCTCAACGGCACCGCGGAGTTCGGCAAGGCCGGCCAGGTGGCCGACGAGCTGGCCGACCAGGGGTTCGCCGTCGTCCAGGTCGGCAACGCCGCGCCGGTGGCCACCACGTCCATCCGGTACGCGAAGAAGGACGCCGACAACGGCGCCGCCTACGGGGACGCGGTGGCCGCCCGGCTGTCGAAGGACAAGCGCACGCCGGTGGCGGGCAAGGTCGCGCCGGTGAACCCGAAGCCGTACGCGACCAAGGTCACCCCGCTGCCCGACGGGCCGATCGTGCAGCTCGTCATCGGGGCCGACTGGCCGGGTGTGCGGGTGGTGTCGGCGATCCCCGGCTCGCTCAAGGACAAGGTGGTCGACTCCACCACGAACCCCTGCATGTGACCCGGGCGACGGGTGATCAGAGGTCCTCGGACAGCAGCAGGTCGACCAGGCCGGGGAAACGGGCGTCGAGGTCGTCGCGGCGCAGCCGGATGAACAACTTGCGGCCCTCCGGGCGCTGGCAGATGACGCCGGCCTCGCGCAGCACCCGCCAGTGGGCGGTCAGCGTCGACTTCGGCACGTCGGCCACGACCTCGCCGCAGAACAGCTCGTCCCCCGAGGCCAGCGCGCGCACGATCTTGGCGCGGACGGGATGGCCGAGCGCGGCGAGCACGTCCACCAACTGGATCTGGTCACGCGACGGGTGCAGCATGCCGCCATTGTACGGATAACACGAACGATGATTTGACGGACATTGTTCGTATGTACGAGGATTACGTACTCATCCGGTTTCGAGGAGGGTGCTGTGTTCGATGTCGCCGTGGTGGGTGGCGGGCCCGTGGGCATGTTGCTCGCCGCCGAGCTGGGCCTGCAGGGGGTGCGGCCGCTGGTGCTCGAACGGCTCGCCGTGCCGACCGGCCAGTCCAAGGCCGGGACGCTGCACGCGGGCACGGCCCGGAGCCTCGACCGGCGCGGGCTGCTGGAGGCCGTGGGGCGGTCCACGTACGGGAGCGTGAGCTTCCACTTCTCCGGCATGTTCGGGCTGGACCTCGGAGCGGTCACGGACGGCGGTCCGAGCATCGTGGGCAGCCCGCAGGCGTGGGCCGAGCAGGTGTTCGCCCGCCGCGCGGCGGCCCTCGGCGCGGAGATCAGGCGCGGCCAGGAGGTCACCGGCCTGGAGCAGCGGGACGACCACGTCGCGCTCACCGTGAACGGCCACGAGCTGACCGCCCGGTACGTCGTCGGCGCCGACGGCGCGCGCAGCGTGGTGCGCAAGGCCGCCGGCATCCCGTTCACCGGCACCGGGGCCCGCGTCGCCGCGCTCATGGGCGACGTACGGCTGCTCGACCCGTACACGGTGCCGCCGGGCTACACGCGTACGCCGCGCGGCTGGGTCATCGTCTGGCTCGACCCCGCCGGGCACAGCCGCGTCACCACCTACGACTTCCGCGCCCCGCACGCCGACCGCGAGGCCCCCGTCGCGGTGGAGGAGCTCCAGGAGGCGGCCGAGCACATCCTCGGCGTGCCGGTCCCGATGGCCGGCGCGCGCAACCTGTCCCGGTACGGCGACGCCGCCCTGCAGGCCGAGACCTACCGCGCGGGCCGCGTCCTGCTGGCCGGGGACGCGGCGCACGTGCACTTCCCGTGGGGCGGCCAGGGGCTGAACACCGGCCTGGGGGACGCCTTCAACCTGGGCTGGAAGCTGGCCGCCGAGGTGCGCGGCGAGGCCCCCGCCGGGCTGCTGGACAGCTACCACGCGGAGCGGCATCCGGTCGGCGCGCGGGTGTTGTGGAACGTACGGGCCCAGAGCGTGCTGGCCCATCCCGACCCGGCCGTCGACCCGCTGCGCGAGCTGTTCGCCGAGCTGATGCGGTTCGACCAGGTCAACGAGTACCTGAGCGGGATGATCAGCGGGGTGGACACCGCCTACGACGTGGGCGTGCCGGGGGCCGGGCGGATGGCGCCCGACCTGCCGGTCAAGACGGCCGACGGCGTGGTGCGCACCGCGGAGCTGCTGCGCGGCGGCCGGGCGCTGTTGCTGGACCTCGGCGGCCGCGACGACCTGGTGGCGGCGGCCGCTCCGTGGGCGGACCGGCTGGAGATCGTGCGCGGCAGCGCGGAGCACGACGCCGAGGCGCTGCTCGTCCGGCCCGACGGGTATACGGCCTGGACGTCGGGGGCGCGGGGGTACCCGCTGGAGGCCGCGCTCGCCCGCTGGCTGGGGCGAATGTGACGCAGAGTAACTTTAGTGAAACATGTGAAATTTCCGGACAAGTCTGTTAAGAAAGGTCGCGGTCCGTATTCAAAGCTAGAGAGGTTCCATCGTGGCGCGCGACGAGAACGACAGGCCGTACGAGGATGGGCAGGGCAAATCGTTAAACCCGGAGCTGACCGGAGACGTGCTGTCCCCCCGGTGGAGCACCGAGGACACCGACGAGCAGCCCGCGATCCAGGTCTCCGGCAACGAGACCTACATCCTCCCGGCCGGCCAGGCCGCGCAGCCCGTCGAAGCCCCGGCGACGCCGGCGGCCCCGGCCGACGCGCCGCACGACGTGCTCGACGGCCCGAGCGGCACGCACGACGTCCTGGACGGGCCGGGCGGGTCCCACGAGGCACTGAGCGGGCCGCACGAGACGCTGGCCGGGCCGTACGAGAGCCTGAGCGGGCCGCACGCCGTCCTCGGGGCGGACGGGCCCGGCGTCTCCGGCGTCTCCGTCGGCGACCGCGCGGCCGACGACGACCTGCCCTACCTGCCGCTGGACCAGGGCTACAAGCCCGAGCGCGACGACGACACGGGTGAGGCCAGGCGCGGCTTCCTCGGCTCCGGCTGGACGGACGACGCCGACGACCGCCGGGGCGGCGCCGGGCGCGATCGCGAGGTGCGCCGGCGTACCAGGGTGCTGGTGCTGGCGGCCGCCGCGGTGGTGCTGGTCGGCGCCGGGGCGGGCTGGCTGCTCACCGGCACCTCCTCCGACGACCCGTGCGGGGTCGGGACCTGCGCCGGGGCGAGCCAGGTCACCGCCCCGCCGCGGACGGCGCTCCCGGAGGAGACCGAGGCCGCGCCCGAGCCCGAGGATACGGACACCGCCGAGCCGACCGTGTCCGAGACCGTAACCCCCACCCCCGTGGCCCGCCGCCCCCGCCCCACCCGCGAGCCGTCGGTACGGCCCACCGCCCCCGCCCGCCAGAGCCGTCCGACGGCCACGCCCGACGAGAAGGTCACCCACGGCCCGCGGGACGAGATGAACGACACCTCCGACGGCACCCCCGAGGACTCGGCCGAGGCGCCCGCCACCAGGCGGCCGGAGCGGCAGGAGAGCGCACCTCCCACGCAGGCGCCGCCCGTGCAGCAGGAGCAGCCCGCCCCCTCGCCGAGCGAGAAGAAGGGCCTGTTCGACATCCTGTTCCCCTGGGCCTGAGGACCCCGTCGCCGTCCTGGTGAGCGCGGGGCCGCGAGTTGTCCCGCCGCCGGGGGCGGGCGTGCGAGGATGCGGAGCCAGGTCGTCGTCTGGCAGACTTGGAAACCGCTTTCCGGGAGGTCTCGTGGTCACGCTTGAGGACGTCGCCAAACAGGCGGGCGTCTCCCTCGCCACCGCCTCGCGGGTGCTCAACGGCAGCACCCGCCAGGTGGGCGCGACCCTGCGGGCCCGCGTCGAACGGGCCGCCGACGAGCTCGGCTACCGCGCCAACATCGCCGCCCAGACGCTGGCCCGGGGCGCGAGCAACGTCATCGGCATCGTCGTCCACGACCTGACCGACCCCTACTTCGCCGCGCTGGCCGACGGCGCGATGCGGGCCGCCGCCACCGAGGGCATGCTGGTCATGGTGGGCACCACCCACCGCGATCCCGAGCAGGAGATCGCCTACGTCGCCACCATGAACGCCCAGCGCGTGCGCGCCGTGCTGCTGGTCGGCTCGCGGGTCGCCGACCCCGTCGTGACCGGGCGGCTGCGCGAGGAGCTGGCCCGGTACCGGGAGGGCGGCGGCCGGGCCGCGTGCGTCGGCCAGGACCTGCTCGGCGTGGACACCGTCGCGCCCGCCAACCGGGCCGGCGCCGCGGCCCTGGCCCGCGCGCTGGCCGGGCTGGGGCACACCCGCTTCGCCGTGCTGGCCGGGCCGCCCCACCTGGTGACCGCCGCCGACCGGTGCGAGGGGTTCACCGAGGCGCTGCGGGAGCTGGGGCTGCCCGAGCCCGTCGTGGTCCACGGGCCGTTCGACCGCGACGGCGGCTACCGGGCCGCGACCGAGATCGGCCAGGCGACCTGCGTGTTCGCGGTCAACGACGTGATGGCCGTGGGGGCGCTGGCCGCCTGCCGGGAGCGCGGGATCCGGGTGCCCGAGGACGTCTCGGTGGCCGGGTTCGACGACATCGTCACGTTGCGTGACCACGTGCCCGCGCTGACGACCGTACGGCTGCCGCTGACGGACATGGGGGCGCGGGCCCTGGAGCTCGCGCTCGGCCGGGACGACGCCATCGCCGCCCCCGTGGTCGAGCACGTCGCGGGCGAGGTCGTGCTGCGGGAGAGCGTCAGGAGGATGGGGTGAGCGTGACGGGCGCGGAAGCCGGGGTGATGGCGTGAAGTCGGCGGTCAGCACGTTGGGGATGCCGGGGGAGGGGCTGGAGCGGGCGGCCGGGATCGCCGCCGCGCACGGCTGCCAGGGGCTTGAGCTGCGGCTGCATCCGGACACCGGCGTCCATGCCGGGCTCACCGCGCAGGAGCGGCGCGGGGTGCGGGAACGGGTGGAGCGGGCGGGGCTGGAGATCGCCGCCCTGGCCGGATATGTCGGCATCTGTGAGCCGGGACCGGACGAGCCGGTCGCCGACGCGCTCCTCGCCGACCTGCGGCTGGCCGCCGACCTGGGCGCGCCGGGCGTGCGGGTGTTCCCGCGCGGCGACGATCCGGCCGTCGGCGCCCGCAGGCTGAGGTCCGTCGCCGGTACGGCCGCCGACCTCGGCGTACGCGTCCTGGTCGAGACGCACGACCGGATGCCCACCGGCGCGGCCGTGGCCGGGCTGCTGGCCGAGGCGGGCTGCCCGGGGTCCACCGGCGCGCTGTGGGACCTGCTGCACCCCTGGCGGCACGGCGAGTCCCCGGCCGCCACGCTCGCCGCACTCGGCCCCTCGCTCGCCTACGTCCAGGTCAAGGACGCCGTCTCGGCGGAGGACACCACCCCGGTCCCGATGGGGACGGGCTCGGTCCCGCTGGAGGAGGCCGGCGACCTGCTGCGCGCGGCCGGGTACGCCGGATGGGTCTCGCTGGAGTGGGAGCGCACCTGGTACCCGGACGTGGCGCCGGTGGAGGAGATCCTGCCGGACGCGGTCGCCTGGGTGCGGCGGTTCACCGCTTAGATAGGGGAATGCCCCTTAACAAGAACAAAGTCCTCGTGGTCGGCATGGACGGCCTGCGCTTCGACCGGCTCGTCGCCCTGGCCCCGCCGGTCCTGTCGTCGTTGATGGCCTCCGGTGCGTACGGCACCAGCAAGCTCCCGTACGGCGAGGCGGCGGCCCCCAGGACGGAGTCGCCCGGCGAGGTCGTGCCCAAGGCTCCGGAGCCGCCGGCGGCGGGCCGCGTGATCAGGTCGCGCACGGACTCGGGCCCCGGCTGGTCGTCCATCGCCACGGGCGCCTGGCCCGACAAACACGGCGTCGTGGACAACAGCTTCACCAGCCCCCAGTTCACGAAATTTCCGGACTTTTTGAGTCGTGCGAAGAATGCCCGTCCCGACCTCGTGACCGCCGCCTTCCTCTCCTGGGCCGCCCTCGGCGAGCACGGCGCGTTCGGCCCCGCCATCGACCACCGCATGGTCCTCGACGGCTACGCCCTCACCTGGACCGCCGCCGACCGGCAGATCGCCGACGCCGCCGAGCGCCACCTCGCCGAGGCCGGCCCCGACCTGGCCTTCGTCTATCTCGGCGACACCGACGAGGTGGCCCACGCCCTCGGCCCCCACTGCCCCGAGTACGCCGCCGCCCTGCACGCCCAGGACGCCTACCTGGGCCGCCTGCTCGACGCCGTCCGCGCCCGTCCGGGAGAGAGCTGGACCGTGCTGGTCACCACCGACCACGGCCACGTGGACGAGGGCGGCCACGGCGGCACCTCGGCCGAGGAGCGCACGGTGTTCGTGATCGTGAACCGGCTGGGCGCGGACCTCGGCGGCCGCCCGCTGGCCGAGCCCCGCCTGGTGGACGTCGGCCCGACCGCCCTGGCCCTGCTCGGCGTGCCGCTCGACCCGTCCTGGGAACTGGACGGGACACCGCTGTTCAACAGTTGATGAATTTGTGGCAGACTCCGGAGAAGGGGTGCCTTCCATGAGGACCACGCGCGACTTCTCCGAGATCGACGCCACGATGCTCGCCGAAGTGGGCGGAAAGGCCGCCAACCTCGGCGAGCTGACCCGCGCCGGCCTGCCCGTCCCGCCCGGCTGGGCGCTCACCACCGACGCCTACCGGCAGGTCGCCGCCGGGCTCGACCTCACGCCGGGCGCCGGGCTCGCCGGGCGGGCCAGGCGCCACCTGCTCCGGGCCGAGATGCCCGCCCCCGTGCGCGAGGCGATCGTGACGTCCTACGCGCGGCTCGGCGCGGACGTCCCGGTGGCCGTGCGCTCCTCGGCCACGGCGGAGGACCTGCCGTTCGCCAGCTTCGCCGGCCAGCAGGACACCTTGCTCAACGTGGTGGGCGCCGAGGCGGTGCTCGACGCCGTGCGCCGCTGCTGGGCCTCGTTGTGGAGCGACCGCGCCGTGGCCTACCGGGAGTCCAACGGCATCGGCCACGACGGCGTCCGGCTCGCGGTGGTCGTCCAGGTGATGGTGGACGCGCGGGTGGCCGGGGTGATGTTCACCGCCGATCCGGTGACCGGCAGGCGGCGCGAGACCGTCCTCGACGCCGCCCCCGGCCTCGGCGAGGCGGTCGTCTCCGGAGCCGTCGATCCCGACCGGTTCGTCGTCTCGGGCGGCGAGGTGCTGGAACGGCGGGCGGGCGAGCCGAAGCTGGCCGTCCGGCCGCTGCCCGGCGGCGGCGTCGAACGCGTCGAGACCGCCGCCGGGGGCCTTTGCCTGACCGACGCGCAGGTGCTCGCCCTGGCCGAGCTCGGCGCGCGCGTCGAGGACCACTACGGCACGCCCCAGGACACCGAGTGGGCCATCGGCCAGGACGGCACGATCTGGCTCACCCAGGCCAGGCCGATCACCACGCTCTACCCGCTGCCCCGGCCGGCCGGGCCCGGCCGGCGCGTGCACCTGTCGCTCAACGTGGCCCAGGGCGTGATGGGGCCGTTCACGCCGATGGGGGTGTCGGCGTTCAACGTGGTCGCCTCGGGGGCGGCGACCCTGTTCGGGCACGCGCCCGCCGACCGGCTCGACGGCCCGGCGTTCCTGTCCGAGGCGGGGCAGCGGTTGTGGATCGACCTGACCACGCCGCTGCGCAGCCGTACGGGCCGGGCGGTCCTGACCCGCATGATGCCCCTGGGGGAGGCGCGGGCCGCGGCCGTCGTGCGGGAGCTGGCGGGCGACCCGCGGCTGTCGGTGGTGCAGACCTCGCCCCGCCCGTTCCTGCGCGGGCTGCGCCGCTTCGCGCGCCGGGTGCACGCGCCGGCGCGCGTCCGCGACGCGCTGCTGAGCCCGGCCAGGGCGCTCGGCCACGCCGCCCGCGTCGGCGAGGAACTGGACCGCCGGCTCGAACCGCCGCCCGGCGCCACCCCCGCCCAGCGCCTCGACCACGCCGAACGCCTGCTCGGCGGGACGTTCCCGGCCATCGTCTCGATCATGCCGATCGTGATCACCGGCTACGCCCTGCTCGGCCTGGCCGCCCGGCTCTCCGGCACGCGGGTGGGCGACCTGCAGGACGTCCTGCGCGGCGTCCCGCACAACCCGACCACCGAGATGGACCTCGAACTGTGGGACCTGGCCACCCGCGTCGAGCCCGAGCCGTTCGGCGACGTGCCCGCGGCCGAGCTGGCCCGCCGCTACCGGGCCGGCGAGCTGCCGCCGCGGACCCAGAAGGAGATCGCCGCCTTCCTCGGCAGGTACGGCCACCGCGGCGTGGCCGAGATCGACGTCGGCGTGCCCCGCTGGTCCGACGACCCCACGCACATCCTCGGCGTACTGGCCAACTACCTGCGCATGGACGCGGGTTCCGGCCTCGCCCCCGACGCGCTGTTCGCCAGGGGCGCGCGGGCGGCGCGGGAGGAGGTCGAGCGGGTCGCCGCGCTGGCCGCGCGCAGGGGCCGGTGGCGGGCGCCCGTGGTGCGCTTCGCGCTCGGCCGCACCCGGGCGTACGCGGGGCTGCGCGAACTGCCCAAGTACCACGCGGTCAGGGCCCTCGCCGCCGTCCGGCACAGCCTGCGCGCGGTCGGGGAGCACCTCGCCGAAGCCGGCGTCCTGGACGACGCCGCCGACGTGTACTTCCTGCGCATGGAGGAGGCCAGGTCTGCCCTGTCCGGCGGCGACCTGCGCGACCTGGTACGCGAACGGCGGGCGGCGTACGAGCGGGAGTCGCGCCGCAGGCACGTGCCCCGGATCATGCTGTCCGACGGCACCGAGCCCGAGGCGCTGGCCGGACCCGTGCCCGACGGCGCGCTGACCGGCACGGCGGCCTCGGCCGGCACGGTCACCGGCCTGGCCAGGGTGGTGCTCGACCCGACCGGCGCCCACCTCGAACCGGGCGAGATCCTGGTCTGCCCCTCGACCGACCCCGGCTGGACCCCGCTGTTCCTCACGGCCGGCGGCCTGGTGATGGAGATGGGCGGCGCCATGTCGCACGGCGCCGTGGTGGCCCGCGAGTACGGCATCCCCGCCGTCGTCGGCGTCCGCGACGCCACCCGCCGCATCGTCACGGGCCAGGAGATCACCGTCGACGGAGCGGCGGGTACGGTGACCCTTTAGGCCACTATGGTGATCGAGTGCCCGATCCGTACTGGAATCACAACGTGCACTACCAGCGGCTGGTGCTGAGCCTGATCCCGCACGGCTCGGCCCGCGCCCTCGACGTCGGCTGCGGCGACGGCCTCCTGGCGGGCAAGCTCGCCGCCCGCGTCCCCGACGTGACCGGCGTCGACCGGTCCGCGCAGGCGATCGCCCTGGCCAGATCCCGCCACGGCGACCGGCCCGGCCTCACCTTCGCCGAGGCCGACTACCTCGACCCGGCCGCGCTTCCGGAGTCCGGCTACGACTTCGTCAGCGCCGTGGCCGTCGTGCACCACGCCGAGTTCGGCGCGGCCGTGGGGGCGTTGCGGCGGCTGCTCGCGCCCGGCGGCCGGCTGGTGGTCGTCGGGCATGCCAGGAACCGTTCGCTCCTCGACTGGGTCATCAGCGGCACGGCGCAGGTCGTCACCCGCGTCCACCAGCTCCGCCACGGCCCCAAGAGCGGGCCGCCCGTCCCCGTCATGGCCCCCGTCATGGCCCCCGTCATGGCGTGGGCAGAGGTGGGGCGGGCCGCCAGGCGGCTGTTGCCCGGCTGCCGGTTCCGCCGGTTGTTGCTGCGGCGCTACCTGATCGTCTGGGACGCGTCCCGTTAAGCCCGTGCCGCCCCGGGTAACCGGAGGAGGCATCACGTTTCCGGATGAGGCGGTTCCATGCTGGTCGCAGAGCTGGTGCGCAGGGTCGGCACGACCCTCGCGCAGTCTCAAGGGCGCTTCCCCCTCTACGCCGACCCCGTGACGGGCGAATGGACCTGGTCCGAGGACGGAGACTGGTGCGGCGGCTTCTGGGGCGGCCTGCTGTCCCTGGCCGCGGTCGCCACCGGCGAGCCCCGCTACGCCCGCGCCGCCGGTCAGGTCGCCGAGCGGCTGGCCGCCCGCACCGACGCCCCCACGCTGCTGCGCGGCATGTTGTTCTGGTACGGCGCCGCGCTCCCGGCCGTGCTCGCCGGCGACGAGGAGCCGGGCGCCACGACCGCCGTGGCCGCCGCCCGGTCGCTGAGCATCGGCTTCGACCCGCTGGCCGGCCTGCTGCCGCCCCAGGAGGAGGACGTCGCCAAGTATGGCTGGCCGCGCCCCGGCGCCTGCGTGGACGGCCTGCCCGGAACGGTCCCGCTGCTGGCCTTCGCCTGCGAACGCACCGGCGCCCGCGAGCTGCTGGTGATGGCCGAGTCCCACGCCCGCACCGGCTACGCCATGTGCGTGCGGGGGGACGGCTCGGTCGCCCAGACCTCGGCCGGCGCCGTCAACGGCTCCTCGCCCGGCAGCACCTGGGCCCGCGCGCAGGCGTGGGCCATGCTGGGCCTGGCCCAGGCCGCCCACCTGTCGGCCGAGTTCATCGGCCCGGCCACCGAGGTCGCCGACTGGTACCTGGCCCACGTCCCGTCCGACCTGGTCTGCTACTGGGACTTCGACGACCCGGACATTCCCGCCGCGCCCCGCGACACCTCGGCCACCGCGATCGCCGCCGCCGCCCTGGCCAAGCTCGCGCCGCTGGCCAAGGACGGGTACCGCGAGCAGGCCGCCCGCACGCTGGAGGCGCTGGCCCGCGACCACCTCAACGAGCACGGCGGCCTGGTGGACGGCTGCTACGACCGGCGCAAGGGCCTGGCCACCGCCCACGAGCTGGTCTGGGGCGACTACTTCCTGCTCGAAGCCGCCCTCACCCTCGACGGCACGATCGACCCCGGCCGCGTCTAGACCACCAGCTCGGCGTAGCGGGCCTTCATCGTGGCCAGCACCTCGTCCGGGTCGGCCGCCCAGACGTCGGCGTTGAAGATCTCGACCTCGATGTCGCCCGCGTACCCGGTGGCCAGCACGGCCCGGGTGATCGGCGCGAAGTCGATCACCCCGTCGCCCATCATCCCCCGCCCGAGCAGCACGTCGGCGGGCAGCGGGTGCAGGTAGTCGCACACCTGGTACGACGCGATGCGCCGCCCGGCCCGCGCGACGTCCTCGGCCAGCCTGGGGTCCCACCACACGTGGAAGGTGTCCACCACCACCCCGACCTGCTCCTCCGGGTAGGGCAGGCTGAGGTCGAGCGCCTGGCCCAGCGTGGACAGCACCGCCCGGTCGGGGCAGTAGATCGGATGCAGCGGTTCCAGCGCCAGCCTGACGCCGCGCTCGCCGGCGTAGGGCGCCAGCACCGACAGCGCCTCGGCGACCCGCTCCCGCGCCCCGGCGACGTCCTTGGAGAAACCGGGCGGCAGCGGCTCGCCCGGCCGCACCCCCGGCAGCCCGCCGACCACCATCACCAGGCACGCGGCCGCCAGCTCGGCCGCCTCGTCCACGGCCCGCCGGTTGTCGTCGAGCGCCCGCTCGAACGCGCGCCGCCCCTCCTCGCCGGGCAGCCCGGCCGCCGTGAGGAAGCCGCCCCGGCACAGCGAGGACACCCGCAGCCCGGCCTCGCGCACCAGCTTGGCGCTGCGCGCGAGCCCCTCCTCGGCCACCTTCTCGCGCCACAGCCCGATCGCCTCCAGGCCGTGCCGCGCGCAGCCGTCCACGGCCTCGGCGACCGACCAGCGCCTGGTCGTCCACTGGTTCAGCGACAGGCTCACAGGCCGTTCACCGCCAGCAGCGCCGTCATCCTGCGCACGGCCAGCTCCGGGTCGGCCAGCAGCCCGGCCCGGTCGGCCAGTCTGAACACCTCCGCCAGGTGGCGCAGCGAGCGCGCCGACTGGGCGCCGTTCACCATGGCGAACGCGTCCTGGTGGCCGTTGAGCCAGGCCAGGAAGACGATGCCGGTCTTGTAGTGGTACGTCGGCGCCTCGAAGATCTTCCGCGACAGGGCGACCGTGGGGGCCAGGATCTCGTCGTAGCGGGCCAGGTGGTGGGCCGCCTGCTCGCCGCCGGCTGCCCCACTGGCTGCTCCACTGGCTGCCTCGGCGGCGTCCAGCTCGCGCAGGGCCGCGGCGGCGGCCGGGGCGATCGCGTCGAAGATGCCGAGCAGCGCGTGCGAGCCCGACCTGATGAGGGAGGGGTAGTTGAAGTCGTCGCCGGTGTAGAGCCGGACGCCCTCGGGAAGGGCGGCGCGCAGCCGTACCTCGTGCTCCTCGTCCAGCAGCGACACCTTGACGCCGTCCACCATGGCGGCGTGGGCGTGGACCAGCTCCAGGAACGACTCCGTCGCGGCGTCCACGTCGGACGCGCCCCAGTAGCCGGCGAGCTGCGGGTCGAACATCTCGCCCAGCCAGTGCAGGATCACCGGGCGGTCGGCCAGGCCGAGGACCTTGCCGTACACCTGGTGGTAGTCGGCGGGCCCGGCCGCGACCTTGGCGAGCTGACGGGAGGCCATGACGATCACGCCCGCCCCGGCCGCCTGGACGGCCTCCACCTGCTCGGCGTACGCGGCGGTGATCGTGTGCAGGTCGGCGGCGCCGGGCGCGTGGTCGGTGCCCGCGCCGCAGGCCACCAGCGCCGCCGGGTCGCCGAACGGGCGCGCCTCCTCGGCGCTGAGCCGGATCAGCTCCTTGGTCGCCGCCCAGTCCAGGCCCATGTTGCGCTGGGCGGTGTCCATGGCGTCGGCCACCCGCAGTCCGTGCGACCACAGGTGGCGGCGGAAGCGCAGCGTGGCGTCCCAGTCGACGGCGGCGGGGGAGCCCGGCGTGTTGTCGCCGAGCGGGTCGGCGACGACGTGCGCGGCCGCGTAGACGACCCGGCTCGCGGCCGGGGCGGCCGAGGCCGGCCAGGTCACCGGCTCGCGCAGCTCGTACGCGCCGCCCGGCAGGTCGATCCTCACAGCTGCGGCACCTCGATCCTGCGGCCCTCGGCGTTCGAGCGCAGGCCCAGCTCGGCGAGCTGCACGCCGCGCGCTCCTGAGGCGAAGTCGTTGGGGAACGGCGCGTCCTCCAGCACGTGCCGGACGAACGCCGCCCACTGGACCTTGAACCCGTTGTCGAACTCGGCGTTGTCCGGCACCTCCTGCCAGTCCTCGCGGAAGCGGGCCGTGGCGGGCAGGTCGGGGTTCCAGACCGGCTTGGGGGTGGCGGCCCGGTGCTGGAAGCGGCAGTTGCGCAGGCCCGCGACGGCGCTGCCGTGCGTGCCGTCCACCTGGAACTCGACCAGCTCGTCGCGGTTCACGCGGACCGTCCAGGAGGAGTTGATCTGCGCGATCACGTCCCCTTCGAGCTCGAAGATCCCGTACGCGGCGTCGTCCGCGGTGGCCTCGTACGCGCGGCCCTGCTCGTCCGCCCGGGACGGGACGTGCGTCACGGCCTTGGCGTATACCGACCGGACCCGGCCGAACAGGTTCTCCAGCACGTAGTGCCAGTGCGGGAACATGTCGAGCACGATCCCGCCGCCGTCCTGCGCCCGGTAGTTCCAGGACGGGCGCTGCGCCTCCTGCCAGTCGCCCTCGAACACCCAGTAGCCGAACTCGCCGCGCACCGACAGGATCCGGCCGAAGAACCCGCCGTCGATCAGCCGCTTCAGCTTGAGCAGGCCCGGCAGGAACAGCTTGTCCTGCACGACGCCGTTCTTCACGCCCCTGGCCGTGGCGGCCTCGGCCAGCGCGACGGCCTCCTGCACCGACTCGGCCGTGGGCTTCTCGGCGTAGACGTGCCTGCCCGCCTCGATGGCCTTGAGCACGGCCTTGACGCGGGCGCTGGTGACCTGGGCGTCGAAGTAGATCAGGTTGTCGTCGTCGGCGAGGGCGGCGTCGAGGTCGGTGGTGAAGTCCGGGATCCCGTGCCGGTCGGCGATGTCGGCGAGCTTGTCGGCGTTCCGGCCGACCAGGACCGGGCGCAGCCTGACCCGGTCGCCGTCCGAGAGCGTGACGCCGCCCTGCTCGTTGAGGGCCAGGACGGAGCGGACGAGGTGCTGGCGATAGCCCATTCGTCCGGTGACGCCGTTCATCACGACGCCGATGGTGCGCACGCTCATGGGAATCCCTTCAGGCAACGGATGGGGAAAGCGCTTTCCCGAAAGGTACGGCCGTCCCCCTCCGAGCGTCAAGTGGGACGGTGACGCCGGCGGGCGGAGGCGGGCCCTCCGCCCGTACGCCGGCGGGGGAACTAGCTGTCGACCCTGCCTTCGAGCCGGGCCAGCGCCTTGGCGATGGGACGGGCCGTGAGCGAGAGCTGCCACTCACGCGCCCCGAGCGCGCGCAGCCGCGCGGTCACGCTCTCGTCGGTGATCTCAGCGGGGGGTTCCCAGGTGAGCCTGCGCACCGCGTCGGGCTGGAGCAGGTTCTCCGTGGGCATACGGTGCTCCTCGGCCAGCGCGGCCACCACGGCGCGCGCCGCCGCGAGGCGCTTGGCCGCCGCCGGGTCGCGGTCGGCCCAGCGGTTGGGCGGGGGCGGCCCGTCGCCGGGCGTGCTCGGCTGGGGCAGCTCGCCCTCGGGCAACGTCCGGGCCCGGTTGACGGCGGCCAGCCAGTCGTTCATGTACCGGCGGGCGCTGCGGCCGGTGAAGGCCGAGATCTCGGTCAGGGCCTTCTTCGTGCGGGGCCCCTCAAGGGCGGCGGTGACGATCGCGGCGTCGGGCAGCACCCGGCCGGGGGCCAGGTCGTTCTCCCTGGCGATCGTGTCGCGCATGGTCCACAGCTCGCGCACGATGGCCAGCGCGCGCACGTTGCGCACCTTGTGGATGCCCGACGTACGCCGCCACGGGTCGGACCGCGGCATCGGCGGCGGGGTGTTGAGCACGGCCGCGAACTCCTCGCGCGCCCACTCCAGCTTCCCCGACCCGGCCAGCTCCTGGTGGAGCATGTCGCGCAGCTCGACCAGCACCTCGACGTCGAGGGCGGCGTAGCGCAGCCAGTCCTCCGGCAGCGGCCTGGTGGACCAGTCGGCGGCCGAGTGGCCCTTCTCCAGCCGCAGCCCGAGTACGGTCTCGACCATCGTGCCGAGCCCGACCCGTTCGTAACCGAGCAGCCGGCCGGCCAGCTCGGTGTCGAAGATCTCGCGCGGCTTGAAGCCGACCTCCATCAGGCACGGCAGGTCCTGGGACGCGGCGTGCAGCACGACCTCGGTGCCGGTGAGCGCGGCGTCGAGCGCCGACAGGTCGGGGCAGCCGACCGGGTCGATCAACGCGGTGCCGGCGCCGGCCCGGCGGAGCTGGACCAGGTAGGCCCGGTTGCCGTAGCGGTAGCCGGAGGCGCGCTCGGCGTCGACCGCCACGGGGCCGGTGCCCGCGGCGAAGGCGTCGACGACCCGAGCCAGCCCGCGCGCGTCGGCGATCACCGGGGGGATGCCCTCGCGGGGTTCGAGCAGGGGCTCTACGATGCGTTCTTCTGTCATGAGCTCACCGACCTCATGACGCTGGTGCTGTCTTGACTGGTGCCCTCACTTCGTACGGTCACTCTCCGGATCATCACGTCGGCGCGGCAGCGCGGCCACGTCGGGCGGGAGCGGCGGGATCCCCGCCGCCAGGCACATGAGGTCGCACCAGGCGGCGACGTGGCCGGACAGATCCTCCTCGGCGGGCGACCAGGACGCACGCAGTTCGAGCTCGGTCGTGACCGGGTCTTCCGCCTTGTTGCCGAAGCCCTCGGACACAGCTCTAGTCACGGTACCGCCCGCGGCGGAGTAGTCGGCTTCGTGCGCCTCCAGGGCCTCGGTCAGCCAGCTCCACACGACCGGGCCGAGCAGCGGGTCGGAGGTGATCTCCGGCTCCATGTCGGCCCGGACGTAGGCCACCAGCCGGAACGGGCCCTCCCAGCCGCGCTGGCCGTCGGGGTCGTAGAGCAGGATCAGCCGGCCGACCGCGAGCTCGTCGTCGTCGCGGTAGACCGAGGCGCCGATGGCGGCCGAGTAGGGGGCCAGCCGCTGCGGCGCGGGGAGGTCCTCCAGCTCGATCTCCGGCCTGACCTCGGACAGCCGCAGGCTCTGCGCCGCGCGGGTGAACGCGGCGGGCGGCGGTGGCTGGTCACCGAGGGTCATAGCCGAAGCGTAGGTCGAGGACGGACGGAAGGGGACCACGGGGGTGCTCATCCTTGGTGATCAAGCCGCTGCCGTAACCAGCTGGCGGACCGGTCGGGTGGTCTCGGCCGAGCCGAGCAGGATCGCGTGGCCGCATTCGGCGCAGGCCCATTCCGGGCACTCGCCAGGACCGTGCCCGTCGAAGCAGGGCGGCTGCTCGAACAGCCGCTCGCCGGCGCAGGCAGCACAGCGCTCGCTGCGAACCTCCGGGGAACTCCACAACGCGGTCATCGCACCAGTCATCGAACCGGGGCCTTTCTTCGGGTCGTGGCTCCGACGTTGGCACGAGCCGCTGACAATTCCCCGCAACGCGCTCGGCGTGTCCCGAAAGTGGTCGCTGAATCGGTGCCGCGCGGTGGGTTGGTGAACATTTGGTCCAGTCGAGACCGGCTCTCTGGGCGGGCATGGGGTGTGTTCGACCCGTGTGCGACGCCGCTGCCGGGCAGACCGGTAAACCTTCATCTGGCTATCTGATCATGATTTTGGGTATCCAATGCATGTTTTTCCGACACCTCGCGCCGATGTCTCGGCCGATCGGGTGCCATGGCACCCTTGGAGGGTGAATCTCGCCGACTCAGCCTTCCTGCGCGCCTGCCGCAGGCAGCCCGTCCCGCACACCCCGGTCTGGTACATGAGGCAGGCCGGGCGCTCGCTGCCCGAATACCTGAAGGTCCGCGAGGGTGTGCCGATGCTCACCGCCTGCGCGACGCCCGACCTGATCGTCGAGATCACCATGCAGCCCGTGCGCCGCTACGGCGTCGACGCGGCCATCTTCTTCAGCGACATCGTCGTCCCGCTCAAGGCCATCGGCGTCGACCTCGACATCAAGCCGGGCGTCGGCCCGGTCGTCGCCGACCCGATCCGCGACGCGCGGGCCGTCGCGGCGCTGCGCCCGCTGGAGCCGGGCGACGTGCCCTACGTGACGGAGGCGATCTCGGCCCTGGTCGGCGAGCTGGGCGCCACCCCGCTGATCGGCTTCGCCGGGGCGCCCTTCACGCTCGGGTCCTACCTCATCGAGGGCGGCCCGTCGAAGAACCACGACCGCACCAAGGCCATGATGTACGGCGAGCCCGCCCTGTGGCACACCCTCATGGAACGCCTGTCCGACATCGTGCTGGAGCACCTGCGCATCCAGATCGCGGCCGGCGCCTCGGCGATCCAGCTCTTCGACTCGTGGGTGGGCGCGGTGGCCCCCGACGACTACCGCGAGTTCATCCTGCCCCACACCCGGCGCATCTTCGAGGGCGTCGCGGGCGTGCCCCGCATCCACTTCGGCGTGGGCACCGGCGAGCTGCTCGGCGTGCTCGGCGAGGCCGGGGCCGACGTCGTGGGCGTCGACTGGCGGGTGCCCCTCGACGAGGCGGCCCGGCGCGTGGGGCCGGGCAAGGCGCTGCAGGGCAACCTCGACCCGGCGATCCTGCTCGCGCCGTGGGAGGTCGTGGAGCGCAGGGCCCGCGAGGTGCTGCGGCGCGGCGCGGCGGCCGAGGGGCACGTGTTCAACCTCGGCCACGGCGTGCTCCCCTCGACCGACCCCGACCAGCTCAAGCGCCTGACCGACCTGGTGCACGAAGCGGGCGCCTGACCGTCACGCCGCCGACGGGCCGGGCTCGGCGGGCTCGGGCGCGGCCGGCGGCGCGGGGCGGCGCGCGCGGTTGCGCCGCACCAGGAACACCGCCGCGGCCACCAGCGGCGCCATGACGACCAGCCACGGCAGCAGCGCGCCGAACACGGTCAGCGCCGACTTGGTGAACGACACCAGCGCCTCCCACCCGGCCTTCAGCCCGCCGAGGAAGCCCGCCGGCTCCTCGGCCGGGTCCTCCACCACGGTCACCGGCCCGACCAGCCGGAGCGTCAGCGTGGCCATCGCGACCTGGGTGGCCAGCTCCTTCTGCTGGGCCTGCAACGCCTCCAGATCCGCCTCGCGGGAGTTGATCTCCCGCTCCACCTGCAGCACCTGCCCGATGGTCTCGGCCTTCTTCAGCAACGTGCGCAGCGACTCCAGCGACTTCTGCGCCGACTTCAACCGGCTCTCGACGTCGGCGACCTGGAGGGTGACGTCCTGGGTGCCCTGGGTCATCGAGAGCTGCTTGCCCAGGTCCTTGCCCAGCCTGGCGGTCACGTCGGCGTACCGGGTGGGCGGGATCTTGAACTCCAGCAGGGCCGAGTCCTCGGTGTCGCCGGCCGACTCGGCCTCCTCCTTCGACAGGTAGCCCCCCGCCGCCGTGACGAGCTGCTTGGCCTGCTGCGCGGCCGGGATGACCTGCTTGGCGCGTACGGTCATGCTGCCGGTGTAGATCACCTGCCGGTCCTGTTGCCGCTGGGCCGGTTCGACACCGGAGACCGCGCTGTCGCCGTCCTGCGGCGCGGCCTGCTTCTTCGGCGCGGCCAGGTCCCGCGCCTCGGGGGCGGCCATGCCCTGCGTGGCCACCGCGGGCGAGCCGCCCGACGCCATCTCGACGTTGCCGCCGCCGCAGCCCGCGAGCAGCAGGGTGGCGCAGGCCGAGAGCGCGATGCCTAACCGGATTCTCCTCATGCCCTTATGACGGAAGCTGGATCACCCCGGTTTGGCGACATACATCACGGTAGGGTCACGTGCCCCGATCAGCTGGGCGGTCTGCCGAGGCGGTAGCGTCAGGAGACGTGGAAGGGAAACGGGCGCACGTCGTCGTCATCGGTGGTGGGATCTCCGGCCTGGCGGCCGCGTGGTTCCTCCGTCAGGGTACGAGCGAGCAGGTCAAGGTGACCGTGTTGGAGGGCAGCCCCCGCCTCGGCGGCAAGCTGCACGCCTCCGAGGTCGCGGGGGTGAGCGTCGACGCCGGGGCCGAGGCCATGCTGGCCCGCCGGCCGGAGGGCGTCGAGCTGGCCAAGGCCGTCGGGCTGGCGGACGAGCTGGTCTTCCCCGGCACCGTGCGGTCGGCCGTCTACTCCAGGGGCGCGCTGCGGCAGATGCCGAAGGGGCACGTCATGGGCGTGCCGGCCGACCTGGCGGAGCTGGCCAGGTCCGGCATCATCTCGCCCGGCGGCCTGCTGCGGGTGCCGCTCGACCAGGTCCTGCCGCCCACGCTGGTGCGCACCGACGTGTCCGTGGCCTCCTACATCCGGGCCAGGATGGGCGGTGAGATCGTCGAGCGCCTGGTCGAGCCGCTGCTCGGCGGGGTCTACGCCGGCCGTTCCGACATGCTGTCGCTGGAGGCGACGATGCCGCAGGTCGCGGCCGTCGCCAGGGCCGAGCGCTCGTTGCTGAGCGCCGCCCGGCACATCGTCGAGGAGGCGCCCAAGAACGGCGGGCCGATCTTCACGACGCTGCGCCAGGGCGTGGGCAGCCTGCCCGAGGCGGTGGCCAAGGCGTCCGGGGCCGACGTCCGGACCGGGGTGACCGTGCGCGAGCTCCACCGCACCGAGCACGGCTGGCGGCTGGTCGCCGGGCCGGTGCCGCGGCCCGAGGTGATCGAGGCCGATGCGGTGATCCTGGCCACGCCCGCTCCCGCCGCCGCCCGCCTGCTCAAGGCCGAGGTGCCCAAGGCCGCCGCCGAGCTGGCCAGGATCGAGTACGCGAGCATGGCCGTCGTCACGCTCGCCTACCCCGTCGACGCGCTCCCGCAGCCGCCGACCGGCAGCGGCTACCTGGTGCCGCCGGTGGAGGGCCGGCCGGTCAAGGCGGTGACGTTCAGCTCGGTCAAGTGGCCCCACCTGGCTCAAGACCTGCTGCTCGTGCGCTGCTCGGTGGGCAGGATCGGCGAGGAGCACCTGCTCCAGCGCGACGACGCCGAGCTGGTGTCGCTGGCCACGGCCGAGCTGGCCGACGTGGTGGGCGTGCGCGGCCTGCCGGTCGACAGCCGGGTCACCCGCTGGGGCGGCGGGCTGCCGCAGTACAACGTGGGCCACCTCGACCGGGTGGCCAGGGTGCGCGCCGCGGTCTCCGGTGCCGCCGGGCTCGCCGTGTGCGGCGCGGCCTACGACGGCATCGGCGTCCCCGCCTGCATCGCGACCGCCCGTACGGCCGCGGCCCGGATTCTGGACCACCTGTCGCGAGAAGGAGAATGAAGGACATGACAGAGGGCGCGCCGCGGCTGAAGGCCCGCGATCTCAACCAGGTGATCCGTTACACCATGTGGTCGGTCTTCCAGGTGACCGAGCAGGTCCCGGGCAACCGGGAGAACATGGCCGACGAGGTCGAGGAACTGCTCGCACAGGCGGCCGGGAAAGACATCGTGACCAGGGGGGTCTACGACGTCGCCGGCTTCCGTGCCGACGCCGACTACATGTTCTGGTGGCACGCTCCCACGCCCGAAGATCTCCAGGACGTCTACTCCCGGTTCCGCCGCACCGGCCTCGGCCGGCACAGCAGGCCGGTCTGGTCGGCCATGGCGCTCCACCGGCCGGCCGAGTTCAACAAGTCCCACATCCCGGCCTTCCTGGCCGAGGAGGAGCCGCGGGCGTACGTCAGCGTCTACCCGTTCGTGCGCTCCTACGAGTGGTACCTGCTGGAGGACTCCGAGCGGCGGGCGATGCTGGCCGAGCACGGCCGGATGGCCCGCGACTACCCCGACGTGCGGGCCAACACCGTGGCCTGCTTCTCGCTCAACGACTACGAGTGGATGCTGGCGTTCGAGGCCGACGAGCTCCACCGCATCGTCGACCTGATGCGCACGCTGCGCGGCGCGGAGGCCCGCCGCCACACCCGCGTGGAGATCCCGTTCTACACGGGCGCCCGCAAGCCGGTGCAGGAGCTCGTCGCGGCCCTGCCCTAGCGGTCATGGTGGCCTGGGGCGGAGCGGAACATCCAGGCCAACTTGACGATCTCCCTGCAGTGATCTATCCCCTTTGTCACAATCGAGGGTGAATTCCCTTTTGGTGGCATGGCGTCGGTGGCACGGTCCATGCAGGGGGCGAGGAGGGGCCGGGTGGAACAGTCCGCGGAAGGGCAGAGCCCCGGGCGCCGGCGCGCGCCAGGCCGCCATGCGGCGTTACGGGACACGACATCGGCCGACCAGCAGACAGGCGCCCGGACGGAGACCCGTCCGGGCGGCGCACGGGAGACCGGCGGCCGGGCGGAGGCGCGTCCGGGCGGCGCACGGGAGACCGGCGGCCCGGTGGAGGCGCGTACGGGACGCGGACGGCATGGGCGGCGGCGGCGCGGGCGTGCCGGAACACGGGGCCTGGCGGCGGGCGCGGTGGCGCTGGCCGGGGGAGTGGCGCTGCTGCTCGGCCTGAACGGCGCGCTCGGCGGGACGGTCACCGCCTCCGGAGCCCGGTCCGGCGCGGAGGGCGCCACGGCCCGGCAGGACCCGGTGGCCGAGGGCGGGGTCCCGGCGAACCCGGGCCGGGCGCCGGCCAACGGCAAGGGTGCCGCGGAGGCGCGCGAGCTGCCGAAGGGCCGGGCCCGGCCGAGCACGTCGGCCGCCGCCGACCCCGCCGGCTCTGGCGTGCCCGCCAGGACCGGCACCGCCGACCCCGCCGCGAAGCCGGACGCCGTCCAGGGCGGGCCGGACACCGTCACGGGGACGACCGAGACCGGCGACGCCGAGGTCAGCCTGCCCAAGGCCGATGAGCCGGGCGATGCCAAGGGTGGCGACTCGGCCGGTTACAAGGCCGACGGGCCGTCGCGGCACACCGACCGGGAGGCCGCCGAGTACTTCCGCGCCCGCTGGGGGCGGGGCGACAAGGCGATGAAACATCTCAAGGACATCCGCACCGTAGGCGGATATCTGCGCATTTACACGAACTTACCGGACAGTGCCGACAACTCCGCCACGGCCATCACGCTGTGCAAACGCGGCCTGGAGTACCTCAGGGCGAACGGCGTGAAGCGTCCGATCGTCTTCGTGCAGGCGGAGTTCGGCGAGAACGGGAACCCCGTCCTCGCCAACATCCTGGGCCCCTCCGATCACAACTGCCGTGTCACGTACCCCCGGCCGAACTGACGCGCGCCGGGAAAGAGCCTCCGGGGCGGGCTAGCGCACCCGGACCCTCGTCTTCGAGCACACCTCACACCGCTGAGTCACGACACGCCCGATCGTCTCAATCGTCACCCAGCGGTGGCGAAGATGGACACGGCCCACGGGCAGGCCCCTACCCCTTGTGGGCGATCGGTACGCTCTGTCGCTAATCGATCACCCCTTGGGTTCGAGCCTCAGCGAGACCGAGTTGATGCAGTAACGATCGTCGGTCGGCGTCGGATAACCCTCGCCGTGGAAGACGTGACCGAGGTGGGAGTCGCAGCGGGCGCAGCGCACCTCCGTGCGCACCATGCCGTGACTGTCGTCCTCGATCAGCCTCACCGCCTCCGACTCCGACGGCTCGAAGAAGCTCGGCCATCCGCAGTGCGACTCGAACTTCGTGTCGGACCGGAACAACTCGGCGCCGCAGGCGCGGCACGAGTACACGCCCTCGGTCTTGGTGTCGACGTACTCCCCCGTGAACGGGCGCTCGGTCCCGGCCTCCCTGAGCACGTGGAACTCCTCAGGAGAGAGCCTGGCCCGCCATTCGGCCTCGCTCTTGACCACCTTGTCCATGCGTCCAGAGTACGAGATCCGGCAAAAAGAGATCTCCGCAGGGTGAAGCATCCTTTCTCGGCGGAATTCGCGTCTTTGTCGGTAAGGGGGTGTCATCGCCTCCTGCCAAGGGGTGAGATCGTCCACGGCTCGCCGTAGCGGCACAGCCCACGCCCGTGCTGGCGCCGCTGGCGACCCGAGATGGCCGGCCGGGTGGCGCGCCAGCGCCCGGAACGGCGAAGGATGATCTTAGGTCCGTCCCGTCGAGCCCCGGTCCCGCCACCGACGCGGCTCCGGGACGGGCCCACCTCTTCTGTCGGCTGTTCTGTCGGCGCGGGGGAGTAGGTTCGGTGGCATGGCATCGCCGTTCATAGAGCTCGAGGTGGGGGAGCGGACCGTCAAGGTCACCAACCCCGACAAGGTCTACTTCCCGGAGATCGGGGCGACAAAGCGGGAGCTGGTCGAATACTACGTGAGCGTCGGCGAGGGGGCCCTGCGCGCGCTCAGAGACCGGCCGACCAACATCAAGCGCCATCCCGACGGCGTCCAGACCGAGGCCATCTACCAGAAGCGCATGCCGCCCAAGCATCCCGAGTGGCTGCAGTCGGTCACGGTCACCTTCCCCAGCGGCCGCACCGCCGACTCGCTCCGGGTGACCGAGGTCGCCGCGATCGCCTACTGCGCCAACCTGGGCACGATCGACTTCCACCCCTGGCAGGTGCGGGCCGCCGACGTCGAGCACCCCGACGAGCTGCGCATCGACCTCGACCCGCAGCCCGGCCTGGAGTTCGACGCCGCGCGCCGGGCCGCCGAGCGCACCCGCGAGGTGCTCGACGAGCTGGGCATGGCGGGGTTCGTCAAGACCTCGGGCAACCGCGGCGTGCACATCGCGGTGCGCATCGAGCCCCGCTGGGACTTCGTCCAGGTGCGCCACGCCGGCATCGCCCTGGCCAGGGCGGTCGAGGCCCGCGACCCCGAGCTGGTGACCACCGCGTGGTGGAAGGAGGAGCGCGGCGACCGCGTCTTCATCGACTTCAACCAGAACGCCAGAGACCGCACCGTCGCCAGCGCCTACTCCGTCCGGGCCCGCCCGTACGCCCCCGTCTCGACCCCGCTGACCTGGGACGAGCTGGCCGACGCCGACCCGCGCGACTTCGACATCCGCACCGTCCCGGCCCGCTTCGCCAAGCTGGGCGACGTGCACGCGGCCATCGACGACCGGGCGTACTCGATCGAGCCCCTGCTGGAGATGTACGCCGCCGACGACCGCGGCGACATGCCCTACCCGCCCAACTATCCGAAGATGCCGGGCGAGCCCAAGCGCGTCCAGCCCAGCAAGGCCAGGAACGCGCCGGAGGAGAAGTAACGCCTCGCAGAATCAGCCACGGCTCTTGTCGCGCGAAGCGGGAATCCCGGTCACCGACAGCCGGCCCTCCGTGCGGCAACCTCCGATCCCCGAAAGCCCCGAAAGCCCCGAAAGGCCGGCCACCGTTGTGGGGCCGGCCTTTTCGCGGGAGTCGGTCAGCAGGTGTCGGCTCCGTCGAAGGTGCGCACGCCGCGCGGCACGCGCGAGTAGATGGTCTCGCCGGAGTCCACGGTCTGGCACGCGCCGTCCGTCCCGCGCGCCCAGATGATCTTCAGTCGGAGCCGGTAGCCGCAGTCGTTGCGGGCATAGCCGGTCTTGGTGAGGGTTCCGGTGTTCTGCCAGACGGTCACGCACGACGGCGCGTTCCCGGCCGGCGCCGCCCAGGCCGGCAACGCGCTGAAGGTGCAGCACGTGACGGCGAGGGTGGCGAGGGCCGCTCGGGTGGCTGGGCGCATGTGAGGTGTCCTTCCGTTCCGGCCTCGGCCAGGCGGCTGCCTGGGCAGGGGGCGAGGTGGAGACAGAAGTGAACATCTCAGATCGGTAACGGCGATGGCGATCGTGAGCCGGCACAGGATGCGAGCCGCAGGTCTGGGCGTGTCGCGCGTAACGCTGGGACGGCGCTTCCGAAAATGTGGTCGAGTTCCCATAAAGTCCTGCGCCCCTTCCGCATGACGAAACGCTCCGGATGGCATGACGCGAGACGTCACGCGGCTCGGGCCGAACTTGTCAGGCGTTTCCCGCATCGAAACGGTCATGAACTCAAGCGCCACGCACAAGAGCAGCCCGATGGCCCGCCGACTCCGTGTCTGGGCGTCGACCGTCGCCCTGTCGACCTCACTGGCGCCGATCCTCGCCACGGGCGCCGCCTTCGCCGCGACCGGCCCGGCGACCGACCCGTTCCGGGGCGTCAACTGGGCGCCCGTCGTCGAGCGGGCGCTGCACTGCCCCAAGCCGGGGCCGAAGGACAGCTGGTACGTCGTCCGCGCCCGCGTCGCCGCCGTCGGCGACCTCACCCGCGACGGACGCCCCGACACGGTCGTCACCTCGTCCTGCCCGAGCCCCACGGCGGGCAACCCGGTGATGGCCTTCGTCTACGACGGCGCGTCCCGGCGTTCGGCCCCGCGTCTGATCGGCACGCTGGGCAAGAACCGGTACTTCAAGACCCAGAGCGTCGCCGTCCAGCACGGCGAGGTGCGCCTGAGCGGCAAGGTGGTCAGCGACAAGGCTCCCCGATGCTGCCCCGACCTGCTCGTCCGCCAGACCTACAAGTGGAATGGCAAGGCGTTCCACCGGACGTCGGAGAAGCTGACCCACCTCTCCTGAACGGGCCGACGGCTGTGGGCCGCACGGCCGGACCCGGCGCCTGGGACGGGACCCGACGGCCCGGCCGTGCGGCGGCACAGGAGGTGTGGCCGCAAACGAAGGTAACTCCCGTACCTCCCGCCGGGGAAGAAGTCGGATATGTAACTCTCCACTCCCGGTAGAGGATTCCTCGTCCGAGTAGAAGAAACCTCAACCCGGGCAGAGCGCCCGGAACACCCGTCCAGGAACGGGCCCGGACGGGTGCGGAGCGGGAGCTCAGCGGCGCACGAGGTGGTGCGGCGCCAGTTCGCGGGTCTCGCCGCGTTCCAGGTAGACCACGCGGTCGGCCAGGCCCACCTGCTCGATGTGATGCCGGAAGTCGTCCAGCGGTGAGCTGAAGACGCCGTAGTCGTCGTAGTGCACCGGCACCACGGTGTGCGGGTTGATCAGATCGACCCAGGTCGCGCCCTGCTCGCCGTCCATGGTGACGAGCAGGGTGCCCAGTAGGCGGGTGCCGCCCAGGTGCACGAGCGCGAGGTCGACCTCGGGGAAACGACGCGGGATCGCCTCCAGGCGGCGGTCGAGCAAGGTGTCGCCGCTGATGTGCAGGCGCAGCTCCACCAGGCCCTCGGGGCCGCGGAACTCCAGCATCGTCCCGATCACCGGCGGCAGCAGCGTCTCGGCGGGGCCGGGCGCGTGCCTGGCGGGCAGGGCGGTGACGGTCACGCTGCCCTGCGGCCCGTCCAGCTCGTGCTGCTCCCACACCTCCAGGCCCGTGCTGCGGCCGAAGCCGCGGCGGCGCAGCGTGCGCGCCGCCTGCCGGGTGGTGATGATCTGGGTGCCCTTGTCCAGGCCCTTCTCCGTCACCCGGTCCCAGTGGTCCCCGTGCAGGTGCGACAGCACCACCGCGTCGATGGGCGGCAGGTCCGACACGTCGATGGCCGGGTCCTTCAGTCGTCGCGAGCTCAGGCCGTAGCCCAGGTACGCCCGCTGGCCGCGGTGCAGGAAGTTGGGATCCGTCAGCAGCGTGAAGCCGTTGTAGCGGATCAACGTGGTCGCGTTGCCGATGAACTGCAGGCTGCCCTTCATCCGGCTCACCCCGGATACGGCGGGTGCTGGCCCGGAGGCACGCCGCCGCCCTTGCCGCCGCCCTTGTGCCCCTTGTCGCTGCCGTGCGGCCGGCCGGCCCGCCTGCCGCCGCTCTTCGACTCCGGCACGGCGTCGGTGGATTTCGAGTTCGCGCCGGACTTACCCGACCGGCGCAGTTCGGGCTGTTGCGGATTGCTCATGGCTTTTGTCCCCCTTTGCGGCTTATCACCTACCTCGCTGTTCCGCCGCCAAACCCTCCGACCGCGGCGGCTACCGGGTCAGGCCCGCGTCGTGGGCGATGAGGCCCGCCTGGGTGCGGTTGAGGCAACCCAGCTTGTCCAGCAGGCGCGACACGTACCCCTTGACGGTGGGTTCGGCCAGGTGGAGGCGGGCGGCGATCCGCGCGTTCGACAGCCCCTCGCCGAGGCAGGCCAGCACCTCGCGCTCGCGTCCGGTCAGCGACTCCAGCAGCTCGCGGGCGCGGGCGCGGGCCGGGTCCGCCGCGGCCGAGGCCGCCACCAGCCTGCGGGCGGCGACCGGCGACAGCACGGTGTGCCCCTCGGCGGCCACCCGGACGAGCCCGATCAGGTCCTCCGGCGGCGTGGACTTGACCAGGAAGCCGGCGGCTCCCGCGCGCAGGGCGCGCAGCACGTACTCGTCGGCGTCGAACGTCGTCAGCACCACGACGACCGGCGGCCGGGGCAGGTCGACCAGGCGTTCGATCGCGGTGAGCCCGTCCACGCGGGGCATGCGCAGGTCCATGAGCACGACGTCCGGACGGCTGCGCACGACCGCCTCGACGCCGGCGGCGCCGTCGTGGGCCTCGTCCACGACCTCGATGTCGGGCGCCGAGCCGAGGATGGTGCGCAGGAAACGGCAGACCATCGGCTCGTCGTCCACGACCACGACTTTGATCATGTCGCCACGTACGCCGGGAGAGTGGCCTCGACGGTGAACCCGCCGTCGGGGGACGGCCCGGCGCGCAGCGTGCCGTGCACGACCTCGACCCGCCGCCGCAGGTCGGCGATGCCGAGGCCGGAGCCGGTGCCGGCCAGGGGGCCGCCGGGCAGGCCGGTCGGCGGCGTGTTGCGCACCGTGAGCCGTACCCGTGCCTGGCCGTACTCGATCCGCACCTGCACCCGCGCGCCCGGCGCGTGCTTGCGCACGTTGGTCAGCGCCTCGCGCACGATCCGGTACGCCGTGCGCCCCACCACCGGCGAGGCCAGCGCCCGGTCCCCCTCCTCGACCAGCTCGGCCGGCGTGCCCACGGAGGCGGACTCGGCGACCAGCGCGGCGAAGTCGGCCGCCGACGGCGGCACGTCCGGCTCCGGCGCGGTGCGCAGCACGCCGATCAGGTCCCGCAGCTCGTCGAGCACCTGGCAGCCCGCGGCCCGCAGCTCCTCGGCGGTCTGCCGGGTGTGCTCGTCGGCCGCGGTGACCCGCAGCGCGCCGGCCTGCAGCACCATGAGGCTCACCCGGTGGGTGACGACGTCGTGCATCTCCCCGGCCAGCCGGGCGCGCTCCTCGGCGCGGGCCTGCTCGGCCAGCAGGTGCCGCTCGCGTTCGGCCCGCTCGGCGCGTTCGACCAGCATCCTGAGCACCCGCCGCCGTCCGTCGAGGTAGAGCGCGAGCAGCGGGCCGACGGCCGTGCGCAGCACCCCGTCGACGAGCACGCCGGCCGACGGGTCCCACACCCGTGCGATCACCATCGTGTACGCGGCCAGCACGGCGACGGCGACCCGCCGGTCCCTGCGGTCGTAGAGCGGCCCGTACGCCGCCGCGATGGTCGCGAACGGCGCCCACACGTTCCCCTGCCCGGCCGGGACCAGCATCCCGCCCGGCGAGATCAGCAACGTCACCACGAGCGTGAACGTCCCCAGCACGACCAGGACCGTCAGCGGCGCCCGGCGGCGGGCCACCAGCGACAGGCAGGCGGCCGCCTGGACCGCCAGCAGCGCCCAGGCGAGCGGACCGGGACGCTCGGGCCACCACGACAGCCCCAGCAGCGTCGAGCCGGTGTCCAGCAGCGCGAAACCGCCCGCGATGACCACGTCCAGCACGCGGGAACGGCGACACGCCCCTGCACCCATGCCGCAAACGCTACGACATCCCACCATGCCGTAAATATCGGGTGAGCGGGAAACCATACGAAAGTCGCACGTGCTCCCGCCGATCGTCGCCCCGGTGACCGACGGCCCGCCCTGCCGGACGGCCACCCCGCCGCCGTGCAATGGACCCATGACGAACCTTCCCCCGCTGGGCCGCTACGAGATCGACACCGAGAACTCCGCGATCCACTTCACCACCCGGCACCTGTACGGCCTCGCCCGCGCCCGCGGCACCTTCGACATCAGGGGCGGCACCGTGGACGTCGCCGAACCGCTCGCCGACTCCCGCGTGCGCGTGGAGATCGACACCGCCGGCTTCCACACCGGCAACCACCGGCGCGACGAGACCGTGCGCTCGCCCCGCTTCCTCGACGCCGCCCGCCACCCCGTCATCACCTTCACCGGCGGCCCCGCCGGCGACGGGACGCTGACCGGCGCGCTCACCGTCACCGGCGTCGAGCGCCCGCTCACCCTCACCGTCGAGCGCTGCGACGTGACCGCGAACGGCTTCACCGTCCTGGTTGCCGCGCGCGTGGACCGGACCGCCTTCGGGGTGACCGCCATGCCCGGGATCGCCGCCCGTCACCTGGCGATGTCGGCCGAGGTCAGGTGCGTGCGTGCGGGCGTCACGGATCGCGGGGAAGACCCAGCGCGCGCTCGGCGATGATGTTGAGCTGCACCTCCGTGGTGCCGCCGCCGATGGTGAAGGCCCGGGTGGCCAGGATCATGCGGTTCCAGTGGCGGTCGGACGGCGCCAGCGACCAGCAGAACTCCGAGACCGCCTGCGCGTGCCGCATGCCGAGCAGCTTGCGCACGCTGGAGGCGGGGCCCGGGTCGGCCCCGGCCAGCCTGGACAGCGTCACGCGCAGCCCGAGCGCCGAGATCGCCTGGCCCTCGGCCCACAGGCGGCCCGCCTGCTCGCGTTGCGACTGCCGCAGCGCCGGCAGGGCGCCGACCAGCCGGATCATGTCGGTGTGCCGGGAGCCCGGTCCCCAGGAGTCGCCGAGCGCGACCCGCTCGTGGGAGAGCGTGTCGCGGGCCACCCGCCAGCCGCCGTCCACCTCGCCCACCACCAGGTCGTCCGGGACGAAGACGTCGTCGAGGAAGACCTCGTTGAAGATCTCGTCCCCGTTGATCTCCTTGAGCGGCCTGACCGTGACGCCGGGGGCGGACATGTCCACCAGGAAGTACGTGATCCCCTCGTGCTTGGGCCTGCCGGGGGAGGTGCGGGCCAGGCAGATGCCCCAGTGGGCGTACTGGGCCAGGGACGTCCAGATCTTCTGGCCGGTCAGCGACCAGCCGCCCTCGACCCGGGTGGCCCTGGTGGACAGGGCGGCCAGGTCGGACCCGGCGCCCGGCTCGCTGAACAGCTGGCACCACACGAGCTCGCCGGTGAACGTCCTGGGCAGGAAACGTTCTCGCTGCTCGGGGGTGCCGTACGTGACGATGGACGGGACCGCCCAGGCGGCGATCCCCAGGTTGGGGCGCTTGAGGTCGCGGAACTCCTGGTGGATGATCACCTGTTCCAGCGGCGTGGCCGCGCGGCCCCACGGTCTGGGCAGGTAGGGCATGATCCAGCCGTCCCGCGCGAACCGGCCCAGCCGGGCGAGCGGCTCCTCGCGCCGCAACGACTCGGCCTCCGCCCTGATCGTCTCCCTGAGCCGGACGGACTCCTCGGGCAGGTCGGGCTCCATCGTGCGGCGGGCGCCCGCCAGGGCCAGGTCGGCGACCTGCTCGGCCCACGGCCCCGGGTCGCCGGCGAGCATGCGGCCGGACAGGGCGCGGCGGTAGTGGCGGTGGGCGTCGTGCTCGAAGGTGTAGCCGATGCCGCCGAGCACCTGGATGACGTCGGCCGCGCAGCGCACCGCCGCGTCCGGCCCCAGCACGGCCGCCACCCCGACGGCCAGCCGCACGTCGTCACCGAGCCCGCGGGGCTCGCCCGTGTGCAGGGTGTCGAGGGCGCGGGCGGCGTCCCAGACGGCGGCGCGGGCCTGCTCCAAGGCCACCAGGGCGGCCGCCACCCGGTGCTTGACGCCCTGGAACTGGCCGATCGGGCGGCCGAACTGCTCGCGTACCTTGGCGTGGGCGGCGGCCGTGCCGACCGCCCAGGCGGCGGTGCCGCACGCGTCGGCGCCGAGCAGCACCGCGGCCAGCTCCCGCACCGGCACCGGCCCCAGCAGGCGCTCCGGCGGGACGTCGAGACCCGTGACGGCCGTGACCGCGCACAGGTCCCGGTCCAGGTCGACGCCCTCGGCCGGCTCGGCGCGCACGCCGGCCCGGTCGAGCAGCGCCCACCCGTCACCGTGCGGCACGAGGAACAGGTCGGCCCCGGCCGCCCCGAGCGCGAGCGGCCCGAGCGCGACGGCCGCCGTCAGCGACCCGTCGGCCAGCCCGCGCAGCAGGCCGGGCACGGGCCTCCCGGACCGGGCGAGCGCCGCCGAGGCCAGCACGACCGGCAGGTACGGCCCCGCCACCCGCAGCTCGCCCAGCACCTCCAGCGCCACGCACAGCTCGACCAGCCCGTATCCCTGCCCGCCGTGCTCCTCCGGCAGGTGCAGCCCCAGCACCCCCTGCCCGGCCAGCGCCCGGTGCTCGACGGTACGCCCCGCCAGCCCCCGTACGGAGGCCGCCAGCGCCCGGTGTTCCTCGGTCAGCCCGATCCCCATGGACGAACACTAGAACGATATTCGGTCGATCTCCAGGGCCCAGGAAAACCGTTGGCGCTCGACCGGCGGGGGTGGTTACCCTGGCGACTGTCCCGTTCGGTGCGATTTCAGGAGGTGGGTTGATGACCGGCACGGCGCCCAGCGCGCCTCTCCGTGTCACGGGCGTGCCCGCCTCCCCTGAGTTCCAGAGCCTGAGGACGAGTATCTGAAGTCCTGGCCTCAGTGGGCCGGACCGCCTGTGGCACAAGCGTGCCTGTGAGGCCCGCTCGGCGCTCCCTTGCTGCCTTTTTTCATGACAAATCCGGCAAGGAGAACCCAGGTTGTCTGCCAACGGCAAACCTCGTTCCATCATCAGCACCGACACCTTCGCCTGCGTCCGCTGCGGCCTGACCGTCGCCGCGTACGCGCCCGGCGGCGTCCGCCGTAACCACTGCCCGAGCTGCCTGCACTCGTTGCACGTGCTCGACCGGGTGGAGGGCGGGCCGTCGGAGTGCCGGTCGCGGATGAACCCGATCTCCATCGCGGTCCTCCGCACCGGCGACTGGATGATCATCCATCGCTGCTCGCGCTGCGGCGAGCTGACGTCCAACCCGATCTGCGGGGACGACAACCAGCTCATCCTCATGCGCATGGCCGTACGCCCGCTCGCGCAGCCGCCGTTCCCGCTCGAAGCGTTCGGCGACCTGTGACATGCCCAGGAGGAACCCTGGCCGGGCCAGGCCGCAACAGCCGAAGGCCGGACAACGTGGCGAGCGCGGCGACGCGTTCCGCTGCGTCGGCTGCCGGCTGGACGTACCGATGGACGCGCCGGGCACGGCGCACCGCAACCACTGCCCGCACTGCCTGACCAGCCTGCACGTCGACCACCGGATCCCGGGGGACCGGCGGGCGGGCTGCCGGGGCCCGATGGCGGCGCTGAGCGTCACCGTCAGGCCGGACGGGGAGTGGCTGATCATCCACCTCTGCCAGGCGTGCGGCGGGCTCAGCGCCAACCGCATCGCCGGCGACGACAACGCGCTGGCCCTGCTGCGCATCGCCGTACGGCCGCTGTCCGACAGCCGCCTGCCGGTGAGCGCCCTGCTGGCGCTGTGACAGAAGGCGCTCCAGAGGTGCCTTGACGACGGCGGGCCGCCCTCCGGGGCGGCCCGCCGCTCGCGACGGCCTAGTCGTCGCCGAACTCCAGGCGCAGGGCCAGCGTGAAGTCGCTCACCGCCTCCTCGTGCCGCTCCATCTCCTGGAAGATCTCGCCGCGCACCCGGTAGGCCCAGATGTACTCGGGGTCCAGCTCGATGGCCCTGTCCAGGTCGCGCAGCGCGGCCTGGTTGTCGCCCATCTCGCTCAGCACCGCGCCCCGGCTGCCGAACGCGCGGTCGTTGTCGGGGTCGAGCTCGACCGCGCGGTTCAGGTCGGTCAGCGCCTCCTGGTAGCGGTCGATCATGCGCAGCGCCTCGCCGCGCCGGCTGAGCGCCCGCACGTGCTCGGGGTCGGACTCCAGGGCCCGGGTGTAGTCGGCGATGGCCTCGCTGTAGAGGTGCATGCGCTGGTACAGGTCGCCGCGCGCCACCCACGAGTACGCCAGCTCCTCGTTCAACGCGATGATCTTGGCGTGCTCGTCCAGGGCCTCGTCCAGCCGGTCCATGTCCACCAGGGCGTCGGCCTTGGCCTCCAGGATCCACAGGGACTCGGGGGCGAGGGTGAGCGCGTGGTCGAAGTCCTCCATCGCCTCCTCCAGCCGGCCGAGCGCCGCGTACGCCTGCCCGCGCGAGCCCAGCGCGTACGCGCTGTCGGGTTCCAGTCTCAACGACTCGTCGAAGTCCGCCAGGGCGGCCTCGTACCGCTCGATGACCCGATGGCTCTCGCCGCGCAGCCGCCAGGCGCGGGCGTTGTCCGGGACCAGCGTTATCGACTCGGTCAGATCGGCGATGGCGGCCTCGTGCCGCGACAGCGCGATGTACGATTCGGCTCGGCTGCGCAGCACGGACGCGCGCGACTGGGCGGCTGCCTCGGTCAGCTCGGTCAGCTCGGACTGGTCGTTGATCCCCTCGCTCATGGAGGGAATCTACCGAACTAAAACTGGATGATGGCCGCCTTTTCCCGGGTGTACTCCATGACGGAATCGTGGCCGTACCCGCTGTCCTTCACGCCGCCGAACGGCAGGCCCGGAGGCATCTGGCGGTAGGTGTTCACCCACACGGTGCCGCTCTGCAGATCCCGCACGAACCGGTGCGCCCGCCCGAGGTCCCGCGTCCACACCCCGGCCGCCAGCCCGTACGGCGAGTCGTTGGCGATCTCCAGCGCCTGCTCGTCGCTGTCGAACGGGATGGCCACCGCCACCGGCCCGAAGATCTCCTCCTGGCAGATGCGCAGGCCGTTGTCCTCGGTCGTGTAGAGCGTGGGCGCCACCCAGTAACCGCCCGGCAGGCCGGGCACCACCTCGGCCCCCGACCGTCCGCCGAAGACCAGCTCGGCCCCCTCCTTCTCGGCCGTCTCCAGGTACGAGCGCACCCGCTCGAACTGCCCGGCCGACACGATCGGGCCCATGGTCGTGGCCAGGTCGAGCGGGTCGTCCAGGACCAGCCCGGCGCAGACGTGCCTGATCCGCCCGAGCAGGTCGTCCCAGATCGACCGGTGGACGAGGATGCGCGAGCCGGCCACGCACACCTGCCCGGCGTTGCCGGTGTAGACGGAGTTCACGGTGACGCCCTGCGCGGCGGCGTCCAGGTCGGCGTCGGGGAAGACGATGTTGGGCGACTTGCCGCCCAGCTCGAACGTCAGCGGCTTCAGCGCGTCCGCCGAGGCCCGGGTGATGGCCTGGCCGGTGGCCGTGGAGCCGGTGAGGCTGACCTTGCCGACGTCCCGGTGCCGGACGAGCGCGTCGCCGACCTCCTCGCCGAGCCCGCTGACGATGTTCAGCACGCCCGGCGGGAACACCTCGGCCAGCAGCTCGCCCAGCCGCAGCACCGACGCGCTGGCCTGCTCGGCGGGCTTGACGATCACCGTGTTCCCGGCGGCCAGGGCGTAGGCGGCCTTGGCCGAGAACGTCGAGACGGGGGAGTTCCAGGGGATGATGCAGACCGCCACCCCGTACGGCTCGCGCCGCGTCAGCCCGAGCGCGTCCGGCCCGAGCAGGACGGTGTCGCCCTTGACCGCCTCCAGGCACTGCCCGGCGGCGAGCTGCCACAGGTACGCCATGCCCGGCAGGTCCTTCTTGAGCGTGTCGCGCAGGATGCGGCCGTTGTCGCGGGTCTCCAGCCGGGCCAGTTCCTCGGCGTGCCGGGTGAACAGCTCCGACACCTTGCGCAGGAAGTGCGCCCGGCCCAGCGCAGGCATGGCCGACCAGGCGGGGAAGGCCGCCCGTGCCGCCGCCACGGCGGCCTCGGCCTCGCGTGCGCCACTGGCCGGGATCCGGGCCCACGCCTCGCCCGTGGCGGGGTTGACGGTGTCCATCGTCCGGTCCGCGGGGACCAGCTCGCCGCCGATGAGATTGCGGTAGTCAGGCACGCGACCAAGCATATGCTTGCTTGTCGCGGGCGGGCCAGCCCTGGATGGATCGGGGCATAATGGTCTTCCGTGAAAATCGATCTGACCTGGCCGGAAACCGCCGACGAACCTCTGCTCGCCGCCGTCCACCGCGTGCTGCACGCCGTCGTCGAGGTGGGCGGCGCGGTCGGCTACCTCGCGCCGCCCACCAGGGACGAGACCGACCCCTGGGTGGAGGCCACGCTCGCGATGGCCGCGAAGGGCGAGGGGCGGCTCGCCCTGGCCACGGTGGACGGCACGGTCCAGGCCATGGGCCTGTGGCGGCGCGGCCAGGAGGCGGTCTTCCGGCACTCCGCCGAGGTCGGCAAGATCATGGCCCACCCGCAGGCGCGCGGGCTCGGGCTCGGCCGGGTGGTCGTGTCCGGCCTCGCGGACGACGCCCGCGCGGCCGGCATCGAGACGCTCACGCTGCGGGCGCGCGGCAACAACCACGGCGCGATCGCGCTGTACCAGAGTCTCGGGTTCCGCGAGTGGGGGCGGCTGCCGAACGTGGTCGAGGTGGGCGAATGGCGCTTCGACGAGGTGAACATGTACCTGGAGCTCGGCCGCCGGCCCGGCACCATCCTGCACGGCTCGTCCCCGGGCGGCCCCGGCTCCTCGCCCCAGCCCGGCTAGGATCGGGGCATGCTGCTGGCCCCCGGAGTGCACGCCGTCGTCACCGACCGCCACGGAGGGGTCAGCGCCCCGCCGTACGGCTCACGCAACCTGGGCGGCATGGTCGGCGACGACCCGGCGGCCGTACGGGCCAACCGCGCGGGCCTGGCGGCCGAGCTGGGCGTGCGTGCCGTCGTCTACATGCGCCAGGTCCACGGCGCCGACGTCGCGTACGTGAGCGAGCCGTTCGGCGACGACCCGCCGCCGCTCGACGGCGTGTTCACCACCGAGCCGCGCCTGGCGCTCGCCTCGCTGGGCGCCGACTGCCCGGCCGTGCTGGTGGCCGACGCCGAGGCGCGCATGGTCGGCGCCGCCCACTCCGGGCGTCCCGGCACGGAGGCGGGCGTGGCCACCGCCCTGCTCGAGGCCATGGCCGCCAAGGGCGCCCGGCCCGGCCGGATGGTCGCGCTGATCGGCCCCGGCGCCTGCGGCTGCTGCTACGAGGTGCCCGAGGACCTGCGGGAACAGGTGGCCTCGAAGGTGCCGCCCACAAGGTCCACGACGTCCTGGGGAACCCCGGCGCTCGACCTGCGGGCCGGGATCGAGTCCCAGCTCAGGGCGGCGGGCGTCGCCGACGTGCGGCACGACGCGCGGTGCACCATCGAGTCCGCCGAGCTCTACTCCCACCGCCGCGAACAGCCAGGCGGCCGTTTCGCCGGCCTCATCTGGCTGACCTGACCCGAAATCCCGCCCCCGGGAGGCGGTTACTTCTCCCGGGAGCTGTTGAAGACGACGTTCACGATGATGATCCCGACCCAGATCGGGATCAGCGCCATCATCCGCCCGCCGCCCGCGAAGGCGAGCGCGACCGTGGACAGCGTGCCCAGAGAGAGCGAGACGATCGCCAGCGCCAGCCGCTGCCCGTCCGACCCCCTGGCAGGCGCCTTGGCGCGCGGGGCCGTGCCGGCCAGGCGCTCGTCGACCCGCCGGTCGACCTCCTGGCCCACCTTGTCGAGGAACGACTCCACCAGCGCGTCCTCGAAGTCGGGGCCGAGGTCGCGCCGCGCGGACACGGCCGCCTTGAGCTCATCACCGGTGGTCATAACGGAGAGACTAGACCGCTTTGCCCCCTAACGGGCGAGGATGTCGTCGAGATCGTAGCTGACCGGCCGCTCCAGCTGCTCGTACGTGCACGACTCGGGCGTGCGGTCGGGCCGCCACCGCCGGAAGTGCGCCGTGTGCCGGAAGCGGTCGCCCTCCATCTGGTCGTAGGCCACCTCGATCACCAGCTCGGGCCGGAGCGGGATGAACGACAGGTCCTTCTTGGCGTTCCACCGCGACACCGCGCCCGGCACCCGCTGCCCGCCGGTCGCGGGCCCCGCCGCCGGCTGCCCGGCGTTGGCCGTGGCCTGCTCGGCCCAGTGGCCCCACGGGTGCTCGCTCAGCTCCGCCAGGTACGGCTTGAGCTCCTCCACCAGCTCGGCCCTGCGCGCCATGGGGAAGGAGGCCGCCACGCCCACGTGATGCAGCCGGCCGTCGTCGCCGTAGAGGCCGAGCAGCAGCGAGCCGACGATGGGCCCGGTCTTGTGCTCGCGGTAGCCGCAGATCACCACGTCGGCCGTGCGCTCGTGCTTGACCTTGAACATCGTGCGCTTGTCGGGGACGTACGGCTGGTCGCCCGGCTTGACGATGATGCCGTCGAGCCCCGCCCCCTCGAAGGTGTCGAACCATTCGCGGGCCTGCTCGTCGGCGGTGGTGACCGGCGTCAGCCGGACGGACCCGCCCTTGTGCGGGAACAGCTCCTCCAGCCGCCGCCGCCGCTCGGAGAACGGCTCCTCCATCAGCGACTCGTCGCCCACCGCCAGCAGGTCGAAGGCGATGAACTGGGCCGGTGTCTGCTCCGACAGCAGCTTGACCCGCGAGGCGGCCGGATGGATGCGCTGCTGGAGGGCGTCGAAGTCGAGCTGCGCCCCCCGGGGCAGCACGATCTCGCCGTCGATCACCACCTTGCCGGGCAGCTCGGCCTTGACCGCCTCGACCAGCTCGGGGAAGTAGCGGGTGAACGGACGCTCGTTGCGGCTGCCGAGGTAGACCTCGTCGCCGTCCCTGAACACGATGCAGCGGAAGCCGTCCCACTTGGGCTCGTAGAACAGGGTGCCGTCCTGCCTGGGCATGGCCTTGACCGGCTTGGCCAGCATCGGCGGCACGGGCGGCCGGACCGGGAGGTTGGGCACCGGCTCCGGCTCTTCGACGGGCTGCTCGGTCATGGGCTCTGCTCCCTCGTGTATCTGCAGAAGAGGACGCCCTCCTCTTCCAGGACCTGGCGGAGGTCAAGCGGGACCTGCGCGGCCACGCCGTTCAGTATGCGGGCCGCGCCGCCCGCGACCAGCATGGGACTCACCGACAGGCACAACTCGTCGATGAGGTCGTCGGCCGACAGCTGCGCGTTGATGCGCGGGCCGCCCTCGCACAGGACGCGGGTCAGGCCGCGCTCGTGCAGCTCGCGCACGGCCAGCCGCATGTCGACGCCCTCGTCGCCGGCGATGATCAGGTCGGACCGCCGGCCGGCCAGCTTGCGGCGCTCTGCGGGCGCGGACTCGCAGGTGATCACGATCGTCGGGTTGGTCGCGTCGGTGAACAGCTCGCCGTCGAGGTCGAGGTCGAGGCTACGGGTGATCACCGCGATCGGCGGCACGTCGGGACGCCCGGCCCGGATCGAGGACCAGGAGGCGCGCGGCTTGACCGGGCCGTAGCCCTCGGTGCGGACGGTCGCCGCCCCCGCGACGATCACGTCGGACAACCCGCGCAGGACGGCGAAGATGCGCTTGTCGCCCCTGCTCGACAGCCCGCCCGAGCGCCCCTGCAGCCACGCCGCGCCGTCGGCGCTGGACACCATGTTGAGCCGCAGCCAGGGCCGCCCCTCGGGGTAGGCGTACGCCTGCGGGATGTCCGGATTGTCTTGAAAGTCGGGATAGATGCGCCGCACTCCTCTACCTTGGCACACCCCACCGACAAACCGTCCCCGGAGGTTTTGCGGCTGACAGCACTTTTGAGTAACTGAAGGACGAAAGGCCAGGAGTCTGCATACGGTGGCGGCAGGGACTCGCCGGGAGGGGACATGGGCCTGCTCACCGCCGTCACATGGACGATCGCCGCACTGATCGGGGTCTACCTGCTCTACCGCTGGCTCTCGGCCGGCGGCCTGCGCGGGCAGGAGGCCAAGGTCACCCGCTTCCCGGTGACGCTGCTGCTGTCCCATCCGGCGCTCGCGGCCGCGTCGCTGGCCTGCTGGGTGGCCTACCTGCTGACCGGCAGCGCCCCGCTGGCCTGGATCGCCTTCTGCGGGCTCACCGTGGCCGCGCTGCTGGGCTTCACGATGTTCACCCGCTGGCTCGGCGGCGGCCGCCACCAGCGCCGGGCCACCGGCTTCCCGGTGCTCGCGGTGGTCCTGCACGGCGTGGCCGGGGTGACCACGTTCGCCCTGCTCCTCGTCACGGCCGGCATCGCCCGCGTGTTCTGACGGACGGCGGCTAGGGCGTCTGCGGCTCCCTGGGCAGCCGCAGGACCTGGAACGACCGGCCGGTCACCGCCACCAGGTCGCCCGCCCGCCACCGCTCGTCGCCGAACGCCTCCTCCACCACGTCGTGACAGGTGTCGAGCACCGGCAGCCACTCGGCCCCGAACTCCGGCCCCGGCAGCGTGAACGACAGGTTCTCGTGGTGGGCGTTGATGAGCAGGAGGAAGGAGTCGTCCACGATCCGCTCGCCACGCGGGCCGGGCTCGGTGATGGCCTCGCCGTTGAGGTAGACCATCAGCGACTTGGCGTAGCCGGTGTGCCAGTCGCCGGCCGTCATCTCCTTGCCGCCCGGGGTCAGCCAGACCAGGTCGCGCTTGCCGTTGTCGGGGTGGCGGCCGTGGAAGAAGCGGCGGCGCTGGAAGACCGGGTGCTCGCGGCGCAGCTTCGACAACACCTTGACGAACTCCAGCAGGTCGGACTCGGCGTGCAGCATCGACCAGTCGATCCAGGCCAGCTCGTTGTCCTGGCAGTAGGCGTTGTTGTTGCCCCGCTGGGTGCGGCCGATCTCGTCGCCGTGGGAGAGCATCGGCACGCCCTGCGACAGGAACAGCGTGGTCAGGAAGTTGCGGCGCTGGCGGCGGCGGAGGGCGACGATGTGCGGGTCCTCCACCGGGCCCTCGGCGCCGCAGTTCCAGGAGCGGTTGTCGTTGGTGCCGTCGCGGTTCTCCTCGGCGTTGGCCTCGTTGTGCTTGTGGTCGTAGGAGACCAGGTCGGTGAGGGTGAAGCCGTCGTGGCAGGTGACGAAGTTGATCGAGGCCACCGGGCGGCGGCCGGAGGACTCGTACAGGTCGGCCGAGCCGGTCAGGCGGGAGGCGAACTCGGGGAGGGCGGAGTTGGTGCCCCGCCAGAAGTCGCGCACGATGTCGCGGTACTTGCCGTTCCACTCGGTCCAGAGCGGCGGGAAGTTGCCGACCTGGTAGCCGCCCGGCCCCACGTCCCAGGGCTCGGCGATCAGCTTCACCTGGGAGATCACCGGGTCCTGCTGGATGAGGTCGAAGAACGCGCTCAGCCGGTCGACGTCGTGCAGCTCCCTGGCCAGGGCCGAGGCCAGGTCGAAGCGGAAGCCGTCGACGTGCATCTCCAGCACCCAGTAGCGCAGCGAGTCCATGATGAGCTGCAGCGCGTGCGGCGAGCGCACGTTGAGCGAGTTGCCGCACCCGGTGTAGTCGAGGTAGTAACGCCGGTCGCCGTCGTGCAGGCGGTAGTAGTTGACGTTGTCGATGCCCCGGAAGCCCAGCGTGGGGCCCATGTGGTCGCCCTCGGCGGTGTGGTTGTAGACCACGTCGAGGATGACCTCGATGCCCGCCTCGTGCAGCGCCCGCACCATGGCCTTGAACTCCAGCACCTGCTGGCCGCGGGTGCCCGAGCCGGAGTAACGGCCGTGGGGGGCCAGGTAGGCCATCGTGTTGTAGCCCCAGTAGTTGGTCAGCCCCCGGGCCACCAGGAAGTGCTCGGGCACGTAGTGGTGCACCGGCATGAGCTCGACCGCCGTCACCCCGATGGACAGCAGGTGCTCGATGATCGCCGGGTGCCCGACCCCGGCGTACGTGCCGCGCAGGTCCTGCGGCACGCCCGGGTGGCGCATGGTCAGCCCCCGCACGTGCGCCTCGTAGATCACCGTCTCGTGGTAGGGGATGCGCGGCGGCCGGTCGTTGCCCCACTCGAAGAACGGGTTGATCACCACGTTCTTCGGCATGTACGGGGCGCTGTCCTCCCTGTTGCGCACCGACGGATCGGTGAAGTAGTAGGGGAACAGCGCCTCGTTCCAGGTCAGCTCGCCGTCGATGGCCTTGGCGTAGGGGTCGAGCAGCAGCTTGGAGGGGTCGCAGCGACGCCCCTGCGACGGCTCGTACGGCCCGTGGACGCGGTAGCCGTACCGCTGGCCCGGCTGGATCCCCGGCAGGTAGCCGTGCCAGACGAAACCGTCGACCTCCGGGAGCGGCACCCGCTCCTCGCTGTCGTCATCGTGAAAAAGGCACAGCTCGACCCGCTCGGCGACCTCGGAGAACACGGCAAAGCTGGTGCCGACGCCGTCCCAGGTGCCGCCGAGTGGATAGGGTTCGCCCGGCCAGACCTCGCGCATGTGACCCAATTGTCGCACGCGAAAGCGTTCCTGTTAGAGGAGTTCGGCTTTCAGGGTGATCGTGGTGCCCGCCAACGCCTTGCTGACCGGGCAGTTCGCCTTCGCGGTCGCCGCGGCCTCCTGGAACTGCTCGGCCGAGATGCCCGGAACGTGCCCCTGCACGGTGAGCACGATGCCCGTGATGCCCTCGCCCGGCTGGAACGTCACGTCCGCGCTCGTGCGCAGCGACTCCGGCGGCGTGCCCGCGCCGGCCAGCCCATGGGACAGGGCCATGGCGAAGCAGGAGGAGTGGGCGGCGGCGATGAGCTCCTCGGGCGAGGTGCGGCCGCCCGCGGTCTCGGCCCTGGAGGGCCAGGAGACCTCGAAGGCGCCCACGCCCGAGCTGTCCAGCGAGACGGTGCCCGAGCCGTTGAGCAGGGCGCCCTTCCAGTGCGTGGTGGCGGTGCGGGTGGTGGCCATGACGGGTGATCCCTCCGGTCGTCGTCCGTTCGACACTATCGCGGGGCCGGGAAGCCGGTGGCGGCCGCCTCAACATTTCCGGCGAATGATGACATGCTCGGGTCGCGGCGCACCCGCCCGCCTTGGTCCGGACCACGGGAGTGTGGTGCCAGTGGAGGCACCGTACGACGACCGCCTGCTGCACCAGCGGGTGGTCGGCGGCGACGAGTCGGCGCTGGGGGAGGTCTACGATCGGCTGTCCGCACTGATCTTCGGGCTCTCCTTACGGGTCACCAGGGACCGCGTGATCGCCGAGGACATCACGCAGGAGGTGTTCCTGGTGTTCTGGGAGCGCCCGCTGGCCTACGACCCCGGACGCGGCACGCTGCGCGCCTGGCTGGCCACGATCGCCCACCGCCGCGCGGTCGACCACGTACGCGCCGAGGAGCGCCGCCGGGTCTCCGCGCTCGGGCCGAGGCTGTTCGAGCGCGAGCCCGCGCGGCTGGAGGAGGCCGTGCTCGCCGCCGAGGAGGCCGAGCGCGTGCGGCAGGCGGTGACGTCGTTGCCCGAGGGGTTGCGCCGGCCGGTGGAGCTGGCCTACTTCGGCGGCCGGACGTACCGGCAGGTGAGCGAGGAACTGGGCGTGCCCGAGGGCACGGCCAAGTCGCGCATCCGGCTGGCGCTGCGGCGCCTGGCCGACGCGCTGGCGGAGGAAGAAGTGTGATGGATCCTGTCGAGCGCCTGTTTCTGGACGCGTTGATGGAGGACCCGGTGGTGCCGGTCCGTTCCCTGCGCCCGCAGCTCCTGGCCGGGGCCAGGGCCCGCCGCCGCCCCGCGGCGCCGACCGCCGAGTGGGCGCTGCCGTACGCCGGCCGCGTCGCCGCCATGGACGCGCTGCTGGCCTCGGCCGTGGACGACGACTGGGCGCGCGTCATCGTCGAGGGCTGGACGCTCCAGGAGCTCGTGGCCCACCTGGCCGCCAAGGACGGCCTGCTGGCCGCCTCCGTCGGCGCGCCCGTCCTCGGTCCGCCGATGGCCGCCCGGGACGCGGCCGGCCGCACGGCGGACGTGCAGGCGTACGAGCGGGCCCGCAGCCCCGAGCAGACCAGGCGCGACTGGCGGGCCCAGGCCGACGCCCTCTGCCGCCACCTGGGCGGCCTCGACCCGGCCACGCCGGCCACGGTGGACGGCATGGAGACGGTCGTGCGCGACCACGTCCTGGCCAGGAGCCTGGAGACGTGGGTGCACGCCGCCGACGCCGCCACGACGGCCGGGGTGCGCCTGCCCGACCCGGTGCCCGAGCACATCAGCCCCACGGCCGACCTGTGCGCCCGCCTGCTGCCCTGGACGATGCTCCTGTCCGGCCTGGACGGCTCCGGCCGCACCCTCCGGCTCACCCTCACCGGCGCGGGCGGCGGCGACTGGCGCATCCCGCTCGGCGTCACCGACACCGTCCCGGGCACGCCGGACGCCCATCTGACGGCGGACGTGGTCGCGTTCTGCTTCCTGCTGGGCGGCAGGGGCGAGCCGGACGCCTTCCCCGCCGAGCTGACGGGCGACCTCGCGCTGGCCCGCGACGTCCTGACCACGGCTCCCGCCCTGTCGGGACCGTGAGCGGGTAAGCTGTGATCGATTCGTGACCTAATATAAGGTGATAAATCGGGATCCATAGGGAATCCTTTGATCCGAAGTCCAGCAGAGGGCTTCACCTCACGTTCAAACGTGGCGTGCCTCTGCCTGGGCTTTTTCCATGGACAGGGCCGCCTTCGGGCATATGGAGCTACTCAGATGGCCGTCCTGGATATCGCACTCGACGAAATGACCGCCGAACAGCTTCTGGCTGAGATGAACAGGCCGGAAGCCTCGGACGAGAACAAGGCCCGCATCCGTGAGCGCGTCGTCACCATGTACGACTCCCTCGTCACCGAGGTCACCCGTCGCTACCGCCACCAGCGCGAGCCGATGGAGGACCTGCGCCAGGCCGCCTACGTCGGCCTGATGAAGGCGATCAACGGCTTCGACCCCGAGCTCGGCCACGAGTTCCGCGGCTACGCCATGATCACGATGGTCGGCGAGGTCAAGCGGCACTTCCGCGACCGCACCTGGGCCGTCAAGGTGCCGCGCGTCTACCAGGAGCGCCGGCTGGAGCTCAACAAGGCCACGGCCGACCTCACCCAGACGCTCGGCCACTCGCCCACCGTCTCCGAGCTCGCCGCGCACATGAACATCACCGAGGAGGACGTCCTGCTCACCCTGGACGCCTCGACCGCCTACAGCGCCCTGTCGCTGGACGCCCCCGTCGGCGGCGACAACGACGGCGCCGACCTCGGCGACTTCCTGCCCTCGCAGGACGAGTCGCTGGACACGCTGCTCGGCAAGTACTCCGTCAAGCCGCTCATCGACGCCCTGCCCTCGCGGGAGCGCAACATCCTGCTGATGCGCTTCTACGGCAACATGACCCAGTCGGAGATCGCCGCCGAGTTCGGCATCTCGCAGATGCACGTCTCCCGCATCCTGCGCGCCGTGCTGAACCAGCTCCGCACCGCCCTGTCGGACTGACCGGGTGGGCGGGCGGCCCCTGCTCCAGGGCCAGGACCCGCGCCCCCGGCGGCCCCGCCCAGCGGGCGGCCGCCGGGGGCGACAGGGTCACTCCGCGCCGATCCCCGTGACGAGGTCTCTGGCGTAGTCGTCGTCGCTCTCCTCCAGCACCCGCCGGACGCCCTGCCCGGCCCGCTCGTCGCCGCGCGCCGCGAGCCCCCGCGCCGCCTCGGCCACCGTGCGCAGGTCGGCGTCGCCCAGCCGGTCGGCCAGCGCCTCCCGGATGCGGGGCGTGTCCGCCGACAGCCCGGCCAGCCCGGCCGTGGCCCAGTCGCGGATCTCGGCCTCCTCGTCCCGGGACATCTCGATGAGCAGCGACAGGCCCTCCTCGTGGTCGGCGGGCAGGACGTCGGCCAGCGCGATGGCGTCCGTCATCGTGCGCTTGTGGCCCGGCCGGCCGACGATGTCGAGGACGGCGGGCAGCGCGCGCGGGTCGCCCTGGTGCCCGAGCGCGGCCAGCACCGAGCGCAGCACCTGCGGGTTGCCCTCGGTGGTCACCATCTTCTGCAGCAGCGCGAGCGTGCGGTCGAGGTAGGGCTTCTCGCCGTCGGCGAACCCGAACTGGGCGATCGCGTCGACCCCGAACTCCCGCTCACGTGCGTCCTCGCTCACGCACAGCCGGGCCAGGGCCTCGTACGTCTCGTCGTCGGCCCGCCGGCCGAGCGAGTCGGCCACGATCCACCAGGTCTCCGCGTCCTCGTCGACGTCGCGGTGGGCGACGGCCCTGGCGACGAGCTGGTCGACCGGCGTGTAGACGCCCGCCGCGTCCTCCAGGACGGTCGCCACGGCGGCGTGGCCCCGCTGGGCCTGCACCTGCTCGGTCTGCGAGCCGTCGGGGGAGCGGCCGGCCACGGTGACCAGCTCGGTGCCGTCCTTGGCGTACTGGCGGCCGACGACGTACTCCCAGCCCTCCTGGGCGATCTGGTCGAGCAGCGCGGACTCCAGGTGCACGCCCACCCAGTCGGCCGCGATGTCGAGCGGGCTGTCGCCGTCGCCGTCGAACTTCTCGTGGTCGGCGCCCGCCTCCAGCAGCGTCTGGACCACGCCCAGCGCCCCGCGCCTGGCCGCCAGCGTGAGCGGCGTGTCGCCGTCGTCGTTGGCCGCGTCGACCTCGGCGCCGGCCTCGATCAGCACGCCCGCGGTCGCGGCGTGGCCGTTGGCGGCGGCCCACAGCAACGCGGTCCAGCCGCCGGCCTCACGGCCGTTGACGTCGGCCCCGGCCGCCAGCAGCGCCTCGGCGACCTCGACGCGGTCCCAGGCGGCGGCCGCGCAGAGCGGCAGCCCGGCCTCCTCGCCCTCGCTGGCCTTGTTGGGGTCGGCGCCGCCGGTGAGCAGCTTGCCCACGGTCTCGGTCTCGCCGTTCAACGCCGCGCGATAGAGCTGTTCCTCATGCATGACAGGACCCTAGCGTCTTCGCAGCCCGCGGTCGCCGGAGCACGCTGAGGGGCGGCCCCGGGGCAGCGGAGCCCATCCAAGGGTGTACGGATGTTCCTCCCAGGGGAGGAGCCCCAACCGGCCCAAGACGCGATATGTTGCGTCTATGACAGATCCGGGTGAGGTGCGCGCGTCGGACGCCGAGCGCGAGGCCGTCGTGGAACAGCTCCGTGTCGCCTCGGTCGAGGGCCGGCTCACGCTCGCCGAGCTGACCGACCGTACCGAGGCCGCCTACACCGCGACCACGCACGCCGAGCTCGCCCTGCTCACCCAGGACCTGCCCGTGGGCGGGGGGCCCGCGCCCACGCCCGCCCCGGCCCGCGCGGGCGGCAAGCGGCGCTGGTTCGTCGGCATCATGGGCGACACCAAGCGGCGCGGCACCTGGCGCATCGACCAGGAGCTCGGCGCGGTCGCCGTCATGGGCGACGTGCTGCTCGACCTGCGCGAGGCCGAGGTGCGCACGGACGTGGTCGACGTCACGGCGGTGTCCGTGATGGGCGACGTCAAGATCATCGTGCCCGACGGCGTGAACGTCGACCTCGACGGCGTCGCCGTGATGGGCGACAAGAAGGTCGACGTGCTGGAGGCGGCCCCCGGCATGAACGTGCCGGTGATCCGGGTGCGCGCCTACGCCGTGATGGGCGACGTCAAGGTGCTCGGCGACTCCCGCGCCCAGCCGCTCAAGCGCGGCCTGGCCGCCTGGCGGGAGCACTGGCGGGCGCTGCACGGCGACGACTGGCGCGAGATCGGCCGCCAGATGCGCGACGACGCCCGCGAGGTCGGCCGGCAGATCCGCGACGAGCACCGTGCCCTGGAGCGCGACCGCCGCGACCGCCGCCGCGACCATCGGGATTACTGAGGCCGTGCAACGCGGGCGGGGGCCTTCGGCGTAGTGATCGGTGAACATCACCGGACAGTGAGGACCCCTCGATGCGGGATCGTGCCGACTTCGAGCGCTACGTCGAGCAGCGCTCGGCCCGCCTGCTCAGGACGGCGTACCTGCTGTGCCGCGACTGGGCCACGGCGGAAGACCTGACGCAGACCGCGCTGGCCAGGGCCTGGCTGGCCTGGCGGCGGGTCGGCGCGAACCCCGACCCGTACGTCTACCGCATCCTCACCAACACGCACGCCTCCTGGTGGCGGCGGCGCTGGCGGGGCGAGGTGGCCACGGGCGAGCTCCCGGACCGCCCCCAGGACCGGGACGACACGGCCGGGCTCGGCACCCGGGACGCGCTCAGGGCCGCCCTGGCCGCGCTCCCGGCCAAGCAGCGGGCCGTGGTCGTGCTGCGGTACTTCGAGGACCTGCCCGACGAGGCCATAGCCGAGATCGTGGGCTGTTCGGTGTCCACCGTACGCAGCCAGGCCAGCCGCGCGCTGGCCAAGCTGCGGCTCGACCCCGCGGCCAGGGCCGCGGCGGAGACGGGGAGCTGAACCATGACAGAACAGCGACTGCGCGACCTGCGCGACCTGCTCGACGACGACACCGCCGGCGCGCCCCCGGGCGGGGTACGACTGGCCGACGTGGACGCCCGCGTCCGCCGCATCCGGCGGCGCCGGGGCCGCGCGGCGGCCTCGGTGGCGGCGGCGGCCCTGACGGTCACGGCCGTCACGGTGCTCACCGCGGACGCCCGGCCCGTTCCCGCCACCGCCCCCGCCGCCGGGGACGTGTGGGCCGGCGCCCTGGCCCAGCCCGCGCCGACGCGCGCCCAGCCGACGCCGCCGCTCTTCCACGGCTACACCAAGGGGGGCAGGCGGGAGACGTTCACGTTCGCCGCGAAGGCCGAGAAGCTGTCCTTCGCCCTCACCTGCCCGCCCGGCGGGTACGGCCTCATCTGGCTCAACGGAGACCTGGTCGCCGCCGGCCCGTGCGGTCCCACGGTGAGGCAGCCGCCCGGATGGTTCGGCGAGGGCATGGCCCGCGACGGCCTGAACGAGCTGAGCGCCGCCATGGTGAAGCTCTCGGACGCGGGCACGGGCACGATGACGGGCGAGCGCGCCGACGAGCTGCTGGCCTGGACCGCCTCCTATCCCGCCGACTGGCGGCTGATCCTGGCCGACGCCCGCACCCGGTCGTGCCGGACGGACGTGGTCAGGGTCGACCCGAAGACCGGTGAGATCAAGGCCCAGTGCTGAGGGCCCAGTGCTGAGGGCCCAGTGCTGAGGGCCCAGTGTTGAGGGCTCAGCCGGCCACCGGCACGCGCTCGCGCAGGGCCGCGTCGTACCGTTCGAGCAGCACGTCCACCAGCTCGGGCGCCGGGCCGAGCACGTCGGCGCAGACGGCCGGGGCGGTGACCCGGCGGATGCGGTCGGCGAAGAAACCGGGAGCCAGCAGGTAGGGGGCGACGGCCACGCGGGGCGCGCCCGCCGCCCTGAGCCGCGCGACGGCCTCCCCGGGCGTCGGGCCGGCGGCCGAGGCATAGGCCGCGGTCACCGTCCACCAGCCGGCGCGCCGCCAGGCGCGGGCCATCCCGGCGATCACCTCGTTGGCGCTGGCGTCGCTCGACCCGGCCGAGACCAGCACGACCGCCGTCTCCGGGTCACCGGCCGGCACGCCCACCTCCGCCAGCCGCCGCTCCAGCGCCGGCAGCAGCAGCGGGTGCGGCCCGAGCGTCGTGCCGTAGCGGACCCGCAGGCGTGGATCGCGCGCGCGGGCCTCGTTGAGCGCGGCCGGCAGGTCGACCCGGCTGTGGTAGGCCTCGGTGAGCAGCAGCGGCAGCACCACGGCTTCACCCAGCCCGTCGAGCGCCTGCCCCAGCGTGGGCGCGCAGTGGTCGAGGTAGGCCACCCGCACCGGCACGTCGGGACGCGCCAGGCGCACGCGGTCCAGCAGCGCGGCCACGGTGGCGGCGGCACGCGGGTCGCGCGACCCGTGCGCGACCGCCACCAGTGGCACGCGCCCGGGGGCCGGCCCGCCTGCCAACGGGACGCGGCCCCTGCCGGGGATCACAGGTGAATGCCGCATTCGACCTTCCCCAGCCCCGCCCAGCGGCCGCTGCGCGGGTCCTCGCCCTCGGCGACCTGGCGCGTGCACGGCGCGCAGCCGATCGAGGGGTAGTTGTCGTAGTGCAACGGGTTGATCAGCACCCCGTTGTCGGCGATGTAGTTGTCGACGTCCTCCTGCGTCCAGGCGGCGATCGGGTTGACCTTCACCATCTGGCGCTTGGCGTCCCACTCGACGACCTTGGTGCTGGTACGGCTGGACGACTCGTCCCGGCGAATGCCGGAGATCCACGCCAGGTACGGCTCCAGCGCCCGGTTGAGCGGCTCGACCTTGCGCAGGTAGCAGCACAGGTCCGGGTTGCGGCCGAACAGGCGCGGCCCGAGGTCGCGATCCTGCTCCTGGACCGTCCTGGACGGCTTGATGTCGATCACGTTGACGTCATAGACCTGCCGCACCGCGTCACGGGTGCCGATCGTCTCGGCGAAGTGGTAGCCGGTGTCGATGAACAGCACGTCCACGCCCGGTTTGACCCGGCTCACCAGGTCGATGAGCAAGGCGTCGCTCATGGAGGACGTCAGGCACAACCGGTCGCCGAACGTCGCCGCGGCCCACCGGATGATCTCCCGGGCCGGGGCGCCCTCAAGGAACGTGGCGGCGGACTCGACGATGTCCTGCAGGTCGAGCGTGCCACGCTGATCTCGCAAACCCACCTCGATGTCGACGAGCGTCATATCTTCACTCCGATTCCGAGAAACTTCAGTTTGAAGGCGCGGGCGCAGGCGCGGCAGTACCAGCCGCCGTCCCCCTCGTAGGGCTCCAGGTCCTCGTCGCCGCAGTACGGGCAGTGGAAGGGGACCGCTCGCGTGGTCATTTCAGGTCCGCCTCGTCCGCGCGCTGCACCCAGCCGGCGAAGGACTCGCCTTCCTTCTTCTGGGCGTCGTAGTTGCTCACCACGCGCTCGACGTAGTCGGGCAGGGCCTTGGCGGTGGTCTTCAGGCCGCGCACCTTGCGGCCGAAGCCGGAGTCGACGCCGAGCGAGCCGCCCAGGTGGATCTGGTAGCCCTCGACCTGGTCGCCGTTCTCGTCCACGACGAGCTGGCCCTTCAGGCCGATGTCGGCGACCTGGATGCGGGCGCAGGAGTTGGGGCAGCCGTTGACGTTGATGGTGAGCGGCTGCTCGAAGTCGGGCAGCCGCCGCTCCAGCTCGTCGATCAGGTGCGCGGCGGTGGCCTTGGTCTCGACGATGGCGAGCTTGCAGTACTCGATGCCGGTGCAGGCCATCGTCTGGCGGCGGAACGTGGAGGGGTTGACCTGCAGGTCGTTGGCCTCCAGCTCGGCCACGATGGACTCCACCCGGTCCGGCGCGACGTCGAGGACGACCATCTTCTGCTCGACGGTGGTGCGCACCCGGCCGGAGCCGTGCCGCTCGGCGATGTCGGCGATCACGTTGAGCTTGTCGCCGTCGAGGCGGCCCACCTTGGGCGCGAAGCCCACGTAGAAGTTGCCGTCCTTCTGCGGGTAGACGCCCACGTGGTCGCGGCGGCTGCCGCGCGGCAGAGTGGGCGCCGGGCCGTCGGGCAGGCTCTCCTTGACGTACTCGGTCTCCAGCACCTCGCGGAACTTCTCCACGCCCCAGTCGTTGACCAGGAACTTCAGCCGGGCCCTGTGCCGCAGCCGCCGGTAGCCGTAGTCGCGGAAGATGCCGATCACGCCCGCGTACACGTCGTCGACCCGGTCGGGGCTGACGAAGACGCCGAGGCGCTTGGCCAGCATCGGGTTGGTGGACAGGCCGCCGCCGACCCACAGGTCGTAGCCCGCCTCGCCGTGCTCGTTGACGACGCCGACGAAGGCGACGTCGTTGATCTCGTGCACCGTGCAGTGGGCCGGGCAGCCGCTCAGCGCGCTCTTGAACTTGCGCGGCAGGTTGGAGTACTCGGGGTTGCCGATGAACTGCCGGTTGATCGAGTGGATGTCGTCGGTGGCGTCCAGCACCTCCTCGGCGTCGATGCCGGCCAGCGGGCAGCCCAGGATCACCCGCGGGGTGTCGCCGCACGCCTCGGTGGTGGACAGGCCCACGGCCTCCAGGCGCTCCCAGATGTCGGGCACCGACTCGATCTCGATCCAGTGGAGCTGGATGTTCTGCCGGTCGGTGAGGTCGGCCGTGCCGCGCGCGTACTCGTTGGCGATGTCGGCGATCGTGCGGAGCTGGCGCAGGTCGAGCTGGCCGCCGTCGATGCGCACGCGGAGCATGAAGTAGCGGTCGTCGAGCTCCTCCGGCTCCAGGACCGCGGTCTTGCCGCCGTCGATGCCGGGCTTGCGCTGGGTGTAGAGGCCGTACCAGCGCATCCGCCCGCGCAGGTCGGCGGGGTCGATCGAGTCGAAGCCGCGCTTGGCGTAGACGTCGATGATGCGCTGGCGGACGTTGAGCCCGTCGTCGTTCTTCTTGTTCTCTTCGTTCTTGTTCAGCGGTTCCCGGTAACCGAGGGCCCATTGGCCCTCGCCGCGCGGGCGCTTGTGATGCCGGCTGGCAGGGGTGCTCATTGCGCGTCCTTCGTTTTGTGGGCGCGCGCAGCGTTCCTCCTGCCTCGTCGTCGAGTGCAGGGGTTCAGGTGGGTGCGACGCGCTCTGCGGTGGAGAAGATGAGTTAGCGGGCGTCGCAACAGATGGCACTGCGGACACGCTGAAGGTCGACGTGGCGTCGACCGACGAGCATGGGGTCCGCTGGCATACCTTGAAGATACTCCGGAGATCCCGGATGTCCAAGACGGGGTCCAGAGTCTGGACTCAGCGGGCCCTAACCCTGGCGCGGCCAGTCGAGCGGCGACTCCTGCGGCCGTTCCTCGCTCTGGTGCTGGCAGTCGCACCAGGAGCCGCCGCGGCAGTCGTCGTGACGCTTGTCCTTGCAGCTCTCGCAGATCACGTCTCGATTATTCTCCCAGAACGTTGTTCGGGTTAGGCTGGCGCGCGTGGACCTCATGGCCGGACTGCTGGCCGACCTCCGGGCCGAGACCGATTCCCTGGAGGCGCTGCTGGCGCCGCTGCGCCCCGCCGGCTGGGAGACGCCCACGCCCGCCGCGGGCTGGGCGGTGTGCGACCAGGTGAGCCACCTGGCCTGGTTCGACGACGCCGCCGTGGTGTCGGTCACCGACCCGGACGGCTTCCGGGCCCTGGCCGCGCGGGCCGGCTCGGTGGACGACCTCGCCGAGGCCGCGCGCGGCCTGCCGCCGGGCGAACTGCACGCCTGGTTCCGCACGTCCCGAGACCGGTCGCTGGCGGCGTTCGCGACGCTCGGCGCGCGCGTGCGGGTGCCGTGGTTCGGGCCGGCGATGTCGGGCGCGTCCTTCGTCACCGCGCGCCTGATGGAGACCTGGGCCCACGGCCAGGACGTGGCCGACGCGCTCGGCGTCGCCAGGGAGCCCACCGAACGCCTGCGGCACGTGGCCCTGCTCGGCGTCCGCGCCCGGCCCTACAGCTTCGCCGTCCGCGGCCTGCCCGAGCCCGCCGGGCCGGTGCGCGTCGAGCTCAGGACCCCCGGCGGTGACCTGTGGACCGCCGGGCCCGCGGACGCGCCCGCCGCCGTGCGCGGGCCGATGCTCGACTTCTGCCTGCTCGTCACCCAGCGCGTGCACCTGTCGGACACGGCCCTGGAGCCGGCCGGCGAGCCCGCCCGCGCCTGGATGGAGATCGCCCAGGCCTTCGCGGGGCCGCCGGGGCCGGGGCGGCCGCCCCGGTCAGGGTAAGTTCAGGGTCGTACCGGATGACGTCGGCGGCACGGCCGGTGACATGCTGTGAGCATGCGGACCATTCTGAACGTCATCTGGCTCGTGTTCGCCGGGATCTGGCTGGCGATCGGCTACGCCGTGGCCGGGATCATCTGCTGCGTCCTCATCGTCACCATCCCGTTCGGCATCGCCTCGTTCAGGATCGCCGCCTACGCTCTGTGGCCGTTCGGCCGTACGGTCGTGCGCGATCCCGACGCCGGCGTCTTCTCCCTCATCGGCAACATCATCTAGTGCGTGGTCGCGGGCATCTGGCTGGCGATCGGGCACGTCGTCACCTCGATCCCGCTGTTCATCTCCATCATCGGCATCCCCCTGGGCATCGCGAACCTCAAGCTGATCCCCGTCTCCCTCCTCCCGCTGGGCGCGCGCATCGTGGACAACGACTAGGGCAGGAGCCGGGACGTAAGCTGTCCCGGAGAGTCACTGCGAAATACCGTTGGGTGCCATGACGTCCACCAATGCGCCTTCCCGGTCCAGGAGGCGGCTCGCCTCGAACGCCCGGGCCAGGCTGAACTGGGTGCTCGACACCAATGCGTGGGCGATCGTGCGCGCGGCCACGAACGCCGGTGTCAACTACCGGGTCACCGGCCTGGCCGGCGAGGCCGCTTTCTTCGCGCTGCTGTCGCTGCCGCCGTTCGTGCTGGGCCTGATCGGCGTGCTGGGCAAGCTCGGCACCTGGCTCGGCGGCGGCGTCGTCAACGAGGTCAAGAGCTGGGTGATCGAGCAGGCCGGGCTGCTGTTCACCGACGACGCCGTCAAGAAGGTGATCAACCCGCTCATCACCGACGTGCTCAGGGACGACGCCAACAAGGTGTCCATCATCTCGCTGGGCTTCCTGCTGTCGCTGTGGTCGGGCTCGCGGGCGCTCTACGTCTACGTCGACCTCATCTCGGTCGCGTACGGGCTGGGGGAGGAGCGCGGCATCATCCGCACCCGGCTGATGTCGTTCGGCCTCTACGTCGTCGGCCTGATCATCGGCATCATCGTCATGCCGATCCTGGTCATCGGCCCCACCCTGCTCAAGGACGCGCTCCCCGGCGAGTACGGCATCCTCATCGACATCCTCTACTGGCCCGTCGTGATCAGCGGCTCGGTGCTGTTCCTCACCGTGCTCTACCACGTCAGCGTGCCGGTGCGGACGAAGTGGTACCGGGAGCTGCCCGGCGCGATCCTGGCCCTGTTCCTGTGGATCGTGTGCGCCGCCGTGCTGCGGGCGGTGCTGGCGGCCTGGTTCTCGCCCGTGTCCGTCTACGGCTCCCTGGCCGCCCCGATCGCGCTGCTGCTGTGGTTGTACATCACCGCCCTGGCCGTCCTCATCGGAGCCATCCTCAACGCCGAGGTCGACCGGCTCTGGCCGGGTGTGAGCCGGACCAAGTAGCGGGACGAGCGGCCGGTTGCGCATCCGCTATCGTCTAGGGCGACGCGACTGGCGCATTCGGTGGGATCGACCACCAGGGAGCGAATCAACCGGGAGCGGAGGCCGAGCGCCTGGGTCTTCGCCAATTGTCAATGACGACAGGGGAGTCATGAGTTCTCTTGCTAGCGCCGACCCGCAGCTCGCCGAGCTCATCAAGGCGGAGGAGCGCCGCCAGGCCGACACCGTCAAGCTGATCGCGTCCGAGAACTACGTGTCCAAGGCCGTGCTCGAGGCGACCGGCACGGTGCTGACCAACAAGTACTCCGAGGGCTACGCGGGCAAGCGCTACTACGAGGGCCAGCAGGTCATCGACCAGATCGAGACGCTGGCGATCGAGCGGGCCAAGGCCGTGTTCGGCGTCAACCACGCCAACGTCCAGCCGTACTCGGGCTCGCCCGCCAACCTGGCCGTCTACCTGGCCTTCCTGCAGCCCGGCGACACCGTGCTCGGCATGGGCCTGCCGTTCGGCGGCCACCTGACCCACGGCTGGTCGGTCTCGGCCACCGGCAAGTGGTTCAACCCGGTCCGTTACGGCGTGCGCCGCGACACCGGCCGCGTCGACCTCGACGAGGTCCGCGAGCTGGCCCTGGAGCACCGGCCGAAGCTGATCTTCTGCGGCGGCACCGCGATCCCGCGCACGATCGACTTCGAGGGCTTCGCCTCCATCGCCCGCGAGGTCGGCGCCGTGCTCGCGGCCGACATCGCGCACATCGCCGGCCTGGTCGCGGGCGGCGCCCACCCGTCCCCGGTGGGGCACGCCGACGTGATCTCCACGACCACCCACAAGACGCTGCGCGGCCCGCGCGGCGCCATGCTCATGGCCACCAGCGACGAGCACGCCACCGCGCTCAACAAGGCCGTCTTCCCCGGCCTCCAGGGCGGCCCCCACAACCACACCACCGCCGCCATCGCCGTCGCGCTGCACGAGGCCGCCCAGCCGTCCTTCCGCGACTACGCCCACCAGGTCGTCGCCAACGCCAAGGTCTTGGCCGACGAGCTGTCCAGCCGGGGCTTCGACCTGGTCTCCGGCGGCACCGACAACCACCTGATCCTGCTCGACCTGACGCCCAAGGGCATCGGCGGCAAGCCCGCAGCCCAGGCGCTCGACCGGGCCGGCCTGGAGACCAACTACAACGCGGTGCCGTTCGACACCCGCAAGCCGTTCGACCCGTCGGGCATCCGCATCGGCACCCCGTCGGTCACCTCGCGCGGCATGGGCGAGGCCGAGATGCGGCAGATCGGCGCCTGGATGGACGAGGTCGTCACGGCCCTGGCCAAGGGCGACGCCGAGGACGTCATCACCCGCGTCCACCACGAGGTCAGCGAGCTGACCGCCCAGTTCCCCGCCCCCGGCCTGTCCTGATCCCGCGGCCCGCCCGTCCGGCCCGTCCCGCCCCTCGCGGCGGGCGGCCGGACGGTCAGTGCCGCACCGTCACCACGATCTTGCCGAACTGCGCGTTCGACTCCAGGTGCCGGTGGGCCTGCACGATCTCCTCCAGGTCGAACGTGCGGTCCACCACCGCCCGGAACGCCCCCGAGCGCAGCCCCGACGCCACGAACGCCGCCGCCCGCCGCAGCCGTTCGGGCACCCGTGTCGTCTCGTGCATCGTGTACGTCCGCATGTTCAGCGCCGGCATGCCGAGGTCGATCCCCGGATACGGCGTCGGCTCGCCGCTCAGCGCGCCGTACACCAGCAGCAGCCCCTCGGGGGCGACCACCCTGGCCAGGTCCGTCACGCCCGGCCCGGCCACGGCGTCGAAGACGAACTCCGCGCCGCGCCCGCCCGTGGCCGCCAGCACCCGCTCGGTCACGTCCTCCTCCTCGGTGACGATCACCTCGGCGGCGCCCTCCTTGAGCAGGGCCTCCCTCTTGGCCGCGGTGCGGGTGAGCGCGATCGGCGTGGCGCCCATCCGGTCGGCGACCCGGATGGCGGCCAGGCCCACGCTGCTGGAGGCGGCGTTCAGCACCACCGTGTCCCCCGGACGCATCCCGCCCACCTCCACCAGCGCGCCGTAGGCCGTCACGTACGGCATCCACACGGCCGCGCCCGCCACCGGGTCCACGCCCTCGGGGCGGGGCAGCACCGCCGCCGCCGGGACGACCGCCCGCCCGGCGTACACGCCGTAGTCGTTCTGCGAGAACGCCGGCACCGTGCTCACCGGCTGGCCGGACCGCAACCCGGTGACGCCCTCGCCCACCGCCTCGACCATCCCGGCGGCCTCGGTGCCCAGCCGGGCGGGGAAACGCCGGACGGGCTCGATGTAGTGGCCGCTGCGGAACAGCGCCTCGGCCCGGTTGAGGCCGATCGCGTCCACGCGGATGCGCACCTCGCCCGGCCCCGGCTCGCCGGCCGCCACGTCCGCCAGCTCCAGCACCTCGGGCCCGCCGAGCTCGTGGAACAGCACCGTCCTGGTCATCACATCGTCCTTCCGCGTCAGAGGCCGCCATTCAACCGCCAAAGTACGATCGCCGTCAAACTTCGATGGATGTCGTACTATGGACCCATGGACGCCGACCGCATCCCGGACCACCCCGACCTGCGCGAAGTCACCCTGCAGCAGGTTCTCGAAGCCCTCGTCGACCCGGTCCGGCGCAGCATCGTCACCCAGCTCGACGCCGCCGCCGGCGACATCAGCTGCGGCGGGTTCGACATCTCGGTGAGCAAGTCCACCGCCACCCACCACTTCCGGGTGCTGCGCGAGGCCGGCCTCATCCGGCAGCACTACGCCGGCACCTCCCGCCTGAACACCCTGCGCAGGGCCGAGCTCGACCAGGCGTTCCCCGGCCTGCTCGACGCCGTCGTCACCGCCGACCGCGCGTCCCGCTGAACGCGGCGAGGCCCTCCCGCCGACGGCGGAAGGGCCTCAGGCAGGGGCCGCGACCTCAGGTCCTGACGGTGAGCAGGGTCGTGCCCGTCCTGGTGACCACCTCGAAGCGGTCGATCTCCGCCAGCGGCGTCGCGCTGCCGCCGTGCATGTAGAGCGGGGCCGGCGAGCCCGGCACGCCGTAACCCGGCGCCGGCACCGACCACCCGGTCATCACCCGCCGCTCGCCCGACTTGCCCACCGACACCAGCTCGCACTCCAGCGGCCCCTTCACCCCCGACAGCTTGAGGGCCGCGTGCGTGCCCCAGCCCTTCGACTCCACCACCAGCCCGCCCGACACCCCGCCGACGCCCTTGCCCGCGATCGGCGTGCCGTCGGCGTAGAACTGCTCGGCCGGGCCCATGTGGTCGGCGCGTCCCGCCATCGCCTGCGGCGGGTCGCCGCCGCCGGTGAGCTGCGTGCCGACGGTCAGCCCGCCGGCCGCCAGCGCGACCGCCGCCGCCATCCCGAGCAGGAACGTCGCCCTGCGGGCCCGCCGGTCGGCCGCCTTCTTGCGGCGGAGCAGGTCGACCACGCCGGCCTGCCCCTCACGGGGAGGAGGGCCGGCGTCCTCCAGCGGGCCGAGGCCGTGCAGCACGTCGGCGACCCCCGCCAGGTCCGACAGCTCGAAGCGGCAGGAGGGGCAAATGCGCAGGTGGGACTCGAAGGCCAGCCGGTCGTCCTCCTCCAGCAGGCCGAGCGCGTAGGCGCCCACGTCGGTGTGCTCGACTCCCGCGGTCACGCCGTCACCCCCCGCTCCTCCAGCGCGACCCGCAGCGCGCGGACCGCGTAGTAGATCCGTGACTTCACGGTGCCCACCGGGATGCCGAGGGCCGCGGCGGCGTCGTTGACCGACCGGTCCCGCAGGATCGTCTCGTTCAGGATCTCGCGATGCGCCGGTGACAACGCCTTCAGCGCCTCTGACACGACCACCTGGCGCAGCAACCCCTCCAGCTCGTCCGGCACCGGCACGGTGTCCAGCGCCCCGTCGCCCGATTCCGGCGGGCGGGCCTCCCTGCGCCGCCGGTCGTCGATCACGATGCGCCTGGCCACCGTGGCGAGCCAGGGCATGAGCGAGACCGAGTCGGGGTCCAGCCGCTCGGCGCTGCGCCAGGCCCGGATCATCGTCTCCTGCACCACGTCTTCCGCCCACTGCCGGTCGCCCGCCGTCAGCCGTACCACGAAGGCCAGCAACGGCCGGTGGTACTCCCGGTAGAGCGCGGACACGACCACCTCGTCGTCCGGTCGCACCCGCCGGATCAGGTGGCGTAGGCGCGGCTTGCTCACCGGGGCCGTTCCCTCGGCCGAGGGCGGGGGACACGTGCTGATCCGCATCATTCCCCTTTCTCGCGTCCGTCGGGAGGGAGTACGCTCGGCCGCCCTGGCGGGGTTCAACGAATCGCCGAAGATAATCCGATTGCATCTGCCGGGACAGGGTGGTTAAAGTCGCATTCGCAACCGATCGAGGAGGTGAGGGCTATGCGGGTCGTTCTGTTCCGCCTGTCGTCCGTCTACCTCCGGGCCCTCGCCTGAGCTGCCCGTTTCCTTCTCGATCAAAGGTTTCACCGTCTTGTCTTACGATCTTTCCCTGCTCGGCTGGACCGATCTGCGCGCCACCGAGCTTCCTGCTGACACCGTCCCGGCGCGGGTGGCCCGCGTCGACCGCGGCGCCGCCGAGGTGATCGCCGCCGACGGTCAGCACCACGTCCGCTACGGCGCCCGCGTGCGCCGTTCCTCGGCCGACGACCCGGTGGCCCTGCCGTGCGTCGGCGACTGGGTCGCGCTCAAATGGCTGCCCGAAGGCCGGTACGAGCTCGACCAGGTGCTCTCCAGGACCACCGCGTTCATCCGGGGCGGCGTGAGCCGCCACTCGACCGGCGGCCTGTCCGGCGACGGCCAGGGCCAGGTGCTCGCGGCCAACGTCGACGTCGTCTTCGTGGCCGAGCCGTCCATGCACTCGACCGACTTCGCCGACCTCGGCCGCATCGAGCGGCTGGTGGCCCTCGCCTGGGAGTCCGGCGGCACGCCCGTCGTGCTGGTGACCAAGTCCGACCTGTTCGAGGCGGGCCTCGACGAGCTGATGGCCGACGTGCGCGCCGCCGCGCCGGGCGTCGACGTGCACGCCGTCTCCTCGCTGCTGGGGGAGGGGGTCTCGCTGGCCGCGAGCTACCTGCACGGCTCCCGTACGGCGGTCGTGCTCGGGCCTTCCGGCGCGGGCAAGTCCACCCTGGTCAACGCGCTGGCCGAGGCGGGCGTGATGGACACCCAGCAGGTACGCGCGGCCGACGGGCGCGGGCGGCACACGACCGTCCACCGGGAGCTGATCCCGCTGCCCGGCGGCGGCCTGATCATCGACACCCCCGGCATCCGCCGGATCGGCCTCTACGACATCGGCGAGGGCGTCGACCTCGTCTTCGCCGACATCGAGCAGCTGGCCGAGCGGTGCCGCTTCGCCGACTGCGGGCACGTGAGCGAGCCGGGATGCGCCGTCCTGGACGCCATGGAGAACGGCGAGCTGCCCGAACGCCGGCTGCAGAGCTGGCGCAAGCTGCAACGCGAGGCCGCCTGGATGGCGTCCCGCACGGATGCGCGGCTGCGCAAGGAGCAGCAGAACAAGTGGAAGATCATCCACAAGGAGATGCGCCGCTCCAGCCGCAACCGCCCCTGACCGTCGCTGACCGTCCTGCCGGTCCCTGCCCGGCCGTCCTCGCCGGGCGCCGGCCGGGTCCGGCGGGCCCGGACCCCGTTCGGCGGGGACCGGCCTGCTCTTCCTTCCTCCTGCCTGGTGCAGGAGGGAGGCGAGTAGAGGGGGTTGTGCGGGTATGCACAGGTCATGCAGGTGTTCGCGGATCGGGCCGAGGCCGGGGCGTTGCTGGCCGAGCGGCTGCCGGAGGTGCGCGACCCCGTCGTGCTGGCGTTGCCGCGTGGCGGGGTCGCCGTTGCCGTGCCGGTCTTCCGCCGGCTCGGCGGCGAGCTGGACGTGCTCGTCACCCGGAAGATCGGCTACCCGCCCGCTCCCGAGCTGGGCGTGGGGGCGATCGCCGAGGGCGGCGAGCCGGTGTTCGACCTGACGATGCTCGACCGGCTGGGCCTGACGCCCGAGGACGTGGCCGACGTGGTCGAGCGGGAGCGGCACGAGCTGGCCAGGCGGGTGCGGGCCTACCGGGGTGACCGGCCGCTGCCGCCGCTGGCCGGACGTGAGGTGATCGTCGTGGACGACGGCCTGGCCACGGGCGTGACGGCGCGGGCGGCCCTGCGCGCGGTGGCCGCGGCCGGCCCCGCGAGGGTGACGCTGGCCGTACCGGTCGGCGCCGAGGAGACCGTCGAGATGATGCGTGCGGAGGCCGACGAGGTGGTGGTGCTGCTGACCCCGATCGACTTCAGAGCGGTCGGCCAGTGGTACGAACACTTCGACCAGCTCACCGACGAGGACGTGCTGGACCTCCTGGAGCGGAGGTGACCTGCACCGGACGGCGCCGCTCGTACCGGTGTCTATGCGGGCAGGACCGCCCAGACCAGCTTCCGGGAGCCGCCGGGGGCGAACCAGCCCCACGCGCTGCAGAGCGCGTCGACCAGCCGCAGCCCGCGCCCGAACTCGGCGAACACGTCGGCCGGCGCCGCCACCGGGACGGTCTCGCTGTGGTCGGTCACCACGCAGGCCAGCTCGGGCCGGCGGAAGAGCAGCCGGAGCTGTACGGCTCCGCCGCCGTGCCGCATCGCGTTCGTGACCAGCTCCGAGACCACCAGTTGCACGTCGTAGGCCAGGTCGGCGGCGGCCCAGGAGGTGAGCGTCTGGTCAACGAACCGCCGGGCCGTCGCCACGCACGCCGGCTCGAACGCGGTGCGTTCGTGGAACGGGAACACCGCGTCGCACTCTCCGGCGCGCCCATCCACCAGAATGGTGGCGAGCCACCCTGGTGGCCGGGAACCGATGACGGCTTGCGGCCGAGCGTCGAAAGTCGTCATTCTGGCCCCCGAAGCGCGGTCTGGTGATCCAGTGCCCATCTTTACGGGGTGTGGGTAGTGATGCAAGACTTTTCGTGTTTTACCGATGCGAATACCATCTGCACGTGCAGATGATCTAGGAGCGGTCGAGTGAGCGCACAGAGCGCGGAGGGAAAGCTTCTCAGCTACACGCCGGGAAGCCCGACGGTGCTGCGGATCCTGCTGGGTACGCAACTGCGCAGGCTCCGTACCGAGAAGGGTATCTCCCGGGAGGATGCCGGGTACTCGATTCGCGCATCTCATGCGAAGATCAGCCGACTTGAGCTCGGTCAGGTCAGCTTCAAGCAGCGGGACGTCGCCGACCTGCTCACCCTCTACGGCGTCACCGCCCCGGAGGACCGCGAGCCGCTGCTCGCCCTGGCCCGGCAGGCCAACGCGCCGGGCTGGTGGCACAAGTACGGCGACCTGCTGCCCGGCTGGTTCGAGGTCTACATCGGGCTGGAGGGGGCCGCCTCGGCCATCCGCACGTTCGAGAACCAGTTCGTCCCCGGCCTGCTGCAGACGCCCGCGTACGCCAAGGCCGTGATCCGGCTCGGCAACGAGAAGGCGCTCGACCCCGAGCTCGACCGCCGCGTCACCCTGCGCACCACCCGGCAGAGGCGCCTGGAGAGCGGGCTCAAGCTGTGGGCCGTGATCGACGAGGCCGTCCTGCGGCGGGGGCTCGGCGGGGCCGACGTCATGCGCGAGCAGATCCGCCACCTGCTCGACGCCACGGAGGAGCGCAACGTCACCGTCCAGGTGATGCCGTTCGAGAGCGGCGGGCACGCGGCGGCCGGCGGCTCGTTCAGCATCCTGCGCTTCCCCGAGCGCGAGCTGCCCGACGTGGTCTACATGGAGCAGCTCACCAGCGCCCTCTATCTGGACAAGCCGGTCGACTCCGACCACTACATGGAGGTCATGGACCGGCTGAGCATCCAGGCCCTGGAGCCGAAACAGACGCGGCGCTTTCTGGAACACCTCATTTCCGGATGAGCTGCTGAAACTCCTGTGATCCACTCCATAGTCGGATTTTTGGTCATCCGGTATATGGAGTCTGTCGTGCTGCCGTATGGTCAGCGCAAACGCGGATGCACGTGCATCCGTAAGATCGCTAGGAGCTTCCCCCATGCACGAGTTCCGGAACGGAACCCCCGCCGGTCACCTTCCCGTCGTGTGGCGCAAGAGCAGGCGAAGCAATCCCAACGGCAACTGCGTCGAGGTCGCGGGCCTGCCCACGGGTGAGATCGCCATGCGCAACTCCCGGTTCCCCGACGGCCCCGCGCTGGTCTACACGCAGGCCGAGATCAGCGCGTTCGTCCTGGGGGCCAAGGATGGGGAGTTCGACGACCTGATCGTCTGATCACCCCGTCTGATCAGCGGGGTTCGTTGTACCAGCGCCACCGGGTCTGACGTGGCCGTCCGGGCAGCTCGCCGCGGCCGGTCGCCCACAGCAGCGTGGCCCACGGGGCGGTGTCCACGGGGGCGTCGGGGAACAGGCGGGCCAGCACCCGCGAGCACAGGTCCGCGGGCGGCTCCCAGGCCAGGCCCAGCCCCTCGCACACGTCGTGCAGATGCACGAGCGTTTCCACCAGGCCCATCGCGGCGGTCGCCGACGCGTCCGCCATGCCGAAGATGTGATGTGCGCGCGCCTGCGGCGGCGCGGTGCGGACCATGGCCGACAGCAGCGCGCCGGAGGCCTGGAGCACCTGCAGCAGCCCGGTGGGCCCGGCCGCGCGGTCGGCGTGGATGGTGTTGTTCGGGCCGCCGGGCCTGCGCCGCTCCAGCGCGAAGGGCACGTACGTGTCCAGCGGCGGCACGTTGAGCCCGAGCTGGGCGGCGTAGGCAAACAGGTCGTCGGCGAGGTGCTCGACGGTCTCCCAGCAGGTCCACTCCAGTGAGCCCGCCTTCGCCTCCCACGCCTGCGGCGGCGCGTCCCGCAGCGTGTCGACGGCGAGGGCGACGGCCTCGTCGAGGTCGTCCGCGGTCACGTGCGCTGAGTCCGGCATGAAGGGCACCTTATCGCCGTCCGCTTCGTGCACCCGCGTGTAGGGTCGTCACGATCCGCACGTCCGGACGGGAGCCGTACCGTATGACCAAGCCCGAAGACCTCACCGCGCGCGCCCGCATCAGGGAGGCGGCGCTGCTGCACTTCGGCGAGCACGGCTTCGAGGGTGCCACGACCCGCGCCATCGCCGGGACCGCCGGGGTGTCCCCGGGGCTGCTGCGCCACCACTACGGCTCCAAGCAGGCGTTGCGCGAGGCGTGCGACGAACACCTGATCAGGGTCGTCCGGCGGATCGACGACGACGTCCGCGCCGGCGCCATGCCCGCCGGGCGCAACCCCGTGGCCGCGGCGCTGGACGCGCTGGCGCCCTACCGGCTGTACGTGGCGCGGGCGCTGGCCGAGGGCTGGGCGGCGCCGCTGTTCGACGGCATCGCCGAGCTGAGCGAGCGGTGGCTGGAGGAGCTCGACGAGACCCGCACCGACGAGCCGTTCGCCGGGCGCAGGGCGCGCGCGACCGTGTCCACGGCCATGTCGCTGTCGGTCGGGGTGCTGCACAAGCACGTCTCCCGCGGCCTCGGCGTGGACGTGTTCAGCCCCGAAGGCGCCCACCTGCTCGCGCTCACCCTGCTCGACCTCTACTCCCACCCCCTGCTGACCCCGGAGGCGGCGGCGGAGCTCCGGGACGCCCTCGGCAAGCACCCCGGAAGCGGATGACCCCGCTCACGCAGGCTCTTTCGTGACGAACCCGCTCAGGCAGGCTCTTTCGTGACGGACCCGCTCAGGACAGGAAGTCCGTCAGCGTCGGCAGCAGCGCCTCCGGCCGGCCGAGCACGCCGTGGTCCTCGCCCGGCAGGACCACGTGCCGGGCGCCCGGCACGGCGTCGGCGACGGCCCGCACGGCGTCCAGCATCCACTTCGGGGACTGGTCGCCGCCGATCGCCAGGGTGGGCACGGTGACGCGGGACAGCCGCCCGACCGGCAGTGACTGCCCCGGACCGCACACGGCGGCGTCGTAGGCGAGCGTGTGCGCCAGGCTGGTGAACCAGCCCCACACCGGCTCCGACCGCATGCCCGCCACGGCCTCCGCGGGCACGTCGGCGCCCTCGGTCAGGAACAGCGCCACGGCCTCGTCGCGCCGGTCCCCCTCGACGAGGGCGCTCAGGCGCTCGGTGAAGTCGCCGCCGGGCGCGGTGCGCCCGCCGTCCACGACGTACGGCGGCTCGTAGACGGCCAGGCGGGCGATCGGCAGCCCGTACGCGGCGGCCTCCAGCGCGAGGATGGCGCCGGAGGAGTGGCCGAAGACGCTCGCCGCGCCGCCCGCGTGCTCGATCAGCGCGGCGAGGTCCTCGATCTCCCGCTCCACGGCGTAGGCGGGCGCGTCGCCGCTGCCGCCCCGGCCGCGGCGGTCGTAGGCGATCGCGCGAAAGCCTGGGGCGAGCGCGGCGGCGAGGGCGGCGACGGTGGTGCGGTCGTTGAAGGCGCCACCCACCAGGATCACCGGGTGGCTCTCGCCGCTGCTCTCGAACGCGATGCGGGTGCCGTCGGCCGAGGTGACGGTCTGAACCGTGGACTGCATGTCGAACTCCTTCTGCGGGCTCCTGTCGCCAGGAGGTCGGAGCCGTCCCACGCTTCTCTACATGCTTCTACCGGAAAACTCGCGGATCGGCCTGAAGGCCGCGCGAGAGCCGGACGGTGATGAACTCGTTGTCGTCGGGACGGCCCGGCGTACGGCCACTGGAGAAGGGGAAGTTGTTGTCGTCCAGGAGGCCCAGGGTGCGGTCGTCGAGGACGACGACGTCCTCGATGGTCTGGAACGGGAACCTGAACGTGCCGGGCGTGCCGCCGAGGCCGCGCGGGTCGGCCAGGTCGAGCAGGTCGGCCACCTGCGTCTTGTCCAGGGCGCCGTCGTGGTCCCGGTCGCGGGTGTCGGCCAGGTAGACGCGCTTGACCTTGGCCGCGTCGCCCTGGAGGTTGTCCCGCTCGATGATCAGGAAGCGGTTCGCGTCCACGGCGACGGCGTCGCCGATGGAGTGCGAGGGGTCCTCCAGCCGGTACGTCCACGTGCGCCCGGTGTATGCGCGCTTGCGCAGGTCGAACTCGTTCATCCGCAGAGTGCCCGCGGGGTCGCCGTTCACCGTGCCTTCGAGCAGCGGGTAGAGCCGGCGGCCGTCCACCGACCTGGCCATGCCCTCGAAGCCCTTGGAGCTGGCCAGGTCGGGCTGGGCGCCGTTCAGCCAGGGGTTCTCGGGGGCCTTGACGCCGGGCAGCTCGATCGGGGCGTCGAGCAGCCGGCCCTTGCGGTCGAAGTGCAGCAGGAACGGACCGAACTCGTCGCCGATCCAGTACGTGCCGTCCGTCGCGCGCACGATCGACTCGACGTCGAAGTCGGAGCCCGTCAGCGTGCGGTCCTGGCGGGTCAGGGCGAACGGGACGAGCCCCCGCGGATCGGTCAGGTTGAAGCCGCCGAGCACCCCGACCGTCCTGGCGGCGAAGTCGGGCTTGACGCGGTGCACGCGCAGGAGGAAGTCGGCGCTGTTGGCCTTGTTGCCGAAGCCGTTGTCGGACAGCACGTCGAAGGTGCCGTCGTGGCGGCGGGCGATGCCGCTGAAGCCCTGCACGGGCTGGCCGGGGAAGGGCGGGGTGACGCCGTTGACCGGCGCGGTGCCGAGGAGGGAGCCCGACGGCTCGCTGCCGGGCACGTAGGTCTGCGCGGGCAGCGCGGCGAAGCCGGTCAGCGTGGCGCGGCCGAACGTGGCGGGTCCGCGGTCCTCGGGCCGGGCGGGGTCGGCCATGGCGGCGGTGGCCGGGGCGGCGAGGGCGAGCGCGATGGCCGCCGCGCACGTCAGGGTGGTGATGCGTCTCATGGCGGGCACGCTAGAGGCGGCACATGACGGCATTCCGAACACGAGACGACCCCTTAGGGACGCTCGCGGAGGAATCGGACACCCCCGAGCCCGGTTATCTGCGTACATGCCCGGACGAAAGGCGCACACGATGGGAAACGCGACGGCCACCCCTGCCCTGGATCGGGCGGGGGTGGCCGGGCGATGCTTTGTCCGGGATGACGATCTCGGGCCTGATCAGGCAGTTGCCCCGACCGGGTTCGCCAGAGCCTGGGCATGGAAGGCCAGGCTCCGGTTCATCGGGACAACTGAGTGATCACGCGATGATCGTTGATGCTGCCGAGGTGTGTCAGGCGGCGGAGATGCCGGCGCTGGCGGCGCGGCGCATGCGACGGCGACGCTCGCTGGCGCGCTCGTCCTCGTTGAGACCGCCCCACGTGCCGTACTTCTCCGGCCGGGACAGCGCGTAGTCTAGGCACTCGTTGCGGACAGGGCATCCGGCGCAGATCGCCTTGGCCTTCCGCTCACGTACGTCACGCTCGGGCTGCCGCTCCCCGTCGGGGCCGAAGAAGAGCACGAGATCCTCACCCCGGCACGCGGCATCATCCTGCCAACCCCAGCTGGGGCGCGGGCGGGCGAGCTGCCGACGTACCTGAGACATGAGAAAACCACCTTCGTGAGAGGTATTTCGGTAATTGAGCCGCATTGGACGCTTTTGGCGTCACTGTTCCAACGCAAGGACGGGCCGTGATGTTCCCTAGTCAGGCGAGGGCGGGCGTGGCGTACCGTACAGGCGTGAGCCTGTCCAGCGAAACCAGCCGGTAGGTGGTGATCGTCTCGGCGCAAGCCGTACCACACGGCGCTGTGAACGCCGATGGCTCAACCACAACCTGGAACCGGACGTCTCCGCAGCGCACGACTGCTTCGGTGACGTCGCCGTCCGACCTGGAGGATTCCACGGCCACTGCGCCGACGGAGCACTCTCCCGTATGGGCTCGGGCAAAATGCTCGACGGCTTGCAATGGCTCAGGGATGCCTGCGCGCCCCCGGAGACGGTCGAGGATGACCTCGCCCGACCGGTACGCGTTAGCCGCTGCCAGTGCAGCAGCCTGAGACATGCTGCCGTAGAAAATTCCGTGTGGCAAGCACACGAGGTTGGCGGCGTAGCGATCGCCGCCAACGTGTGACGTTTCCCACACTCTGTCGGGCAAAGATTCGGCCAGCGACCGAGCGAGGGGTAGTCCAATGCGGGCGCAGCACACATTGCGCTTGGCGTGCGTGCAGACCAGAAATACCGGCTCGTCTTCAAGTATGCAGGACTCCGGGAGCACTCCGGCCACGAAGGCGTCCAGGTCAAGATCGTCCGGACCTGCGACGACACCGCTGGCCAGCCAGGGGTGGTCGCCCGCCGCGTAGGCCAATAGCACACGGATCCCCTGGTCCCGCAGGCGGGTTCGCCTGCCCGGACGCCTGATGAGCTGGGGCCTGATACCGCGTTCGAGCGCTCTGCGCACGAGTTCGGAGATTTCTTCAGGAAGTTGCAAGCTTTCCAGGTGGGACGGCCACGGGCCGGCGTACTCGACGAGCAGCCAGAGCCTGGCTCCCGCGGTGGCGCTGGCCAGGGTGGGCATGGCTCCCGTGTGGCAGCCCGCCGGATGCTCGCATCCCCTCGCCAACGCCTCCCCCTTCCCGACGAATTAGGTAAGGATAACCTAACGCATCGGCGAGTTTGGGGCCGGGGTCACGTCATCCCGAGCACGTCGCGTGTCGCGGGCAGCGCCCGGTCGCGGTCGGCGGCGACCAGGCCGATCCTGGTCCTGCGGTCCAGCAGGTCGGCCTCGTCGAGCGCGCCCTCGTGCCGGACGGACCAGAGCAGGTCGCCCTTGGTCAGGCCGAGCCCGACCTCCTCGGGGTGGGCCTTGACCAGCTCGTACGCCGCCGCCGCCGCGCTGCCGTACCGCTCGGCCAGCCGGGCCGGCACCCCGTCCGGCTGCGGGCCCGCGCCGACCAGTGGGATCTGCTTCGTCCGGCTCGGTCCTGCGCTGAGCCCTTTGAGGGAGACCGCCCGGTCGACGGCGTCCTCGGCCATTCGCCGGTATGTGGTGAGTTTGCCCCCGACGACCGTGACCACACCGCCGTCCGTCAGGACCGCGTGCCGGCGCGAGAGGTCCGCCGTGCGGCCGTCCGCGGCCAGGAGCGGCCTCAGGCCCGCGTACGCGCCCGCGACCGCCTCAGGGGCCACCCGAGTCTCCAGAATGCCGTTCAGCACCTCCAGGAGCGCTGTGACGTCCTCGGCGGGCACCTCGGGGACGTCGGGCACCGGCCCGTCCACCGGCTCGTCGGTCAGTCCGACGTAGACGCGGCCGTCGCCCTGGGGGAGTACGAGCGCGAATCGGTTGCTCTCTCCGGGAATGGGCACATGCATGCCGGCGATCAGCCCCGGCAGCGTCCCGGCGTCGAGCACGAGGTGGCTGCCCCGGGACGGCCGCAGCCGCACCGCCGGGTCGAGCTGCCCGGCCCACACGCCCGTCGCGTTGACCACCGCCCTGGCCCTGATGGTGAACCGCTCGCCGGTCAGCTCGTCGCGCACCTCGGCGCCCTCGTCCGTGAGCCGCAGGGCGCGGCAGCGGGTCAGGACGCGGGCGCCGTGCCCGGCGGCGGTCCTGGCCAGCGCCACGACCAGGCGGGCGTCGTCGAGCAGCCGGCCGTCCCACGACAGCAGGCCGCCGCGCAGGCCGTCGCGCACCAGCACCGGCGCGAGCGTGTGGGCGCGCGCCGCGCCGAGCCTCGTGGGGCCGGGCAGCAGGCGGCGCGGCGTGCGCGCGGCGGTCCGCAGCCCGTCGCCGAGCCGGTAGCCGGTCATCACCAGGGCGGCCTGCCGCGGGGAGACCGACGGCGTCAGCGGCAGCAGGTACGGATGGGCCTTGACCAGGTGCGGAGCCGTCGTCCTGAGCAGGATGCCGCGCTCGACCGCGCTCTCGTAGGCCACGTCCACCTGGCCCTTGGCCAGGTAGCGCAGCCCGCCGTGGACCATCTTGGAGCTCCACCTCGACGTGCCGAAAGCCAGGTCGTGCGCGTCGACCGCCGCTACGCTCAGCCCGCGGGAGGCGGCGTCGAGGGCCGCGCCGGCTCCCGTCGCGCCGAGCCCCACCACCAGCACGTCCAGCCGCTCGGCGGCGACCACGCCCAGTTCGTACGACCTTCTGCGGGCGTTCAGCGAGCTATCCAAGGTAGGCCTCCAGCAGTGCGGTGAGTTCGGCGTCCAGGTCGTCGAGCGTCACGGGGTCGAGCATCGTGGGGGCCGACAGCAGGAACGACTGGGCGACCAGCAGCACGGCCCGCGCCCTGGCCGGCCCGCCGACGGCCGGCTCCAGCAGGGCCAGCACCGCCTCGTGGCTCGCCCCCCGCCGGTCCAGCAGGTACGGCAGCAGCAGCTCCGGGTCCGCCTCCACGATCTTCCGCCACAGCGGGTGCCCGCGCAGCCCGCGTACGCCCGCCACGATCGCGGGCACCGGATCGGACAGGTCGAGCCCCGACACGACCGCGACCCACTCCCGCGTCATCAGGTCGGCGACCAGCGAGCGCACGTCCGGCCAGCGGCGGTAGATCGTCATCCGCGACACGCCCGCCCGCCTGGCCACGTCCGTGAGCGTGGTCCTGCGCACGCCGTAGGCCAGCACGCACGCGCGGGCCGCGTCCAGCACACCCTCATTGTGACGGTTCGACGTCATGTGTCACAGTGTATGCGTGACCGGTGAACCCATGCTGTGGTGTGGCTGGGGCGACCCCGCCAAGGCCCGCGAGCTGCCCGAACAGATCCGCAAACTGCTGCACGACCTGCTCGGCGTGCGCGCGCCCGAGACCCCGGCCGCCGCCATCGAGGAGGTCCGGCTGCCCCCGGTCGCGCTGCCCGAGCCGGTGCTGGCCGCGCTCGCGGCCGTCACCGGGCCCGCGCACGTGCTGACCTCCCACGAGGCCAGGCTGCGGCACACGCGCGGCAAGTCCACGCCCGACCTGCTGCGGATGCGCGCGGGAGACGGCTCCGACGCCCCCGACGCGGTCGTGCTGCCCGGCTCGCACGAGGAGGTGGAAGAGCTGCTGCGGCTGTGCGCGACCGAGCGGGTCGCGGTCGTGCCGTTCGGCGGCGGCACCTCCGTCGTCGGCGGGCTCGTGGCCGCGCGGGCCGGCTTCACCGGCGTGATCACGCTCGACCTGGGCAGGCTCGACCGGCTGCGCTCGGTCGACGCCGAGTCGATGGTGGCCGACTTCGAGCCGGGCGTGCGCGCCCCCGAGGCCGAGCGGCTGCTCGCCGAGCACGGCCTCACGCTGGGGCACTTCCCCCAGTCCTTCGAGTACGCCACGCTCGGCGGCTTCGCCGCGGCCCGCTCCAGCGGCCAGGCCTCGGCCGGGTACGGGCGCTTCGACGACATGGTCGTCGGCCTCACCCTGGCGACGCCGTCCGGGACGCTGGAGCTCGGCCGCGCGCCCAAGTCCGCGGCCGGGCCCGACCTGCGCCAGCTCGTCCTGGGCTCGGAGGGGGCGTTCGGCGTCATCACGTCGCTGCGCCTGCGGGTGCGCAGGCGGCCGGCCGAGCGCCGCTACGAGGGCTGGCGGTTCGAGTCGTTCCGAGCGGGGACGGCCGCCGTGCGGGCACTCGCCCAGGAAGGCCCTGTTCCCACCGTGCTGCGGCTCTCCGACGAGACCGAGACCATGATCGGCCTGGCCCGGCCGGACGCGATCGGCGGCGGCGGCTCCGGCTGCCTGGTGATCCTCGGCGTCGAGGGCGACTGGATCGGCCACCGGCACGCCGCGGCCGCCGCGGTCCTGGCCCGGCACGGCGGCGAGCCGCTGGGGCCCGAGCCCGGCCAGGCGTGGGAGCACGGCCGCTTCTCCGCGCCGTACCTGCGTGACTCGCTGCTCGGCGCGGGCGCCACCGTGGAGACCCTGGAGACGGCCGGCTTCTGGTCGAACCTGCCGCGCCTGTACGACGCGGTCCGGCTGGCCCTGCTCGGCGCGCTCGGCTCGCCGCTGGTCATGTGCCACGTCTCCCACGTGTACGAGACCGGCGCCTCGCTGTACTTCACCGTCGTGACCCCGCAGCAGGGCGACCCGGTCGAGCAGTGGGAGCGGGCCAAGGAGGCGGTGAACGCGGCCATCGTCGAGGCCGGCGGGACGATCTCGCACCACCACGGCGTGGGCCGCGACCACCGGGACGCCTACGGCGCGGAGCTGGGCCCGCTGGGCGTGGGCGTGCTCCAGGCCGTCAAGGACCGGCTGGACCCGGCCGGGATCCTCAACCCGGGGGTGCTCGTCCCTCAGTCGCCGCCCGGGATCTGATCGGCCTCCGCCAGCGTCTCGGCGGCGTCGCTGTAGCGGTGGAGTGCCTCGTACGCCTCGGCCAGCCGGTAGAGGGAGACCGCGAGGTGGCCGCCGTCCAGCCCGCGGCTGAGCGCCACCGCCTCCTGCGCCATGGGCAGCGCCTCGGTGGCGCGGGAACGGTCGAGCAGCAGCCTGGCCGTCGTGCGCAGGCAGTGGGCCAGCAGGCCGGTGTACTCGGCGGGGGAGCGGGCGGCCAGCGCCCGGCTCTGGGCGACGGCCTCGCGCGCCCGGTCGACGCCCCGGCCGCTCCGCCGGGGGAGGGTGAGCGCGTAGGCGAGTAACGCCTGCACGGCCGCCGCGTCGGGGCTGCCCATCCGGGTCGCGTCGTCCGGGCCGTTCCGGTTCATGGGAGCCCACCTCCGCGTCCCAAGGGCTTGCTTGGGGACGTGAGGTTACACCATGCCGCACCATCTGTGTTTCCGGGAGTACGGAGAGTGGAGTGTGCGCGAATGGTGGATGCCGGTAAAGATGTGGTCATGGTGGAAGTCGCGGCCGAGCGCGGGAAGCAGCATTCCTCACGGGTGTCGAAGGCGGGGGCCGGCTGGGCCTGTGCGGAACCGGGGACGTTCGCCCAGCTCAGACCGGACAAGGGCGGATTCACCTGGCTGAATTCACGCACGCTCTGGCTGTCCAGGAACGAGATCCTGGCGAGCTTGTTCGGTGACCCTTCGGGGGAGGTGCGGAAACGATGGATCGCGGCACAGGAAGCCCGCGGGATAGATCCGGAATTTCGCATCAAGCCCGGCGTCGGGGGAAATTTCAATTTCCTGATTCTGGGCGACACCGGCGAGGGCGACGCCTCCCAGTACGCCGTCGTCCCCGGGATGCTGAGGCTGGGGCGGGACACCTCGTTCGCGGTCATCGCCAGCGACGTCATCTACCCGACGGGGTCGGGCAACGAGTACGGGGACAAGTTCTTCCGCCCGTACAAGGACTACGAGGCGCCGATCTACGCGATCCCCGGCAACCACGACTGGTACGACGGGCTCGGCGGCTTCATGCGGGTCTTCTGCGACGCCCCGCCGCTCAAGCCGAGGCCGGACCGCGGGCTGCGCGGGCTGCTGTGGCGCAAGCCGGAGACGATCGACGAGGGCAGGCTGGCCGAGGCGCGCAAGCTCCGGGGGCGGCCGGCCCAGCAGGCCGCGCAGCCGGCGCCGTACTGGGTGATCGAGAGCGACAGCCTGCTGGTCGTGGGCGTGGACACCGGCATCAAGAACGTGCTCGACAAGACGCAGACGGCCTGGCTGCGCCGCGTCTCGCTCGACCCGCGGCCGAAGATCCTGGTGACCGGGAAGCCCATCTACACCGGCAACGTCCACAAGCCGTCACTGCTGGAGGAAGGCGGCACGATCGATGACATCGTGCGCGACCCGGCCCACCGGTACGTCGCGGCCATCGGCGGAGACGTGCACAACTACCAGCGCTATCCGGTCAAGGTGGGCGACCGGGTGATCCAGTACATCGTGACCGGCGGCGGCGGCGCCTTCATGCACGCCACCCACATCATCGGCAGGGTGGACGTCGCCGGCGTGGCCGAGGACGAGTTCAAGTGCTACCCGCTGCGCGGCGACTCGCTGTCCTTCTACAGCCAGCTCTACGCCCGCCGGCTGCGGATGAAGTGGCTCTGCCTCACCCCCGACGAGGCGGTGTGCATCATGTCCAGCCAGATCGGCAACCGGCCGGCCCGGCCGGTCGAGGGCCCGGTCACGGTCACCCGGCGGATGCGCTGGGCGGCGCGGCTGCTCGGGGCCTGGCCGTGGCCGTTCAGGCTGCCGGTGGACAAGGTGTTCCACCGCTTCCTGTCGGAGCTGTCCGACTGGGACCAGCCGCCGTTCTTCAAGCAGTTCCTGCACGTGTCGGTCACGCCCGACCGGCTGACCCTGCGCTGTTTCGCCGCCACCGGCTGCCTGGAGCAGGAGCTCCGGCCGCCGTTGGAGGACGAGGTGCACATCGATTTGTCGTAGCTGTTTGGCACCCTTATGTGCGTGTATGTCGTGGTAGCGGGGGAGACGGTGCTTCCCGTCGGAGGAACGGCCCGGCGCGCGGCTGGCCCGGCGTCCGCGGTGCGGGAGCTGGAGTCCGGGGGCGGGCCGCGGTGGGTCTGGGCCGACACGCGGGAGACGTACCCGCCGCTGCTGGAGCAGGGCGTGCGGGTGGCGCGCTGCCACGACCTCGCGCTCACCGAGGGGCTGCTGCTCGCCCACGAGGGCCGCTACGGCGAGCCGCGCTCGGCGCGGGCCGCCCACGCCCGGCTGCACGGCCTGCCGGTGCCCGACGACCAGCCGAGCGTGCCCGGCACGCTGTTCGCGCCCGAGCCGCTGTCCGCCGAGGCGGTGGCCGAGGTGCTGGCCGACCAGCTCCGCCGGATCGAGGAGCTGCCCGAGCCCGGCCGCTTCCGGCTGCTGGTCGCCGCCGAGTCCGCGGGCGCGCTGGTCGCCGCCGAGATGTCGCACGAGGGCATGCCCTGGCGCCGGGACGTGCACGACGCGCTGCTCACGGACATGCTCGGCCCGCGGCCCGTGCACGGCATGCGCCCGGCCAAGCTCCAGGCGCTGGCCGACGAGGTGGCGGCGGCCTTCGGGCGGCCGGTCAACCCCGACTCGGTGCAGCAGCTGGTCAAGGCGTTCAAGGGGGCCGGGGTGGCGCTGAAGACGACCCGGTCGTGGGAGCTGAAGAAGATCGATCATCCCGCCGTCGCGCCGCTGCTGGCCTACAAGGAGCTGGCCCGGCTCCACAGCTTCCACGGCTGGGTGTGGGCCGACCAGTGGGTGCGCGGCGGGCGCTTCCGCCCCGAGTACGTCGTCGGCGGCGTGGTGTCCGGCCGGTGGGCGACCAGCGGCGGCGGGGCGCTGCAGATCCCCAAGGTGATGCGCCGGGTCGTGGTGGCCGACGAGGGATGGACGCTGGTCGTCGCCGACGCGGCCCAGCTGGAGCCGAGGGTGCTGGCCGCGATGGCCGGCGACGGCGGGCTGGCCAGGGCGGCGGGGGAGATCGACCTGTACTCGGCGCTGGCCCAGTCGTTCGGCGGCGAGCGCGGGAACGCCAAGATCGCGATGCTGTCCGCCATGTACGGCGGCACCAGCGGCGACGCCTCCAAGCTGCTGGCCGTCATGCGGCAGCGCTTCCCCAAGGCGTACCAGTTCGTGGAGGACGCGGCCAAGGCCGGGGAGGAGGGGCGGCTGGTGCGGTCGTGGCTCGGGCGTACCAGCCCGCCGCCGTCCGGGCGGTGGAAGGAATTGGTGTCCGGCCCGGAGGGCGGCCGGGCGGCCCGCGACCGGGGCAGGTTCACCAGGAACTTCGTGGTGCAGGGCACGGCGGCCGAATGGGCCCTGGCGTTGCTGGCGGTGCTGCGCGGGCTGCTGCCCGAGCCCGCCAGGCTGGTGTTCTTCCAGCACGACGAGGTCATGGTGCACTGCCCGCTGGAGCAGGCGCAGGAGGTCGCCGCGGCGGTGACGACGGCGGCGGCCGAGGCGAGCAGGCTGCTGTTCGGCTCGACCCCGGTGCGCTTCCCGATGGAGACGGTCGCCGTGGGGTGCTACGGCGACGCCAAGTGACCGTTCAGGCCGGTCGGGCGCGGTCGCGGTACCGGGCCGAGCCCAGCCAGAGCCCGGCCAGGGTGACCATGACGCCGACGACCAGGCCGAGCACGCCGTAGGACAGGATGCCCACGATGGCGCCCGCGATGATCGTCCCGGTGGCGCCGCAGACGTTCATCAGCAGGTCGGACAGGCCCTGCACGGCGGGCCGGCGGTCGATCGGCACCGACTCGGTGACCAGCGCCGACCCGGCGACCAGCCCGCACGACCAGCCGAGCCCGAGCACGACCAGGGCCGTGGTCACCTGCCACACCCGGTGCCCCGCCGTGCCCGCCAGGACGGCCGCGGCCAGCAGCAGCGCCGAGCCGAGCACCAGCACCGGCACCTTGCCCGCCCGGTCGGCCAGCCAGCCGACGACCGGCGAGAACATGTACATGCCGGCGATGTGCAGGCTGATCACCAGGCCGATGACGTTCAGGTTCGAGCCGTCGTGGTGGAGCTTGACGGGGGTCATCGACATGATCGAGACCATCGCGGTGTGGGCCACCGCGATCATGACGAGCGCGCGGCGGGCCATGGGGGTCTCGCGCAGCGTGCGCAGGCCCGTCCTGATCGTGCGGTGGCGGCCGGGGCCGGGCTCGGGGGCGCCGTCCAGCTCGCGGGCCAGCTTGAGCGGGTCCGGGCGCAGGCCGCCGATGATGATCACCAGCGCCACGGCGAACGCCAGCGCCGCGAACGCGAACGGCCCGGCCTTGGCCGCCAGCCCCGCCTCGATCCCCATCCGGTCGGCGGGCTCGGCCAGGTTGGGCCCGGCGACCGAGCCGACGGTCGAGGCCCACACCACCAGCGACAGGTGCCGGGCCGCGTGGCCCTGCGGTGACAGGTCGGTGGCCGAGTAGCGGGCCGCCAGGCTGCCCGCGCTGCCGCCGCCGACCAGCACCAGGCCGGCCAGCAGCAGCGGCCAGTTGCCCAGGCTGATCGCGGCCACCGAGATCGCGCAGCCCGCCAGCGCGGCCAGGTAGGTCAGCGACAGGCCGACCCGGCGGCCTCCCAGGCTCGACAGCCGCGCGGTCGGCAGCGCGAGCAGCGCCGCCCCGAGCACGGTCGCCGTTCCGGCGAACCCGCTGATCACGGTCGAGCCGGACAGCTCGTCCACGACCACCGAGCTGAGCGCCAGCCCGACGGCCACCCCCACGCCGCCCACGATCTGCGCGGCGGACAGGACGACCAGGGTTCGACGCTGGACGCCGGCGAGGTCAGGCGGGGAGACGGGGGGTTTCGTGGGGGTGCTGGTCACCTGTGAAGTCTCGCATAGCCCCCGACATCCACCCAAAGAGGACAGGCATCCATTTCTATTGGGAAAGGTGCCTTTTTCAGAGGATGGTGACGGAATCCCCCACGGTGATCGTGCCGGGGGCGTCCGGGATCAGGTTGATGCCGAACCAGACCTTGCCGTCCCACTTGCGGTGGCGGGACAGCGTCCTGATGGGCTCCTTGCCCTTGGTGTACGTCGCGGTGTCGATCGTGGTCAGCACGCAGCGGTCGCAGCCCTTGGTCACCCGGAAGGTGACCGCGCCGATGCGCAGCCGCTTCCAGTCGTCCTCGGCGAACGGCCGCTCCACCCCGTCGATCACCACGCTGGGCCGGAAGCGGTGCATGGGCAGCGGCGGGGGGATCTCCTCGCCGCGCTCGGCCGCCGTCTCGGCGATCCAGTCGTTGAGCCGGCCGAGGGAGGCGGTCGTGGTCAGCAGCAGGGGGTAGCCGTCGGCCAGGCTCACCCGGTCGCCGGGCAGGCCGTACTCGGGGTTGACGGGACGGCGGGTCGGGTCGTCGAGCCAGGCCAGCCGCGCCGGGCGGCCGATCAGGTCCGACAACCAGCGCGCCGCGTCGTCGCCGCAGTCGGTGAGCTCGACCGGCGTGCGCCAGACGTCCACGGTGGTCATGCCGGCGGTGGGGGTGACCCGCAGCGGGGGCGCGTGCGGGCCGGTCAGTGTGAGGGTGTCGCCGTCGAGCTGCGCCACGCAGGCCAGCAGCATGGGGTGTTCGCGGGCGGTCAGCAGGCCGCCCTGGCCGTCGGTCACCAGGTAACGCCGGTCGCCGGCCAGCCCCCACGGCTGCACCTCGGCCTCTTGGACGTCGTGCCCGGCGGTGGACTTGACGGGATAGAAGTGGATGCTCGCCAGTTCCATGGCCAGGACCGTACCTCACGGCCTCGGGACGGCCTCGGCCCGGTGGGCCACGGCGACCGGCTCCCGGCCCGGACGGGCGGACAGGACCACCACGCCCAGGGCCGCCACGCCGAGCACGGCGCCGATCCAGCCGACGGACGGGTATCCGGCGCCCGCCCCGATGGCCAGCCCGCCGAGCCACGGCCCGACGGTGATGCCGACGTTGAAGGCGCAGACGTTCATCGCGGCGGCCATCGTGGGGGCGTCCTTGGCCAGGGCGAAGACGCGGGTGTTCAGCGTCGGGTTGGTGGCGAAGCCGAACCCGCCGAGCAGCAGGACCAGCGGCACGGCCAGCACCGCGACCGGCGCGGCCAGGGCCAGCAGGACCGAGGTCACGACCAGCCCGGCGATGCCCGCGTACAGGGTCGGGAACGGGCGCGTGTCGGCGGTGCGCCCGCCGATCGTGATGCCGATCACCGCGCCGACCCCGTACAGCGCCAGGACGGCGGGCACCCAGGCGGCCCGCATGCCGGTCGTGTCCACGAGCATCGCGCTCAGGTAGCTGAAGGAGACCAGCAGCCCGCCGGTCGCCAGGGCGGTGGTGGCGAAGGCCAGCCACAGGCGCGGGCTCAGCATCGAGCGGAGCTGCTCGGCGACGCCCGGCGCGGCCTCCCGCTCGGGCCGGCCGCCGGGGATCGTGGCCAGCACGCCCAGGGCCGCCAGCGCCGACAGCGCGGCCACGGCCCAGAACGCGGCGCGCCAGCCGAGGTGCTGGCCGATGACCGTGCCCAGGGACAGCCCGACGACGGTGGCCACGGTCAGCCCGCCCGCCACGATGCTCATCGCCCTGCCCCGGGCGTTCGGCGGCACCAGGCCGACCGCCGTGGAGGCCGCGACCGCCCAGAACCCCGCGTAGACGAAGGCGCCCGCCACGCGGGTGGCGAACAGCAGGCCGTAGCTGGTGGTCAGGGCCCCGGCCACGTGGGTCAGCGCGAAGACCGCCATGAACGTCAGCAGCGCCGTACGGCGGGGCCAGCGCATCGTCACGACGGCCAGCACCGGCGCCCCCACCAGCATCCCGATCGCGAACGCCGAGATCAGCAGCCCCGCGTCGGGGACGGACACGCCGAGGTCGGCGGCCATCTCCGGCAGCAGTCCGGCCAGCATGAGCTCCGAGGTGCCCTGGGCGAAGATCGCCAGCCCCAGGATGAACACCGCCAGCGGCATGAGAACTCCTCAGTTTTAGAACGATCAGTGCAGAATTTGGGCACGAAAAAATAGTCGGGTGCGGGGTCAGAAAGCGGTCAGCGCCGTCGTCGCGATGGATTCGAGCACCGCCCGGCCCGCCCCGCCCCGCGCCGCGACGCGCAGGCCGCTGACCGTGGCCACGACGAAGTGCGCGAGCGCCAGGGCGTCCTTGTCCGCGCCGATCTCGCCGAGGGCCTGGCCGCGCTCGATCGCGCCCCGCATCGCCTCCACCCGCCGCTCGCCGTCGCGGCGCAGCAGGACGGCGATCTCCGGGTCGTGCGGAGCCAGCTCCACCAGGGCGTTGACCACCAGGCAGCCGGCCGGGTCGCCGGCCCCGGGGTCGACCGCCTGCCACAGCACGGTCCTGATCTTCTCCACGGCGGGCGCGTCGGAGGCCATGAGCTCGATCAGCGCGGACGTGCGCTCCTCCTGGTAGCGGCGCAGGGCCCGCTCGTAGAGGTCGCGCTTGTTCGCGAAGGTGTTGTAGATGCTGCTGCGGCCGAGGCCGGTGGCCTCGCACAGGTCCTGGGTCGAGGTGCCCTCGTAGCCCGCGTCCCAGAACGCGCGCATGGCCGCCTCGACGGCGCGGTCCTCCTCGAACGTCCGTGGTCGTGCCATGACGAGCACGTTAGCACGTTTTGGAATGATCAGTGCAATATGGGTCAGGTGGTCTGGCGGAACGTGTCCAGGAACACCTTGCGGGCCCCGGCCTGGTCGTCCCACTTCAGCTCGGGCATGTCGAACGAGATCGTGAAGGCGGTCTTGTCGTCGAGCGTGACGTACCGGGTCAGGGCGTGCATCGGGACGCCGTCCTTGGAGGTGTAGGTGTACTCCCAGTCGGCGGCCTTCCAGCCGCGGTAGTCGGTGGCCTGGAGCTGCACCTGGATGTAGCCCTCCACGCCGCCGTCGGCCTCGCGGCGGCTCAGCTCGGCGAGCCCGTCGGCCTCCGGGGCGGCCTGCTCGACGACGATCCGGGTGCCGGAGTCCTTGGGGCCGGTGAAGGTGGCCGCGTCCCCCGAGGTGGCCAGCTTCCAGCCGTCCGGGACCGCCGCCGCGAAGCCGGGCGGGGTGTGCTCCTTGTAGCCGTCGGGCACCGGCGACGGCCCGGACTTCCGCGGCGCCTGGCTGGTGGTGGCGGCCGACTGCGTGCCGGGCGAGACCTGCGGCGAGCCGCCGGACAGGATGACCACGATCGCCCCGATCACCACGGCCACGCCCGCGACCGCGCCGGCGATCAGCAACGGCGTGGGCCTGCCGCCACGCATCCAGGGGCCGTCGCCCTCCTGGACCCTGCGGCGGCTCGTGCCCGCCCGCGAAGGACCGCTGCGCGCGGGGCCGTTGCGCGCGGGGCCGGTCCGGGTGGCGCCGGTCCGGGTGGCGCCGGTGCGCGAGGAGCCCGTCCGGGTGGAGCCGGTGTCCGACGAGCCGGCGCGCGATCCGGCGCCGGAGCCGGGCAGGGTCGCCAGGCGGCTGTGGCTGATGTCGTGCGACAGGTCACGTGAGTGCTCGCGCAGTTCGTCGGCCGAGGCCAGCGGCCACGGGGCCGGGACGGCGGCCGCCCTGCTGTCCGTGGTCAGCGGCAGGATCGGCTGCGGCGCGGGCGGGACGGGCGCGTCGAGGTCGTCGAGGTCCTCGGCGGGCGCTTCCATCCGGTGCGGGCCGGACGGGCCGCCGAAGGCGTCGAAGCCGCCGGCCGGGGACGGGAGCCGGTCGGTGCGATGGCTGCCCGACGGGCTCGACAGGCCGTCGTAGGGCGGCATCGCGTACCCACCCGCCGGGCCGGCCAGCGGGTCGTACGGCACCCGCACCGGCCCCGAAGGGGTCTCCACGATGCGCGAGGGCATCGGCCCGGACGGGTGCTCCAGCGGCGGCAGCATCCCCAGCGGCGTCGGGTCCGACTCGGCCGGCAGCGTCTCGGGCGGGCGCGGACGGGCCGAGCCGTGGGCGCGCAGCACCGCTTCCAGCAGGTCGGCGACCTGCTCCGCGGTGAGCCGCTCGGCCGGGTTCTTGCGCAGCAGGCCCTCGATCACCGGCAGCAGCGTCCCGGCCCGCTGCGGCCTGATCGGCTCCTGGGTGAGCACCGCGCCCAGGACCGCGATCGCGTCCGGCCCCTCGTACGGCGGCCGCCCCTCCACGGCCGCGTACAGCGTCGCGCCGAAGGACCACAGGTCGGCCGCCTGCCCGACCGGCTGCCCGGACAGCCGCTCCGGCGGCACGTACGCGGGCGAGCCCATGAGCAGCCCGGTCTGCGTGATCGTCACGTCGCCCTCGATGGCGGCGATGCCGAAGTCGGTCAGCACCACGCGGTCGGAGGTCAGCAGCACGTTGCCCGGCTTGACGTCGCGGTGCAGGATGCCGGCCGCGTGCGCGTGCCGGAGCGCGTCGAGCACGCGGATGCCGATCTCGGCGGCCTGGATCACCGGCAGCGGGCCGCTCTGCCGCACGGCCTGCTCCAGCGACCAGGCGCGGACCAGCTCCATCACGATCCACGGCCGCCCGTCCTCCTCGACGACGTCGTGGACGGTGACGATGCCCGGATGCGTCAGCCGGGCCGCCGACCTGGCCTCGCGCAGCATGCGCCGGTGCGCCATCTGCTTGCCGGCCTGATCCAGCCCGTACGGCAGGATCAGCTCCTTGACCGCGACGTCCCGGTCGAGCAGCACGTCGTGGGCGTGCCACACCATGCCCATGCCGCCCCTGCCGACCGGCGACATCAAGCGGTAACGCCTGCCGACCAGACGTCCCTGGCCCTGCGGGTCACCTCCCGGCGCACCCTGGTCCGGGCCGGGCCCGCCGAGCAAGCGGTCGGCTGCCATCTTGCCGCCCCCATTCAGCCTCATCCGTCACATCAGAGCGTGACCACTTCGTGCGGTGGATCGCCGTACGCGCCACCGTGCGCCATGCGCTACTTGCAGATTATGAGGTTCGCCACGATATCGGCGGAAAATCGGTAATGGAAGGCGAAGACCCTTTACAGCTGCTCTGACGTGCAGATATGCGGCTTTTCAAACTGATCACTTACTCAGCGGCGAGTGCGATCAAGGCGCTGGTGAACGCCTGCGCGGGCGGCTCCACCAGCCCCGCGCCGACCTGGCCGGTGCCCGCGACGCGCCCCGCGATGCCGGTGTTGACGACCGGCAGAATGCCCGTCCTGGCGACGAGCGTCACGTCGATGCCGACGGGCGTGCCGCGGAATCCGAGCCCGGGAATCTGGTACGCGGGATGCTCGGCGAGCGTGATCTCGTACATCGAGCGGGTGGCCCGTACCGCGTCGGCCACCTCGCCGCCGACGAAGCGCACGATCGCGGGCGCGGCGGCCATCGCGAAGCCGCCCAGCCCGGAGGTCTCGGTGATCGTGGAGTCGCCGATGTCGGGGTTGGCGTCCTGCGGGCCGTACGCGCCGAGGTAGAGGCCGTCGGGCACCCCGGCCGGGCCGGTGAACCAGCGTCCGCCGAGCCCGGAGACCTGCACGCCGAAGTCGGTGCCGTTCCTGGCCATGGCCACGACCAGCGAGGAGCCGGGGATGTCGCGGGCGGCGTCCGTGCTGACCTTGCCCGCGGCCATGCCCGCGTTGAGGAAGAAGTGGTCGTTGCCGTTGATGAAGCGCAGCACCTGCGCCGCCTGCGCGGGCGCGGCCTCCACGAGGGCCGGGGCCAGCTCGCGCAGCAGCAGCGAGGTGGCCGCGCGGTTGCGGTTGTGCAGCTCGTCGCCCATCTGCAGGGCCTGCGCGATCAGCGAGCGCAGGTCGATCGGGCCGGTACGGGCCAGCGTCGCGACGAGGACCGGGCCGAGCACCTCGTCCATCCAGCGCAGCCGGTCGAGCACCTCGGGGCCGTACGCGCCGTACCTGAGCACCTTGCCCAGGCCCTCGTTGAGCGAGCAGTAGGCGGTGCCGCCGTGCTCCTCGTCGCGTACCTCCAGCAACCACATCGACGGGCTCACCACGCCCGCCATCGGCCCCACCGTGGCGTGCTCGTGGCAGGGCCGCAGCGCGACCGCGCCCGCCGCCAGCCCGGCCTCGGCCGCCCGCTCGTCGCCCGCCAGGCCCTCCAGCAACATCGCGCCGATCAGCGCGCCGCGCATCGGGCCCGAGGCGCGGTCCCACTCGATCGGCGGCCCGGCGTGCAGGAACGTCCCCGCGGGCAGTACCTCGGCGGCCCGTCGCAGGCCCACCAGGTACGGCCGCGCGCCGGTCAGCCTGCGCACGGCCAGCTCGTTGGCGGCCGTCCTGCGCGGATCGGCCAGCACCCTGGCCAGGGCGTCGGCGGTGCCGGGCAGCGGCGGCCGCCAGGCCACCGGCGTCGTCGGCACGGCCTGGGCCGCCAGCGCCTCGTCGAGCAGCCCCGCGCCGACGGTGATCACCCGCGGCGGCCCGGACAACAGGCTCACGACGGGCGGGGTCACAGGAGGCTCCGGGCGTGGCGGGCGGCCTCGGCGTTGGAGACGAACACGGCCGCCCCGGCCTCGCGCAGCGCCGCGGCCTGCCGGTGCAGGTCCTGGGGGTCGCCCGCGCTGCCGACCAGCGCCACCACGACGGTGGCCGGCGTACGGGCGACGGCCGCCGCCAGCGAGGCCGCCGGGTCGGGGTCGGCGGCGTGGCCGAGCACGACGTCCATGAGCACCACCTCGTCCGCCCGGACGCGCGACAGAGCCTCCAGGCGCAGCGTCGGGTCGATCATCGGATGCGCCCTGCCCCTGGTGTAGGCGTCGTCCCCGAAGTCGGTGAACTCGCCGGGCCCGGCCAGGACGGCGGCCTCCGCGCAGAGCGTGCCGCCCGAGTACAGGCCCCTGACGCTGCGCGGCTCCCCGCGCAGCGCACCCGGCCACGACGGCCATCCGGGCACGCTCCGGCCCAGCGCCCGCAGCGCCCGCCCGGCCGCCTCGGTGAGGTCGGTCTCCGGCAGCACCGCCTCCACCACCGGCGTGCGCAGCCCGGCGGCCACCTCCCGGACGGCCCCCGCCACGCCGGGGTCGGGCGGCTTGCCGACCAGCACGATCAGCTCGGTGGCCGGATCGTCGTCGAGCAGCCGCAGGGCGCGCATCGTGGCCAGCCCGCCGACCTCGGCCGACAGGTCCCTGCCGCCCACGCCGAGGATGTGGCTGACCCCCGCTTCGGCCCAGTCGAGCAGGCAGGACACCTGCTGGGCGCCCGTGCCGGAGGCGGCGACCAGGCCGACCGGCCCCGGCCGCAGCACGTTGGCGAAGCCGAGCCCGACGCCCGCGATCGAGGCGGTGCCGCAGTCGGGCCCCATGACCAGGACGTCGCGCTGCTCGGCCAGTTCCTTGAGCCACCGCTCCTGGGCGAGGGGCATGCCGTCGCTGAAGATCATCACTGGCAGCCCGGCCTCGACGGCGTCGTAGGCCTCGCAGAAGGCGTGCTCGCCGGGCACGGACACCAGGACCAGGTCGGCCGGCGTCCTGGCGGCCGAGCGGGTGGTGAGCGGCGGCTGCTCCCCGGCGGCCGTGGCCGTGGCCGCGGTGCTGGCGGCCCGCGCGGTCAGGCGGGCGTCCAGCTCCTCGACGGCCCGCGCGGGGTCGGCGCCGCGGAGGGCGATGAGCAGGTCGCCGGGGCCCGCGGGCGGGGGCTCGAAGCCGAGGTCGCGGACGATGGCGAGGTTGAGCTCGGTGGCCATGGCCACCATCGCCACCTCCACGCCCGGCATTTCGGTCAGCGCCCGACTTATTCGCATCAAGGTGACGGAGTCGTGGTACGTCCCTTTTCTTAGCTGGATCAGGTCGTCGCTCACGGGCGCCCGCTCAACGCCCGGACCGAGGCCAGCCCGATCGAGATGCCCTGGGCCAGGTCGGCGCCCGAGGTGTGGCCGAGCCGGTGCAAGCGCCGCAGCGCCGGTTCGAGCGCCTGCCTGCCCGCGATGCCGCGCAGCACGCCGGTCACCTCCGGGCTGGCCTCGCCCCTGGCCGCGCAGTGCAGCAACGTCGCCGAGATCGGCGTCGTACGGGTGCGCGCGTCGTAGGTGACGGTCGCCGCCAGCCAGTCGGCCAGCCAGACCGCCCGCCGCGTGCCGGTCGCCGTGCCGAGGTGCCTCAGCGTCACCAGCAGCCCGGCCAGCACGTCGTCGCCGCTCGGCGTGAGCCCGGGACCGAGCCCCACGAGCTGTTCCGCCGCCGTCACCGCGCCCAGCAGCCGCCCCCGCGCGCAACTGCGCGCCAGCAGCTCGACCGCGTCGTTCCCGGCCAGGCCGGGGCGTCCGGGGCCGTCCAGGACGACGTCCGCCAGGCTCAGCGGGTCGACCGGACCCAGCGCCGGAGCCGGGTCCCACCAGCGGCGCACGCCGAGGCTCAGCGAGCCCAGCTCGATGCCGCGGTCGCCCACGGAAGCGTCCTCACCCACGGTGACCCGAGGCAGCGGCGTGGCCAGCAACACCGAGTTGGGCAGCCGGGCCGCCTCGCCGGTGATGAGGGCGATCACCGAAGGCTCGCAGTCGGTCCTGACCTCCAGGTATATCCCCGCGGAGAACGCCGCGAGCACCCGGGCCGGGCTGCGCGGGGCCTCCAGCACGGGACGGACGGCGGTGCTCGCCGCGCCCGTCACGCGGACCCGGGCACGCCGCGCATGAGTACTGACGGTCACCGAACCTCCCATTGGACCCTGGTCCTGACCGTAGAACGGCCGCGGAACCCTCCGTACGGAGAAATTTGCCAACAGTCAGCGGGAAGGTTGGCTCTTCCTGACAGACCATCTGTGGAGTCACAATCACCACATGGAGCCCCCCGTGCGTCTGGCCAGCACCGGAACGATCATCCATGGCGTCTCGGTCGGAGAGGTGCTCGGCGTCTCGACGCTGGCCGAGGCCAGGCTGATCGCGGGGGAGAGCGGGCTCGGGCGCATCGTGCAGCGGCTCAATGTCATGGAGGTGCCCGACATCCTGGCCTGGGTCAAGCCGCACGAGCTGCTGCTGACCACCGGCTACCCGCTGCGCAACACGCCGCAGTCGCTCGGCCGCCTGGTCGCCGACCTGGACGAGCGCGGCCTGGCCGCCCTGGCGATCAAACTCGGCCGGTACGTGGACGAACTGCCCGCCGAGATGACCGAGCAGGCCGATCGGCTCGGGTTCCCGCTCATCCTGCTGCCCAACGACGTCGGCTTCGACGACATCCTCAACCAGGTGCTCACCGACATTCTCAACCGCCAGGCCGCCGTGCTCGCCCGCGCCGAGGAGGCGCACCGGGCGCTGGTCCACGTGGTGCTGGCCGGCGGCGGGCTGAACGAGGTCGCCGCCGAGGTGGCCCAGCTCCTCGACGTGGCCGTGGCCGCCGTCGACGGCTCCGGCCGGGTCCTGGCCACCGCCGGGGCGGCCGAGCACGTCGCCGCCCTGCGCGAGTCGATCTCCCGCGAGGGGCCGCCGCCCGCACGGATCGCCGACACGCCCGGCCGCGGCAGGGCGTTCGCCTCGGCCCCCGTGCTGGCCGGCGGCCACCACCACGGCCGGATCGTCGCCTACAGCGCCACCGGCGCGATCAGGGACAGCGACATCGGCATCCTCGAGCGCGCCGCCACCGTCGCCGCGCTGGTCGTGACCCGGCAGGAGGCGGTCAACGCGGTCGAGAGCAAGTACCGGGCCGACTTCCTGCGCGACGTGCTCACCGGCCGGGCCGGCACGCCCGAGCGGGTCGACGCCAGGGCCAGGGCGTTCGGCTGGGACCTGGCGCGGCCGGTGATCGTGCTGGTGGCCGAGCTCGACCCCGACGGCGACGAACGCAGCGCCCAGGACCGGCTGGTGTCCTGCTGGACGGCGGCCGTGCGGCGGCACGACCCGCGCGGCGCGGTGGCCGGCTTCTCGCACGAGGTCGTCGCCGTCGTGGACGCCTCCCTCGACGCCGCCAGGGTGGCCAAGGACGCCGCCTCGGCGTTCGCCGACGTGCCGCCCGCGACGTTCTCGACCGGCACCTCGCGGCCGAGCCCGGGGGCCGGGACGCTGCCGGAGGCGTACGCCCAGGCGCTGAAGGCGGCCCGGGTGGGCCGGCAGCTCCACGGGCCGGGCGCGGTCGCGCACTTCGACCAGCTCGGCGTCTACCGGCTGCTGTCGCTGGTGAACGACACCGGCGAGTTGCACGCGTTCGTCCGCGAGACGCTGGGCCCGCTGGCCTGGGACGAGGACGCCGAGAACGCCGACCTGCGGCGCACGCTGCAGGTGCTCCTGGAGACCAACCTCAACGTCGCCGAGACCGCCCGCCGGCTGCACTTCCACTACAACACGCTGCGCTACCGGATCGGGAAGCTGGAACGCCTGCTCGGCAACTTCACCGACGACCCCCACCTGCGGCTCAACCTGACCCTGGCCCTGCACGTGCTGCGCATGCGCGGCATCTAGGCTTGGGGCTCGTGGATCTGGATTTCGAACTGCGTTCCGAGTACATCCCGCTGTGCGACCTGCTGAAGTACTGCGGGGTCACCGAGACCGGCGGCATGGCCAAACACCTCATCGCCGAGGGCCTGGTCCAGGTCGACGGCGAGGTCGAGCTGCGGAAGACGGCGAAGATCCGTACCGGCCAGGTGGTGAGCGGCGACGGGTTCACGATCCACGTGCAATAACGGCCCACCGTATCCGGATGGCCGCGACACCCCTTATTGTGCTCTCCGACATACTTCGGAAGACGTCGCCGCTGGTCAGGCGGAAGATTGAGGTGGGTTCGCGGTGTTCGGGTGGAAGCTGCACGGCGACGGGAAGCGTCTGACGCCGGGAGAGGTCGTCAAGCCTGACGAGCGGCTCTCCTGGCCCAGGATGGTCGGCATCGGCGCCCAGCACGTCATCGCCATGTTCGGCGCCACGTTCGTGTTCCCGCTGGTCATGGGGCTCGACGCGAACCTGGCCGTGATGATGTCCGGCGTCGCGACGATCCTGTTCCTGCTCATCGTGAAGGGCAAGATCCCCAGCTACGTCGGGTCGAGCGCATCCTTCGTGGGGGCCGTGGTGGCGATCAGGGCGGCCGGGGGCGGCGACGCGACCGTCACCGGTGCGCTGCTGGCCGTCGGCGTCGTGCTGGCCGCCTGCGGGCTGGCCATCCACCTGCTGGGCGTGCGGATCATCCACCGCGTCTTCCCGCCGATCGTCACCGGCGGCGTGGTGATGCTGATCGGCTTCGGCATGGCCTACGTCGCGGCCGACGTCTACTGGCCCAAGGACCCGTGGGTGGCGCTGCTCACGATGGCGGCCACGTTCGTGTTCATCGGGGTCTTCAAGGGCTTCCTCGGCCGGATCGGCGTGCTGCTCGGCCTGGTCTTCGGGTTCGTGCTGTCGTGGGTCTGGGACATGGTGGGCGGCAAGATCCTGTCCCCCGACGCCACCGGCAAGGTGACCGAGCACTTCCGCGTCGACCTCCAGGGCGTCGCCAAGGCCGACTGGATCGGCCTGCCGTCGCTGCACGGGCCGGTGTTCGAGGTGTCGGCGATCGTGCTGGTGCTGCCGGTCGTGATCGCGCTCATCGCCGAGAACGTCGGCCACGTCAAGGCCGTCGGCGAGATGACCGGCGCGGACGTCGACGGCTACATGGGCCGCGCCATCATGGCCGACGGCGTCGGCACCGTGGTCGCCACCTCGGTCGGCGGCCCGGCCACCACCACGTACGCCGAGAACATCGGCGTCATGGCGGCCACCAAGGTCTACTCCACGGCCGCCTACTACATCGCCGCGGTCATCGCGATCCTGTTCGGCCTGTGCCCCAAGTTCGGCGCGCTCGTGGCCGCGACCCCCGACGGCGTGCTCGGCGGCGTCACGACCATCCTGTACGGCATGATCGGCCTGCTCGGCGCGCGCATCTGGATCGAGAACAAGGTGAACCTGTCCGACCCGGTCAACCTGGTCCCGGTGGGCGCCGGCATCATCATCGCCATCGGGCCGGTCGCGTTCCCGATCACCAGCACGTTCTCCCTCAGCGGCATCGCGCTCGGCACGATCGTGCTGCTCGTCGGCTACCACCTGCTGCGCGCCACGCGCCGCGAACCGGTGCCCGAAACCGGCCGATAACCCCCTCTCTGACCGGCCGGCGACTTCCCCGTACGGAGGTTCGCTCTGGTGACCGCGGGATATTTGGCAGATCATGCCCGTGTAGCCGCATCCCAGCGGTCCTAATGTGCCCGCAAAGGCACGGTCGCCGGCCCGGAAGAGAGGGCGCAGATGGTTTTCGGATGGACCAGACACGGTGACGGCAGGCATCTGGCGCCCGGCGAGGTGGTCAGGCCCGACGAGCGGCTGAGCTGGCCGCGCATGGTCGGCTTCGGCGCCCAGCACGTGATCGCGATGTTCGGCGCCACGTTCGTGTTCCCGCTGGTGATGGGGCTCGACCCGAACGTCGCCGTGATGATGTCCGGCGTCGCGACGATCATGTTCCTGCTGATCGTGAAGGGCAAGGTGCCCAGCTACCTGGGCACCAGCGCGTCGTTCGTCGGCGGCGTGTTCGCCATCAGGGCCGCCGTCGGCACCGACCAGACCATCGCCGACGCCCTCGTGACCGGCTCGATCCTGGTGGCCGGGCTCGTGCTGGCGCTGGCGGGGCTGGCCGTGCACGTGCTCGGGGTGCAGATCATCCACCGGATCTTCCCGCCCGTCGTCACCGGCGCGGTGGTGATGCTCATCGGGTTCGGGCTGGCGTACGTGGTCGCGGACGTCTACTGGGGGCAGGACCAGTGGGTGGCGCTGGTCACGATGCTGGTGACGTTCGTGGTGATCGTGGCGTTCAAGGGCTTCGCCGGGCGCGTCGGGGTGCTCATCGGGCTGGTCACCGGGTTCGCGCTGTCCTGGGTGCTGGACCGGGTGGCGGGGCCGGTCACCTCCGTGCTGCCCGGCCAGAACCTGCGCGACGCGGCCGGCGCCGCCTGCCCGGCCGAGGGCACGTACTGCGTGGCCACGGCCTTCCCGCACGACCGGGTCAGCTTCGACGCCGTCGCCAAGGCCGACTGGTTCGGGCTGCCGGACTTCCACGCGCCCGACTTCCGGTTCTCCGCCGTGCTGCTCGTGCTGCCCGCGGTGATCGCGCTCATCGCCGAGAACGTCGGCCACGTCAAGGCCGTCGGCGAGATGACCGGCACCGACGTCGACCCCTACATCGGCCGGGCGATCATCGCCGACGGCGCCGCCACCGTCGTCACCAGCGCCGTCGGCGGCTCGCCCACCACCACCTACGCCGAGAACATCGGCGTCATGGCGGCCACCAAGGTCTACTCCACGGCCGCCTACTACATCGCCGGCCTGATCGCGATCCTGTTCGGCCTGTGCCCGAAGTTCGGGGCGCTGGTCGCCGCCACGCCGGGCGGCGTCCTCGGCGGCGTCACCGTGATCCTGTACGGCATGATCGGACTACTCGGCGCCAAGATCTGGATCGAGAACCGGGTGGATTTCGCCGACCCGGTGAACATGGTCCCGATCGGCGCGGGCATCATCCTGGCGATCGGACCGGTGACGCACATGATCGGCGGAGACTTCTCCCTGGAGGGCATCGCGCTCGGCACCGTCGTAGTGGTGGGCGGCTACCACCTGCTGCGCGTCATGGCCGGGCGCTCCCCCGGATCGGCCCCGGCCTCGAAACCGGCCCCGGGCGAGGCCGGGTGAAACCGCCGCCGTTCACCCACCATGCCCCCGGCGACCTCGGCGCGGCGCTGCGGACGCTCGCCGAGGTGCGGGGCAAGGTGCTGGCCGGCGGCCAGAGCCTGATCCCCATGCTGAACATGCGGCTGGCCGCGCCCGAGCACATCGTCGACATCAACCGCCTGACCGCCCTGGACACGGTGGAGGCGGGCGGCGACGGGGTGCGGGTGGGCGCGCTGGCCCGGCACTCGCGGGTGGCCCGGTCCGGCGCGCACCCGCTGCTGACGAAGGCGCTGCGGCTGGTCGCCCACCCCGTGATCCGCAACCGGGGCACGGTCGTCGGGAGCCTGGTGCACGCCGATCCCGCCGCCGAACTGCCCGCGGTGCTGGCCGTCCTGGGCGGCTCGGTGCGGCTGGCCCGCTGGACCCCCGCCGGCGTCACCCAACGGGACGTGCCGGCGGGCGAGTTCTTCGTCGGGCCCATGGAGTCCGCCGTCCGGCCGGACGAGCTGGCCGTGTCGGCCTACTTCCCGGCGCTCGGCGGGCGCGCCGGAACGGCGTTCGAGGAGGTGTCCCGGCGGCACGGCGACTACGCCCTGGCCGGCGTCTGCGCCGTGGTCACGCTCGACGAGGACCTGCGCGTCGCCGCGGCCAGGGTCGCCTGCGTCGGCGTGGGCCCGGTCCCCGTCCTGATGGACGTGACGCGCGCCTGCGGCCACCGGCCGGCCACGAGCGTCGACTGGCCCGCCGTCGCGCGGACCGTGCGGGAGGGGACCGACCCCGAAGGGGACATCCACGCCACCGCCGCCTACCGGCGGCACCTGGTGGGCGTGCTGGCCGAACGGGCACTGCGCGCGGCGGCACGGGAGGGGACGGCGACCGGTGGAACATGAGATCACGCTGACCGTGAACGGCACCGCCAGGCGGGTCAGCGTCCCCGGACGCCGCCTGCTGTCCGACTGCCTGCGCCACGACCTCGGCCTGACCGGCACGCACGTCGGCTGCGAGCACGGCGTCTGCGGCTGCTGCACGGTGCTGCTCGACGGCGAGCCGGTCCGCTCGTGCCTGACCTTCGCGGTCACCGTGGACGGGCACGAGATCACCACCGTCGAGGGCCTGGCCGGCCCGGACGGGCTCTCACCGGTGCAGCGGGCCTTCGCCGAGTGCCACGGCCTGCAGTGCGGCTTCTGCACCCCGGGCTTCCTGTGCACGGTGACCGCCCTGCTGGCCGACAATCCGGCGCCCACCCACGAGGAGGTGCTCGAAGGCGTGTCCGGCAACCTGTGCCGGTGCACCGGCTACCAGAACATCGTCAAGGCCGTCCACCGCGCCGCCGAGCTGCTGGCGGAGGAGTCGTGAGCTTCGGGCGGGCCGGCGGGCCGCGGACGGAGGGATCGTGACGACCAGGATGTTCGGCGAGCCGGTGCAACGACGGGAGGACCCGAGGCTGCTCACCGGCCAGGGCCGCTTCCTCGACGACCTGGGCCGCGACGCGCTCGCCGCCGCGTTCGTCCGGTCACCCCACGCCCACGCCCGCGTCGGCGACATCGACGTGTCCGCCGCGCTCGACGTGCCGGGCCTGGTCGCGATCTACACCTGGGAGGACCTGCCCGAGCGGGTGGGCCGGCCGCTGCCGCTGCTGATCCCGCACCCGGCGCTCACCCACGGGCGCACGGCGTACCCGCTGGCCAGGGAGGTCGTCCGGCACGTCGGCGAGCCCGTGGTCATGGTCGTGGCCGCCGACAGGTACGCCGCCGAGGACGCCTGCGCGCTCATCGAGGTCGCCTACGAGCCGCTCAAGCCGGTCGTCGGCCTGGCCGAGGCGGTGCAGGGCGCCCAGCTCGTGCACGAGGACGTGCCGGGGAACGTGGGGGCGCACCTCGTCCAGGAGGTGCCGGGGGCCGACGGCAGGGGCGCGCGCGAGGCCGTCGAGAGCGCGCCGCACACGCTGGCCTTCCGGCTCGACATCGAGCGCAGCGCCAGCATGCCGCTGGAGGGACGCGGCGTGCACGCCCGCTGGGACGGCCGCGACCTGCGCGTCCACTCCAGCACCCAGACCTCCACCAGCGTGCGCATGGCCGTGGCCGCCACGCTCGGGCTGCCGCTGCCGCAGGTCGAGGTGATCGCCCCGGACGTCGGCGGCGGCTTCGGCGTCAAGATCGTGCACCCGTGGCCGGAGGAGATCCTGGTGCCGTGGGCCGCGATGACGCTCGGCCGCGAGATCAAGTGGACCGAGGACCGCAGGGAACACTTCATCTCCTCCGCGCACGAACGCGCCCAGATCCACCACGTACGCGTCGGCTTCGACGACGACGGCCGCGTCCTGGGCCTGGACGTGACGATCCTGCACGACCACGGCGCCTACACGCCGTACGGGATCATCGTGCCCATCGTCACCTCCACGCAGTTGCTGGGGCCGTACAAGCCGGGGGCCTACCGGGTCGAGTTCACCGCGGTCTACACCAACACCGTGCAGGTCACGCCGTACCGCGGGGCCGGTCGCCCGCAGGGCGTGTTCTGCATGGAGCGGACCATGGACAAGATCGCCCGCTACCTGGGCAAGGACCGCACCGAGGTGCGCGCGGCCAACTTCATCCGGCCCGAGGAGTTCCCCTACGACCAGGGGATGACGTTCCAGGACGGCCGCCCGCTCATCTACGACAGCGGCGACTACCCGGAGATGCTCCGCATGATCAAGGAGCTGATCGGCTGGGACTCCTTCGAGCGGCGTCCGGGCCGGGGGATCGGCATCGGCTGCTACGTCGAGGGCACGGGCGTCGGCCCGTACGAGGGCGGGCACGTGCAGATCACCTCCGACGGCCGGGTGCACGTCTCGACCGGCCTGACCTCCCAGGGGCAGGGCCACGAGACCGCCTTCGCCCAGATCGCCGCCGCCGAGCTGGGCGTGCCCATCGAACGCGTCAGCGTGGTCACCGGCGACACCCGCAGGTTCGGGTACGCGGTGGGCACCTTCGCCTCCCGCGCCGCCGTCGTCAGCGGCAACGCCATCGCGCTGGCCTGCCGGAAGGTCAAGGACAAGGCGCTGCGCATCGCGGCCGACGCCCTGGAGGCCGACCCGGCCGACCTGGAGATCGACGACGGCATGGTGCACGTCGTGGGCGCGCCGACCGCCGCGATCCCGCTCTCGACGGTGGCGGTGCTGGCCAACCCGCTGCGCTACGCCTTCGACGAGGAGACGGCCAGGGCGACCCAGTTCTCCGGCGCGGCCGACCCGTCCCGCCCGCCGGTGGCCGAGGGCGACGAGCCGGGCCTGGAGGGGCGCGAGTTCTACTCGCCGATCCGGTCCACCTTCGCCTCCGGCATGCACGCGGCCGTAGTGGAGACCGACCCGGACACCGCCGAGATCAGGGTCGTCAGGTACGCCGTCGTGCACGACTGCGGCCGGCTGATCAACCCGATGATCGTGGAGGGCCAGATCCACGGGGGAGTGGCCCAGGGCATCGGCGGCGCCCTGTACGAGCGCATGGAGTACGACGTCCACGGCCAGCTCGTCAACGCCTCGTTCATGGACTTCCTCATGCCGTACGCCACCGAGATCCCCCCGATCGAGACCGCCCACCTGGAGACGCCCTCGCCGCTCAACCCGCTCGGCATCAAGGGCGCGGGCGAGGCCGGCGTGATCCCGGTGTCGGCGGTCATCGCCTCGGCGATCGAGGACGCCGAGGGCATCGAGATCGACCGCATGCCCATCTCGCCGTCGGACCTGTTCGAGCTGCGTATGCGATGATCGGCGCCATGCTCGCTCCCGGTGCCGGCCTGACCCGCTTCCCCGACGTGCCCGACGACGTGCGGACGATCGACCTGGCCTGGAACGAGATCACGCACGTGCCCGCCCGGGTGGCCCGGCTGGCCGCGCTGGAGGAGCTGCGGCTCGACGGCAACCGGCTGCGCGAGCTGCCCCGCCTGTCCGGCCTGACCGCGCTGCGCGCCCTGCACCTCGACGGCAACGAGCTGAGCGAGGTCCCCGGCTGCCCGCCCGGCCTGGAGACCCTCTTCCTCTACGGCAACCGCATCGAGCGCCTGCCCGGCGACCTCGGCCCGCGCCTGCGCCACCTCGCGGCCGGGGGCAACCGGCTGGCCTCCGTGCCCGCCGCGCTGTGGAAGCTGACCGCGCTCGAATCCCTCAACCTCGCCGAGAACGCCCTCACCGAGATCCCCGCGGCCATCGGCGGCCTGACCCGGCTGCGCATGCTCGACCTCGGCCACAACCGGCTCGCCTCGATCCCGCCCGAGGTGGGCGACCTGCCGCTCACCGACTACCTCTACCTGAGCGACAACGGCTTCACCGACGTCCCGGCCGCGCTCGGCCGCCTCGACCGGCTGGCCTACCTCAACCTCACCGACAACCGGCTGACCGGGCTCCCGGACGCGCTCGGGTCGATGGCGTCGCTGGTGGAGCTGCGCCTGTACAACAACCGGCTGGAGACGCTGCCCGAGACCGTCGGCGGGCTCGGCCGCCTGCGCGAGCTGCACCTGCAGGGCAACCGGCTGACCCGGCTGCCCGCCGCCCTCGCGGCGCTGACCGAGCTGCGCGTGCTCGACCTGCGCAACAACCAGCTGAGCGAGCTGCCCGCGCTGCCGTCCGGCCTGACCCATCTCGACCTGCGCAACAACCGGCTGCGCGAGCTGCCCGCCGCGGTCGCGGCGCTGACCGGCCTGCGCAAGCTCGACCTGCGCTGGAACAAGCTCTACGACGACCCGCCGGTGCTCGATCTGCTGCGCGCCCGTGGCTGCGTCGTCCTGCGCTGAGCCGGCACTGAACCGGCGCTGAACCGGCGCTGAGCCGGCACCGAATCGGCACCGAATCGGCACTGAACCGGCGCGGGCGGCCGTGCGTACCTCCGCACATGACGACACTTCCACGTCTGGCCGTCCTCGCGCTGCTGGCCGGGCTGGTCGCCGCCTGCTCGGCCGGCGGCGGCTCCGGCGGCCCGGCGGCGGCCGGCCAGAACGCCCCGCGGGCGGCGGCGCCCCAGACGGTCGAGCAGCTCGCCGCCAAGGTGGGCTGCAAGCCGCGCATGCAGGTCGACGCCGCCGAGATCCGTACGGGCTACTGCCGGACCGCCGACGGCCAGTTCTTCGTCACGACGTTCGCCAGCCAGTCCGGCAAGGACGCCTGGATGGACGCCGCCCCCGAGTACAACCCGCACCTGGTCGGCAACCTGTGGACCGTGCTGTCCAGCCGCAAGGTGCTGGAGCTGCTGAAGGAGCGGCTCGGCGGCGACCTGCACCTGAAGGACCACCGCACGAACCGGATGCGCACGGTCGGCTGACGGGCCCTACGCCGCCAGCATGACCCGCCTGCGGAACACCCAGTACGTCCAGCCCTGGTAGACCAGCACGAACGGCAGCGTGATCAGCCCGATCCAGCTCAGCATCGTCAGCGTGTACGGCCCCGAGGCGGCCGCCGCCAGGGTCAGCCCGGGCAGCGGCGCGACGCGCAGTTCCATGAAGACCGCCAGCGTGGCCAGCACGATGCCCGCGGCGGTCGCGCCGAACGCCCAGCCCTCCCTGCGCCGCCAGATCAGCGCCGCCGCGGCGGCCAGCGCGGCCATGGAGGCCAGGGCGGGCAGCGAGCCCAGGTTCGACAGGGCCAGCACGGCCACCGGGATGGCCACCGCCGCCGCGGCCATGGCGGCGGTCCTGGCCCGGCGGCGCACCGGGCCGGTGGTGCGCAGCGCGAGGAAGACCGCGCCGTGCAGCACGCAGAGCGTCAGCGTGAACGCGCCGCCGAGCAGGGCCGCCGGGCCGCTGTCGAACAGCACGTCGGCGAAGATCGCGCCCCACAGGAACGCCGGGAGGCCGCTGCCGACCAGGATGCCGAGGTCGCACCAGATCGGGTTGGCGACCTTGCCGCGCCATTCGAGCCCGACGCCGCGCACGATCAGGCCGACCAGGATGAGCGTGACGGGCAGGTAGAACGCGCTGAACAGGCCGGAGTACCAGGCGGGGAAGGCGGCGAACATGGCGCCGACCGCCGTGATCAGCCACACCTCGTTGCCGTCCCAGACCGGGCCGATGGTCTGCAGGCTCTGGCGCTGCTCGGCGGCGTTCCTGCTCAGGAGCGGCGCCAGCAGGCCGACGCCGAAGTCGAAGCCTTCGAGGACGAAGTACCCGGTCCAGAGGAAGGCGATGATGACGAACCACAGGTTGATCATGGTCTGGTCCCTCTAGTACATCAGCGACGGTTCGAGCGGCTGCGCCTCGGGAGCGGGCTGCCGCTCCTCGACGCCCTTGCGCACGTGCTTGGCCAGCAGGACGACCTCGGCCACGGCCAGGCCGCCGTACAGGAGTGTGAAGACGGTCAGCGAGATGGCGACCTCGGCCAGGGTCACGCCGGGCGAGACGCTTGAGGCGGTCAGCAGCTCGCCGGCGACCGTCCAGGGCTGCCGGCCGATCTCGCTCAGCAGCCAGCCCGCGATCACCGCCGCGAACGGCAGCGGCAGCGCCAGCACCAGCGCCCGCGCCAGCCAGGACGGCACCTCGCGCCTGCGCCGGGTCAGCCAGAGTCCGAGCAGCGCGAGCCCCGCGGTGGCCATGCCGAACACGATCATCACGCGGAACGACCAGAACACGATCGTCGGGTCGGGCCGGTAGTCGCCGGGGCCGAACTGCTGCTCGAAGCGCTTCTGCAGGTCCTCGGTGCCCTGGACGGTGGCGTTGAGGTCGTTGGTGGCCAGGAAGCTGAGCACCTTGGGGATCTCGATACCGGGCGCGAGGGAGAAGGCCGCGCCCGCGGTGTCACGCTCCAGGCCCTCGGCCGCGGCCAGCTTCATGGGCTGCTGCTCGTACATCAGCTTGGCCGACATGTCGCCGGTGCCCGCGACGACCGCCCCCGCGATCGCCGTCATGACCAGCGCGCCGCGGGCGGCGCTGCGCCACATCGGCGCGCGCGTCCGCAGCAGCCAGTAGCCGCTCACCGCCAGCACGAACCCGCCCGCCACGATGAACGCGGCCCCGATGACGTGTGGCACCTGCGCGACCGCCGTGGAGTTGGTCAGCACGGCCCACAGGTCGGTCATCCTGGCCTTGCCGTCCACGACCTCGTAGCCGACCGGGTGCTTCATCCAGGCATTGGCCGCGAGGATGAAGTAGGCCGACAGGTTGGAGCCGATCGCGGCGGCCCAGATGCTCGCCAGGTGCGCCTTCTTCGGCAGCCGGTCCCAGCCGAAGATCCACAGGCCGAGGAACGTGGACTCCATGAAGAACGCCAGCAGCGCCTCCATGGCCAGCGGGGCGCCGAACACGTCACCGACGAACGTCGAGTACTCACTCCAGTTCATGCCGAACTGGAATTCCTGCACGATGCCGGTCACCACGCCCATGGCGAAGTTGATCAGGAACAGCTTCCCGAAGAACTTCGTGAGCTTGAGGTAGTGCTCCTTGCCCGTGCGGTGCCAGGCCGTCTGCAGGCCCGCGACGAAGATGCCCAGACCGATGGTCAGGGGCACGAACAAGAAGTGGTACACGGTGGTGACCCCGAACTGCCACCGTGCCAGGTCAAGCGCGTCCATCAATCCCCACCCGCTCATGGCTCTACAAGCTGTAGTACTTCTACCTGTAGTAGTACTACAGGCCGTAGAGCATCGCGATGCGACGTTGGTCACATCCCCCGGTTCTGCCTACTTTTCGAGGATCCCGTACGGGTACGTCCCGGCGCGTCATCCGCCGGGCGGACTGCTCACTACCCCGCCCGGCGGACCCCGCCCGTGGCGTCGAGGTAGGCCTGCAGATTGCCCAGCTCGAAGCCGCGCCGCCTGATCTTGTCGATCAGCACCCGGAAGTCCGCCGCCAGGTTGGGCCGGAAGTGCAGCAGCAGGATGTCGCCCGGACGCAGGCGCTTGTCGGGCACCTGGTAGGCGATCTTGCCGCCCGGCTGGACGGTGGCGGTCCACAGCAGCACGGCCTGCACCCCGCACCGCCGGGCGGCCCGCAGCGTGTCGGTGTTGTAGCTGCCGAACGGCGGCCGGAACAACGCCGGCCGGGCCCCGATCTCCTTCCCGACCACCTGGGCCGCGCCGCAGATCTCGCGGCGCTGGCCGTCGAGAGGCAGGCGGCGCAGGTCGGGATGGGTGAGGGTGTGGTTCTCGACGGGCACGTGGACGTCGCGGAGCTGCCGGAAATATCCCCACTTGCCGGCGCCCACGTAGCGGCCGGGGCCGCCGGCCGGGTCGGGGCTGCCCTTGGCCTCGACCGCGTCGCGCATGGCGAAGGCGGTGATGGGGACGCGCCGGTCGCGTACCAGCTTGACGAAGCCGGGGTCCTGCTCCCAGCCGTCGTCGATGGTCAGGAAGACGACCTTGCGCTTGGTGGGGATCGAGCTGATCACCGGGGGCAGGCCGTTCTCGCCCCTGATCGGGCCCACCTCTCCGGCGCGCGGCAGCGCCCCGGGCGGGCCCTGCGGGGTGGGCCGGGACGTGGGGCCCCCGGTCGCGGACGGCTTCGCCGACGGCCCGGTCACGACCCCGCCGGTGTCGCCGGTGCTGCCGCCGGTGGCACACCCCGCGGCCAGCGCCACCAGCACCCCGGCGAGCACGGCCGGCCCCAGCCCGCCACGCCCGGCCCCGCCCCTGACCGTTCCACGCCCCCAGCACATGGAGCACCATCTTGCCAGCCCTGATCCACACGACGCGTCGCCCGACTGGCAGGTCTTGCCCTTAACCAGCCGGTCACCGGTGCCTAGAGTGGCCGCATGAAGGTGGCGGGCAGCGCCGTGATCGGCGTACAGCGAGATCGAGTGTGGGCCGCGCTCCAGGACCCGGCGGTGCTCGTGCGCACCATCCCGGGCTGCGAGCGCCTGGAGGAGACCGGGCCGGACACCTACAGGATGACGGTCAACGCGGGCGTGGCGTCCATCAAGGGCGTCTACCAGGGAGAGGTCGCGCTGGCCGAGCCGCACGCGCCCGAGAGCTTCACGCTGCGGGCGCGCGGCCAGGGCGCGCCGGGCACGGTCGAGGCCACCGTCCTGGTCCGGTTGAGCGAGATCGACGGCGGCACCCGGGTGGACTACGACGCCGACGCGGTGATCGGCGGGATGATCGGCGGCGTCGGGCAGCGCATGCTCGGCTCGGTCGCGAAACGTACGGCGGGCGAGTTCTTCTCCGCCGTCGAGGGCCACCTCAGCGCCCCGCCCCCGGTCCCGGCGGCCCCGGCCGCCGCACCGGCCGCCCCGGCGCTCTACGAACGGCCTCCCGCCCGGCACGCCGAGCCCCGCCCGTGGGCGCTGCTGGCCGCCTTCGGCATGGGCGCGGCCGCCGCGCTGGCCGGCGTCGCCGTGGGCCGGCTGCTCGGCCGCGACGCACGCGGCCGGCGCGGCTGAGGGACGCGCCACGACGGCTCTCGCGGAAAAGGATCTCCGGGCGTAGCGTGGCGGTATGCGGCAGGCACACGCTGAAGACGCACGGAACGAAGCCAGGCGCATCGTACGCAACCTGCTGGGGGAGGAGCGCCCCACCGCCGAGTCCCTGGTCGCCGACGCGCGGCCGGTGTTCGGCGACCAGCGGACCGACCGCGCGCTCGGGCTCGCGCTCGGCGCCTCCCTCACCCGCCGATCGGCCGAACTGGCCGCCATCGCCGCGCTCCTCGTCGGCACCCGCGAGCTGGGCGCCGGCTGGTGGACGCGCCCCAGGGGCGGCAAGCTGCCGCCGCCCGACGAGGTGCTGCGCACGGCCGTCGCGATCGAGCCGTGGACCGACCTGACCGCGCTGGAGATGCTGGCCGCCTGGATCGCCGACGACGCCGCCGACCAGCTCTGGGGCCGGCCCGTCGCCGAGGTCGACCTCAACTCCTGGCAGGCCGAGGACCGCTTCGAGCTGCCGCCGGAGGTCAGGCCGGGCCAGCGGCTCGTGGTGCACTTCGACGCGGGCGGCCGGCTCGACGCGGTCGTCGCCCGCCGTCCCGACGACGCGCTGGGGTCCAATCTCGACTTCCAGTCGCTGCGTTACTCCAGGCCCGCCGAGGCCCAGTGGAGCTGGGGGGTGGCCGCCGGGCTCGGGCCCCACCGGCTGCCCGGCGAGAAGCCCGACCCGTACGCCCGCGAGATCCCGGCCGCCGCCGCGGGGGTGCTGCGGGCCTGGGCCGTCCGCCACGGCGTCACCCGCGAGGAGCTGGGCGAGCGCTGGGGGACCGTCGGCGACGTGGTGGCCGCCATCGAGCGGGTCGACTGGATGTGGCGCAGCGGCGAGTGGTTCGGCTGGTGGCGCGGCGCGTCCGCCCTGGTGGACGACTCGGCCTACCTGCCGTACCGGCTGGAGGAGCTGGCCGCCGGCTGACCCGCGGCCGGCCGGAATCGCCGTGCGGGCCGCGTGGTTGTCGATGGGGTGAAAGTCGAGATCTTCTCCGATGTCGTGTGCCCCTGGTGTTACATCGGGCACGTCAGGTTCGCCCGCGCCGCCGAGCGTTTCCGTGCCAAGGGCGGCACGATCGAGGTGACCATGCGCCCGTTCCAGCTCAACCCCGACGCCCCCGTCGAGGGCGAGCCGCTGATCCCGGCCCTTGAGCGCAAGTTCGGGCCGGGCGCGCGGCAGATGGCCGAACGCGTCCGGGCCGCCGCCGCCGAAGAGGGGCTGGAGATGGACTACGAGCGGGCCGTCAGCTCCCACACCTTCGAGGCCCACCGGCTCATCGAGGTCGCCACCGCCCAGGGGCTCGGCAAGGAGATGGCCGACCGGCTGTTCCGCGCGTACTTCAGCGAGGGCGCGAACGTCGGCGACCCCGGCGTGCTGAGCCGCCTGGCCGGCGAGGTCGGCGTCCAGGACACCGGCGAGGGCGCCGAGCAGGTGCGCGACCAGCTCGCCAGGGCCGGCGCGCTGGGTGTCAGCGGGGTGCCGCTGTTCCTGTTCGAGGGCAAGTTCGCGGTGTCGGGCGCGCAGCCCGAGGACACCTTCGCGGCGGCGATCGACGAGGTCGCCGAGCGTACCGGCCAGACGCCGATCACCCAGCTCGCCCCGCCGGCCGACGGGTGCGACGACGACGGCTACTGCGCGGTCTGAACGGCCCCGCCCGCGGCGGTGCGACAATCGGAAGGTGTCGAGCCGCCGCCTTGGTTACCTGCTCAAGCATGCCGCGCTGCGCCTGGCCGAGTTCACCGGCCCGGCGCTCGCGCCCTACGGGATCGACGGGCGGGAGCTCGCGGTGCTGTCGGTGATCGACGCCCCCGAGCCGCTGTCGCAGCAGGAGGCGGCCCAGCGGCTCGGCATCGACCGCACGACGATGGTCGCCATGGTCGACGCGCTGGAGGGCAAGAAGCTGGTGGCGCGGCGGCCGCATCCGGGCGACCGCCGCAAGAACGCGGTGGAGCTGACCGAGCGCGGCCGCGAGACCGTGCGCCTCGCGGTGCCGGCCGTGGAGGAGGCCGAGCGCGCCTTCCTGGCCGCCCTGCCGGAGGACGAGCGACGCCTGTTCCGCGGCGCCCTCGACCGGCTGGTGTGAGGCACGCCGGTCAGGCTGGTGTGAAGCCCCCGGCCCAAGGCACCCGGCTCAAGGCATCCGGCTCAAGGCATCCGGCTCAAGGCATCCGGCTCAGGCCGGCGCGCCGCCCTCGCCGAGCTGGCCGGAGCGGTGGTGGCGGCGGCAGAGCACCTGGTAGCGCACCGGCGAGGCGTCGGTGTCGCCGATCACGACCTGCTCGCCCGTCCGCGCCAGCACCCCGCCCACCACGCGCGCGTTGAGCTGCCCGGGGCGTCCGCACCAGCACAACACCTCGACCTGCAGCCGGCACACCTCGTCGGCCAGCTCGAACAGCCGCTGCGCGCCGGGGAACATGACCGATCTGAAGTCGGAGGCCAGCCCGAAGGCGTAGACGTCGATGCCGTGCTCGTCCACCAGGTCGGCGAGCTGCTCGATCTGCTCGACCGTGTAGAAGCAGGCCTCGTCGCAGATCAGGTAGTCGATGCGCTCGTGCGAGGTGACCAGGCCGACGAGGTCGAGGGAGTCCTCCACCTCGATCGCCTCAAGGCCCAGCCCGATCCGGCTGGTGACCTTCGGGCCGCCGGAGCGGTCGTGCTTGGTCAGGACCAGTCCGCGCCGCCCCTGGCGGCCGTGGTTGTAGTTCATCTGGAGCGCCAGAGTGGACTTCCCGCAGTCCATGGGGCCGAAGTAGAACTTCAGTACGGCGTCCCGGGCTCCAGATGGCACGGCTGACAAGGCAGACAGTTCGGTCACAGGAGGCCAGCTTAGCGGCTTGGCTTGTTCCATGACCTCGTGGGACATTTCTCCCCTGGACTATCAGGAGGAACTGTGGTCACCGACAATCCACCGACGCTCGACGCGATGCTGACACAGGACGACGTGACGGCCGCCCAGGCCGACGCCACCCGATGGCGGTACGGTTTCCTGGTCGTCGTGGCGGGCATCGTCGCGATCCTGATCGCCTTCGGCGCCGCGGTGTTCGCCACCAAGGAGTTCGCCGCGCTGTTCGCGGGCGTGGCCGGAGTGGTGGGCACGATCATGGGCGCCTATTTCGGCGTGCAGGCCGGCCAGTCGGGGAAGGCCAGAGTCGAGGCCGAACTGGCAAAATCCCAAGAGCTGGTGGTGCGCCTGGCGGCCTACGTCGGCACCCAGAACGCGCCCCGGGTCATCGACGAAGTTCTCGGCCGTCGCCGAAGCTGAGGAGCCATGCGTAGCGTCCGAATCGGAGTGGACACCGGGGGCACGTTCACCGACGTCGTGGCGGTGGACGAGCAGACCGGTGAGATCGTCACCACCAAGACCCCCTCGACGCCCGCGAACCCGGCCGACGGGTTCGTCGCGGGCATCGGGAAGCTGGGCGAGCTCGACGTCGCCTCCATCGTCCACGGCACTACCGTCGCAACGAACCAGCTGCTCGAAGACCGCATCGCGAACCTCGGGTTCATCACCACCGAGGGCTTCGAGTTCATCCTGGAGATTGCCAGGCAGAGTGTGCCGGACGGCTACGGCAACTCCTACTTCTGGGTCAAACCGCCGCGGATCGTCCCCGTGCACCTCGTCAGGACGGTCGGCGGCCGGCTCGACCATCTCGGCAACGAGGTGCGGCCGTTCTCCGAGGAGCAGGCCGTCGAGGCGGCGCGCTGGCTCAGGTCGAAGGGGATCAACGCGGTCGGCGTGTGCTTCCTGCACTCCTACGCCAACCCCGAGCACGAGCGCCGCATGCGCGAGATCCTCTGGCGCGAGCACCCGGAGGCGGTGATCTCGCTCTCCAGCGACGTGCTGCGCGAGTACCGCGAGTACGAGCGCTCGATCACCACCCTGGTGGACGCCGCGGTCAAGCCCGCCATGCGCGGCTACATCGCCGGCCTGTCCAACCGGCTCGGCATGCCGTTCTCGGTGATGAAGTCCAACGGCGGCGTGCTGTCGGCGCGCGAGGTCGTCAACCAGCCGATCACCACCGTGTTGTCGGGCCCGGCGGCGGGCGCGCTCGGCGCGGCGCTCATCGCCTCCACCGCCGGGCATCCGTCGGTGATCACCCTCGACGGCGGCGGCACCTCGACCGACGTGGCCGTGGTGATCGACGGCGAGCCGTCCCTGACCACCGAGGGCACGATCGGCCGGTACCCGTGCAAGATCCCGATGATCGACATCGTCACGGTCGGCGCGGGCGGCGGCTCGGTGGCCTGGATCTCGCCCGAGGGCACGCTGAAGGTCGGCCCCCGCTCCGCCGGCGCCGATCCGGGGCCCCTGTGCTACGGCAAGGGCGGCTCGGAGGTCACGGTCACCGACGCGCACGTGTTCCTCGGCCGCATCCCTCCCCACCTGCTGGGCGGCGAGATCCCGCTCGACGCCGACGCCGCCCGCCAGGGCGTCGAGGCGCTGGCCGACAAGCTCGGGCTCACCCCCGAGCGCACCGCGACCGGCATCCTGGAGATCAGCGCGTTCAACCAGAGCAACGCGATCCGGCAGCTCACCGTCAAGCGCGGCCTGGACGTACGGGACTACCCGCTGGTGACGTTCGGCGGGTCGGGGCCGCTGCTGGCCTGCCGCCTGATCGACATCCTGGGCCTGCCCGCCGTCGTCGTCCCGCGCGACCCGGGCAACGTCTCGGCGTTCGGCCTGCTCACGGTCGACGTCAAGAACGACTACGTGCGCACGTACGTCACCCGTGACCTCGCGCTCAAGACCGCCGCGCAGATCTTCCAGGAGCTGGAGGGCCAGGCCGCCGAGGCGCTCGACCGCGAGGGCTTCGACGACCCGGTCCACGTGCGCAGCGCCGACCTGCGCTACTACGGGCAGGCGTTCGAGGTGCGCGTCACCGCCCCGGCGGGCCCGCTCGACGACGACTGGACGCGCACGGTGATCGACGCTTTCCACGACGCCCACGAGAAGCTGTACGGGTACGCCTACCGCGACGACCCCCGCCACGGCGTCGAATGGGTCAACCTGCGCGTCTCGGGCATCGGTCCCATCACCCGTCCGGCGATCCGGCGGCTCGACAAGCCGGGGGAGGGGGCCACCTCGGTCCGTCCGGTGCACTTCGAGGAGACCCGCGACACCCCGATCCACCAGCGGGCCGCGCTCGGGCCGGGAGCCACCGTCCAGGGGCCGGCGGTCATCGAGGAGTACGGATCGACGATCCCCGTGCACCCCGGCTTCACCGCGAAGGTGGACGAATACGGAAATGTGGAGATCCGACGTGATTGATCCGATCCTGGTGGAGATCGTCGAGGGCACGCTGGCCTCCGTCGAGCAGGAGGTCGAGACGGCCATCGCCCGTACGGCCCGCTCCCCGATGATCCGCGACGCGCACGACTTCCGCGCCGGCATCCACGACGCCCGGCTGCGCAAGCTCACCGGCCGCTCCTACAGCGCGCTCGTCCAGCCGATCGTGCGCGACTTCCCGATCGAGACGATGAAGCCCGGCGACGTCTACTTCCACAACGACGTCTACCTGTCCGAGGGCGGCATCGGCCACCTGCCCGACCTGTGCGTCACCGTGCCGGTCTTCCACGACGGGGCCGTGGTGGCGTTCGTGCAGGCGTTCGGCCACCACGACGACATCGGCGGCGCGGTGCCCGGCTCGATGCCCTCGCACGCCCGCTCGGTGTACGAGGAGGGCCTGATGATCCCGCCGATCAAGCTGTGGGACCAGGGCGTGCCGAACGAGACCGCGCTGCGCATCATGACCCGCAACTCCCGCATGCCCGACTCCCTGGCCGGCGACCTCGACGCCGAGTGCTCGGCCTGCCTCATGGGCGCCCGCCGCCTGGGCGAGCTGTTCGACCGGTACGGCAGGCAGGCCGTCGAGGAGTGCTTCGACGCGATCGTCTCCAAGACCACCGAGACCTTCCGCAGGGAACTGCTCGCCAAGATCCCCGAAGGCACGTACGTCTGGGAGGACTACGCCGAGCACGACGGCGTCGACGAGCCCCGCCTGCACGCCCAGCGCATCACGCTCACCGTCGACCACGCCGCCGACGCGCCGCTCACGATCGACTTCACCGGCACCTCGCCCCAGGCCAAGGGCCCGATCAACCACGCGGGCGACTACGCCGACGGCGTCTTCCTGAAGAAGTGGCTGGCGCCGGTGCTGCGCAACCTCGCCGACACGCCCGAGCGCATGGCCGAGCTCGACGTCAACGAGGGCGTCGTGCCGCTGATCAAGATGGTCTTCCCGGAGAAGGGCACGCTGCTCACGCCGGTCTTCCCGGCGCCCACCAACGCCCGCACGTTCGTCATCCTGCGCCTGCTCGGCGTGCTGGCCGGCGTGCTGGCCAAGGCCACCGGCGGACGCATGCCCGCCGACCAGGAGACCATCCGCTACACCGGCGTGTACGGCAACGACGCGGGCGGCACGCCGTACCTGATGCGCGAGGTCCTGGGCGGCGGCTCGGGCGGCCGCTGGTACGCCGACGGCGAGGACACCATCCACGTGGTCCCCGACTCGCGCAACATCCCGGTCGAGTTCGCCGAGGCGCGCTGGCCGTTCCGGGTGGAGCGGCTGGGGCTGGCCTGCGACTCGGGCGGCCCCGGCATGTTCCGCGGCGGCCTGGGCTACGACAAGCACATCAGGATGCTCAGGGACGCGTCGTACATGTCGATCGCCGACCGGTCGATCCTGTCGTGCTGGGGCGTCAACGGCGGCCTGGCCGGGCGCCCGTTCCGGGTGGAGATCGCCGGCAAGGAGATGGACGGCCTGGTGGACGACCACCCCGTCCAGGCCGGCGACCTGATCCGCATCCGCACGACGGGCGGCGGCGGCTGGGGCTCCCCCTACGACCGCGACCCGAGGGCGGTGGCGGCCGACGTCCGCGACGGCAAGGTCTCGATCGCCGGCGCCCTGGGCGACTACGGCGTGGTCCTGGACGGCGATCGCATCGACGAACGCGGCACCGCCGAGCTCCGCGCCCGCCTCCGCCCGCCTGCGGACCGCTTCTTCGACCGCGGCCCCGGCTACCCGAGGCTGTCCGGCGGCAGGACGTTCGCGGAGGTGGACGAACTGTAAGGAACCGGCGAGGGCTACTCCTTGTCGAAGCTGGCGAAGTAGGTGGCCACCATGTCCTGGTCGCCGTGCCCCTGCGCCTCGGCGCGGCGCAGGCGCTCGCCGGCCGCCGCCACCATGTCCAGCCGCACCCCGGCCGACTCGCCCGCCTGGGTGATCAGCCGGGTGTCCTTCTCGGCGTTGTGCACGGTGAAGGACGGCTCGAAGTCGCCCTCCTGGATGGCCTTCGACTTGGCCTGGAAGTAGACGTTGTCCAGCGGGCCGCCGGTCACCACCTCGCGGATCAGGCCGGGGTCGAGGCCGAGCCCCTTGGCCAGGGCCAGGGCCTCGGCCACGATGCCGGTCATCGAGATGGCGTAGCTGACCGCGGCCATCTTGAGCTTGGTGCCGGTGCCCTGGGCGCCGTCCTCGCCGAGCCAGAGGGTGCGCGAGCCGACGGCGTCGAACACCGGGGCGAGCGCCTGCCTGGCCGGCTCGGGGGCGGCCGCCAGGATGACCAGCTTGCCCTGTTCGGCCGGCTGCCTGGTGCCCTGGACGGGCGCGTCGGCGAAGGTCAGCCCGTGCTCGGCGGCCAGGGCGGCCAGGCGGTCGACCGCCGCCACGCCGACCGTGCTCATCTGCGCCCAGACCTGGCCGGGGCGGAGCGCGGGCGCGGCGGCGGTCATCGCCGCGTGCACGGCGTCGCCGTCGCTGAGCATCGTGACGATCACGTCGGCGCCCTCGACCGCCTCGGCGGGGGAGCCGGCGACGACGGCGCCGTCGGCCGCCAGCGGCTCGGCCTTGTCCCGCGTGCGGTTCCACACCCTGACCGGCAGGCCGGCCCTGAGCAGGTTGCGGGCCATGGGAGCGCCCATGAGCCCGGTCCCGAGTACTGCGACTTCAGTCATGAGGATCACCCTACGACGGCCCGGTCCGGCGGCTTCGGCGAGGTACGGCGTCCGGATGCGAGGATGGCGGCCATGGGACCTTCGCGGATCGTCGCCGTACGCCACGGGGAGAGCCAGGCGAACCTGGCACACGCGCAGGCCGGCGACCGGCCACTGGTCTACGAGCGGGGCGACCACGAGGTGACGCTGACCGAGCTCGGCCTGCTCCAGGCGCGGGCGCTCGGCCGGATGCTGGCCGGGCTGCCCGCCGGCGAGGCGCCCGAGGAGGTGTGGTGCTCCCCCTACCTGCGGGCGCTCGACACCTGGAAGACCGCCCAGGAGACCTGGGGCGCCGGCGCGCTGCCGGTGACCGTGGACGAGCGGCTCAGAGACCAGGAGTCGGGCGCGTTCGCGCCGTTCAACCTGGCCGCCATCGGCGAGCGTTTCCCCGGCGAGGTGCGGCGGATGCGGGCCGAGGGCGCTTACGCCTACCGCCCGCCCGGCGGCGAGTCGCTGGCCGACGTGGTGGTCCGGCTGAAGGACTTCCTGCACGGGCTGAGCGCGGCGGCGGACGGGCGGCGGGTGCTGATCGTCGCCCACGACTCGGTGGTGCTGGCCCTGCGGCACGTCGTGGCCGGGCGGGACGACGCCGACCTGGCCGACGTCCTGCGGTTCGCGCCGGTGCTGAACGCCTCGGTGTCGGTCTGGCGGGCCGCGGGCGGAGGGTTCGAGGTGGTGGCGTTCAACGACGTCACCCACCTAGATCCCGCTTGAGCCGCAGCAGCCGCGCCCGCCGCGCGTGGGCCTGCCCGGTCAGCACGGCGCTCACCGCCACGAACGCCAGCCCGAGCGCCAGCGCGCCGGGGGCCACGGCGGCCACGAGCGCGGCGGTGAGCAGGGCGGCGGCCAGGGCGATCCAGCCGGCGATCACCCGGTCGCGGGCGAACAGCGGCGTCCTGCGCGTGCCGAGCCAGCCGCCGTAGCAGGCCCAGGCCAGGCAGAACGCGGTGAGGGCGGCGAAGGCCAGGTGTGTGCGGCCGGGCAGCGGGCCGGGCTCGGTCCACCACAGGGCGCAGACGAAGACCGTCCCGGCGGCGCCGGCGAGCAGGGCGGTCAGGGCGCGCACGCGCCGCCACGGCGACAGCGACGGTTCGAGGCGCTCGATGATCTGGTCGGCGGTCAGGCGCGGCTCATCGGTCATGGTCGATCTCCTTCAGGTGGTCGCGCAGGAGGCGGCGGGCGCGGCTGAGCCGGGACTTGACGGTCCCCGCCGGAATGCCGCAGATCTGGGCGCACTCCTCGACCGGCAGGTCCTCCAGGTAGTGCAGGACGAGGATCTCCCGCTCGGGAAGGGGCAGGGCGGACAGGGCGGCGACCAGGCCGGCGCGGTCCACGACGGCGTCGGCCGGGTCGTCGGTCACCGGCTCCGGCCCGGCCGCGCTCTCCGCCGCGCTCTCGGACCGGGCGTACTCCGCGCGCAGGCGGTCGGTGACCGCCCGGCGGGCGATGGTGAACAACCAGGGCGTGAACCGTCCGGGGGCGCGCAGCCGGGGCAGGCCGCGCACGACGGCCGCCCAGATCTCCTGGGTGACGTCGTCGGCCCGCCCGGCGTCCAGCATGCGCCGGACGTAGGTCCAGACCGGGGCGTGCCAGCGGTGCACGAGTTCGTCGATCGCCGCGCGCTCGCCCAGCTGGGCGCGTACGACGAGCAGCTCATCGGTCATGTCGTCCTTCCGTCACCCTGCTCAGTCGGGCGGGAGGGCGACCCGGTTCACGTCTCGACGACGAGATCGGCGCGCTCGCGGGTGCGGTCGGCGGCGAACCAGGCCCGTTCGGCCGCGAACCACTCCCGCCAGCGGGGTTCGAGCTCGGGGCCGTCGCGGTCGAGGACGCGCCGCAGCCGCACGGCCTCGGGGGCCTCCACCCAGACGGTGAAGGCCAGCAGGCGGGCGGCCGACCGGCGGGCGGTGCCGACGCCCTCGACGACCAGCACGGGCGCGGCCGGCACGGCGACCTGGTCGGCGTAGCGCTCGCGCACCCAGTCGTACCTGCGGAAACCGGCCGGGCGGCCGTGCCGCAGCGGTTGCAGGACCTGCTCGTCCAGCAGGCGGAACCAGGCGCCGGGGCCGTCGTCCCAGTGGACGGGGAAGTCGTCGCTGTGGATCACCTGGCAGCCGAGCGCCGCGCCGAGCCGGCCGGCGAAGGTGGTCTTGCCCGAGCCCGCCGGGCCGTCGACGGCCACCAGGCGGACGGGCCCGCACGAGGGCGGCAGGGCCTGGATGCGGCGGGCCAGGGAATTCACCGGACCAGGGTAGGCGATGGTGGACGGCCGCCTGAGAGAATATTCTTCCGGCCCAACGCAAGCTGGAGGTTGACCTTGCTCGGACCCCTCGGCGACGTCGTCGTCCTCGATCTGTCCAGGGCCCTCGCGGGGCCGCACGCCGCGCAGATGCTCGGCGACCTGGGCGCCCGGGTGATCAAGGTGGAGCATCCGGACGGCGGTGACGACTCGCGCGGATGGGGGCCGCCCTTCGTCGGGCCCGACCACGACATCTCGACCTACTTCCTGGCGGCCAACCGCAACAAGCAGTCCATCGCGGTCGATCTCAAGTCCGCCGGGGGCAGGAAGCTCATCGAGCGGCTCGTCCGGCAGAGCGACGTGCTGATCGAGAACTTCCGCACCGGCGTGCTCGACCGGCTCGGCTTCCCCGTCGAGCGCCTGCACGAGCTCAACCCGCGCCTGGTCGTCCTGTCGATCACCGGGTTCGGCCACGACGGGCCCGAGGGCGGCCGGCCGGGCTACGACGTGATCGCCCAGGGCGAGGCGGGGCTGATGTCGCTGACCGGGCCCTCGCGCGAGGAACCGTACCGGGTGGGCGCCTCGATCGCCGACCTGCTGGCCGGCATCCACGGCGCGTACGGCGTGGCGGCGGCCCTGTACGAGCGCGAGCGCACCGGCCGGGGCCGGGTGGTGCGCACGTCCCTGCTGGCCGCGGTCACCGGCGTCCACTCCTACCACGGCACGGCCTGGACGGTCGGCGGCCAGGTCCCCGGCGCCAACGGCAACCACCACGCCTCCATCGCCCCCTACGGCGCCTTCCGCTGCGCCGACGGCATGCTGCAGATCGCCGTGGCGAACGACGGCCAGTGGAAGAAGGTCGCCAAGCTACTCGACATCGACCCTGATGTGGCGAAATATGCGACCAACAGGCAGAGATTCGCACACCGGGACGAGCTGATCGCCGACATGGAGAAGGCCCTGGCCGACCACGACCGCGCCCACTGGCTGGCCAGGCTGGGCGAGGCCGGCGTGCCCGCGGGCGCGATCAGGTCGATCGACGAGGTCTACGCCTGGGAGCAGACCCGCTCCCAGGGGCTGCTGATCGAGGTGGACCACCCCATGCTCGGCCCGATCGAGCTTCCCGGGCCGCCGCTGCGCTTCGACGGCCTGCCCGCGGCCGAGCACACCGCGCCCCCCGCACTCGGCCAGGACGGCGAGGCCGTGCTCGCCTGGCTCGAAGAGCGGGAGGGATGATCGGCAATTCCCGGCTCCGGCATGTACCCTCGTGCGTCACCATGGCATCATCGGTTGATCGTTAGGAGCGATAGTGAGCCGTCCGGACGCGCGCACACTGATCGAAGCGGTCCTCGACAGGGGGTCGTGGAAGTCGTGGGACGCGCCGCCCGCCGATCCGGCGGAGCCCGGCTCCTCCTATGCCGAGGAGCTGGCCGCGGCCCGCGTGAAGTCCGGCTACGACGAGTCGGTGATCACCGGCGAGGGGCTGCTCGACGGCCGCAGGGTCGCCGTCGTGATCTGCGAGTTCTCCTTCATGGCGGGGTCGGTCGGGGTCGCCGCGGCCACCCGCATCGCGGCCGCGGTCGAGCGCGCCACGCGTGAGCGGCTGCCGCTGCTGGCCGCCCCGGCCTCGGGCGGCACCCGGATGCAGGAGGGCGCGCTGGCGTTCGTCCAGATGGTCCGGATCACCGTCGCGGTGCAGGAGCACCGCGCGGCCGGGCTGCCCTACGTCGTCTACCTGCGCCACCCGACGACGGGCGGGGTGCTGGCCTCCTGGGGCTCGCTCGGGCACGTCACGGCGGCCGAGCCGGGGGCGCTGATCGGGTTCCTCGGGCCGCGGGTGTTCGAGGCGCTGCACGGCTACCCCTTTCCCGAGGGCGTCCAGGTGGCCGAGAACTTCTACGAGCACGGCCTGGTCGACGCCGTCGTGTCGGCCGACGACGCCCGCAGGGTCGCGATCAGGGCCCTTTCCGTGCTGTGCGCCGGCCGTACCGGTGTCGAGGCGGGCGAGCCGCCCGCGGAGGACCTGCGGCCGGTGGAGGCGTGGGAGGCGATCACCCGCTCGCGCCGCGACGACCGTCCGGGCGTGCGCACGCTGCTCAAGCTCGCCGCCACCGACGTGACGCCGCTCAGCGGCAGCGGCGCCGGCGAGAACGAGCCGGGGCTCGTGCTGGCGCTGGCCAGGTTCGGGTCGGCGCCCGCCGTGGTGCTCGGCCAGGACCGGCGCAGACAGCGCCGCCGCTCGCCGCTCGGCCCGGCCGGGCTCAGGGTGGCCAGGCGCGGCATGCGCCTGGCGGCCGAGCTGGGGTTGCCGCTGGTCACCGTGGTCGACACCGCGGGGGCCGACCTGTCGAAGTCGGCCGAGGAGGGCGGGCTGGCCGCCGAGATCGCCCGCTGCCTGGCCGAGCTGGTCACCCTCGACGCGCCGACCGTGTGCCTGCTGCTCGGCGAGGGCGCGGGCGGGGCGGCGCTGGCGCTGCTGCCGGCCGACCGGGTGTTGTGCGCGCAGCACGCCTGGTTGTCGCCGCTGCCGCCGGAGGGCGCCTCGGCCATCCTCTACCGGTCGGTCGACTTCGCCCCCGAGATCGCTCAGGCCCAGCACATCCGGGCCACCGACCTGCGGCGCGACGGCATCGTCGACCGGGTGATCCCCGAGCTGCCCGATGCCGCCTACGAGCCCAGGCAGTTCTGTGAGCGGGTGGGGCGGGCGCTGGAGCACGAGATCGCCAAGCTGCTGGAGGTGGCCCCGGCCGACCGCCTGGCGGCCCGCCTGGCCCGCTACCGCGCCCTGGGCTGACCGCCTACGGCACGGGGATACGTTCGACGCGGATGGAGAAGACCTCTTCGCGCGGCACGACCACCTCGTACGCGCCGTGGTCGACCATCCAGTAGCCGAGCGCCTCGGCCTTCATGCCGCTGTGGCCGGTGTAGGCGATGTGCAGGCCGTCGTCGTCCTCGTCGAGCACGATGCACGGCTCGCCGCCGAAGGCGCCGACGGTGCGGACCAGCACCAGCCACTCCAGCCGCGACCTGGCCACCACCCGCCGCCAGTAGCCGGAGGCGGGCTCGAAGCCGTCGAGCTCCACCTCGCTGAACAGCACGACCTGGTCGTTGTCCGGGCCGAGCGCGGCCGGCAGCGTACGCTCGCCGAAGCGGGCCACGAAGCCGGAGGCGACCGGCGTGATCTCCTCGCTCATGCGGCGGGCCGCCAGGTCAGGCCGTCGTAGCCGGCGAAGGGCCGCTCGCCCTCGCCGGCGACGTGGACGATCTCCGCCCCCGCCGGGATCGGCATCGGGACGGTGTGGAACTGCGGCACCACGTGGTCGGGCGAGGTGGTGAACCCGTTGCCGGCGAACGGCGGCACGTCGCTCCAGTCGCCTCCCATGTGCGGGCCGTAGGGCACCGCGTAGGTGTCGACGTCGCGGGCGTGCCAGCGCATCAGGTAGAGCTCGGGCACCTCGGGGAACAGCTCCGAGCCGTCGAAGGACAGGTCGAGGCCGTAGTAGAGGGCCGCCGGCGTGGTCAGCCTGACGCAGTCCTGGACACGGTAGACGTAGCCGGAGATCACGGTGCGCTTGCCCGACAGGTACGGCACGAGCAGACGCGGCGGCACGACCTTCTGCATCTGCGTTCCGCTCATGGCTCTACTTTACGGTCGGTTGACCCTTGAGCACCCGGTGATCCAGACACGGGAGCATGGCCCTGGCGGTGGCCGTCCATTCGGTGTCGAGGCGGACGAGCTGGACCCCCGGACCGGTGCCGAGGTCGGCCCGGACCACTCCGAGCGGATCGACCAGCATGCTGCGCCCCACGCCGAACCCGTCCTTCGACTCCTCCGGGTTGGGCGCCTGGCCGACGGCGGCCGTCCACATCGTGTTCTCCAGGGCCCGTGCGCGGACCAGCGTGACCCAATGGTCCTCCTTCAGCGGGCCCGACCCCCAGGCGGCGATCACCGCGAACAGGTCGGCGCCCTTGTCGACCAGCGCCCTGGTCAGCTCGGGGAAGCGGATGTCGTAGCAGGTGACCAGCCCGACGCGCAGCCCGGCCAGCTCGACCACGGTCGGCTCGGCGCCCGGCGCCACCATGTCGGACTCCTTGGAGCCGAAGGAGTCGAACAGGTGGATCTTCCGGTAGGCGGCCTTGATCTCGCCGTCGGGGCCGATCGCCACGGCCGTGTTGTGCACCTTGGCGCCGGCCGGGCCCTCACCCGGCTCGAACACGCCGGCGATCACCGCCAGGCCGTGGGTGCGGGCCGCCTCCGACAGCCCCGCCACGAACGGCCCGTCGAGCGGCTCGGCCAGCTCGGTGACGCGCCTGCCGTAACGGGTGAGCGTGGCCTCGGGGAAGATCGCCAGGTCGGCGCCCTCGGCGCGGGCGAGCGCCTCCCTGGCCCTCTTGAGGTTGGTGGCCGGGTCAGGAGAGACCGGAATCTGGCAGAGGGCGATTGTGGTCACGGCCCGACTCTAACCGGTTGGGCACCAGTCGAAACCAGGTCAGGCACCGCCAGATCCACTCAAGTGGGCCGTACCGAAATCTGGTGAGCCACCATCCGCTGAACAACGTCTGCGCCACCACGGTCGTCAGCGCCACCGCGAGCACCGGCCAGCGGGTGGCGCCGGTCTTCAGCGGGACCGTGCACAGCGCGATCACCGCCGTGCCCGTGACGTAGTTCGTCAGCGCCATCCGGCCCAGCGGCTCCAGCAGGGCCGACGACCACGGCCGCAGCGCCAGCAGCAACCCGCTGGTGTACGCCGCCGCCCCCGACAGCGCGGCCACGCTGTAGACGGTCCAGTCGCCCGCCCCCGGCACCTCCGCGACGCCCGCCCAGGTGACCGTCAGCACCAGGGAGGTCAGCGCCGCGGCCGCGAACACGGGGGCCAGCAGGCTCCTCGGCGGCCGCAGCCGCATCAGCCCCATGCCGACCAGGAACAGGCCCGGGATGAGCGACGGGCCCGCGCCGTGCCAGGTGGCCCAGACGGTCGCCACGACGCCGAGCGCCAGCACCGGCAGGCCGCCCGGCAGGAACGAGGCGGGCAGCAGCACCACCAGGCCGTAGAGGGCGTAGTCGGTCAGCACCTCGCCCTCGTAGAAGGTGTGCTGGAGCAGGCCGAAGCAGGCCAGCCAGGCCAGCCGGCGGGCCAGCGCCCAGCGGCTTCCCGAACGGTCGAGGAACAGCACGAAGCTGATGCCGAACAGCAGCGAGAAGATCGGGTAGAAGCGGCTCTGGAACAGGGCCTCGATCGTGCGGTCGATGCCGGTGTAGGGCTCGTGGCTCGCGTGCTGCCAGGTGTTGACCAGCATGATGCCGCCCACCGCGAAGCCGCGGAGGGCGTCCAGCTCACGGATGCGTGTCACAGGAACCAGGTGAACCACCATACGAGGAATCCGGCGCCGGCGACCGCCGCCACGATGTGCGGCCACCGCCGGGCCTGGAACAGGGCCGCGACGCTCAGCACGGCCGAGGCCACCGCGATCCACGTGTACAGGCCGCCGACCGGAGCGGGGACGCCGACGGCCAGGGCCGTCTCGTTCCTGCTCGCCATACCGTAGACGGCCTGCCCGGTCAGCCCGGCGAACGCCACGCCGGCCAGCCCCGCGAAGGCGGTCACCGTCCTGCCGCGCAGCGCGCCGGCGGCGAGCTGGACGAGCGAGACGAGCACGAACAGCGCGAAGGGCGCGGCCAGCCAGGGCGCCTGCGAGATCCGGTACGGCGCGCCGGTGACGTGCGTGTCGGCGAGCCGGAGCGTCGGCGGCTGGGCCGGGTCGGGCTCGCACGGCTTCGGCGGCACGCGGCCCGGGGCCTCGACGAACTCGGCGATGTGCCTCCTGGCGCACGCGCTGGTGAGGAAGACGGCGTGGCTGCCGCGGAACGTCTCGAACCGGGCTCCGGGGACGGCCCTGGCGGCGGGCCCGGCCGTCCTCGCGGGGGTGGTGGGGTCCTGCTCGCCGCCGACGACGTAGACGGGGGCCTCGGGGACGGCGTTCACGGGGGCGGATTTGGGAAGTTGCCACGCATCACACACCGCTTTGTCCGCGTTTACCGTGAAAAGTCGGGATCTGGTGGTGAAGGTGTTGAACGGCACCTCGTCCTGGCACTGCACCGCGTGGTACAGCCCGAACTCGTGCGACACCAGCCCCTCGCCCACCGCGTCGGCCAGCGGCCGCAGCAGCTCGTCGTGCCCCCCGGCCAGCCCGTCGACCAGCGCGGGCGCCACGGCCGACACGTCGGCCTCGTGCAGCGCCTCGGCGAGGACGGTGGCCACGTCGTCGCCGGACATCGTCGCCGTGAACGGCCGGCCGAGCAGCGGATCGGTGGTCGGCACCCGGGCGGGGGAGCGGTTGAGCCTGGCCACCGCCCGGTCGAAGGCGTGGCCCGCGCCGAGCGCGGCCATGGTGTCGCGCAGGTTGCGGTCGGCGTCGTCGTACCAGGCCACGGACTCGGGCAGGAACGAGTCCAGCACGACCGACCGCACGCCCTGCGGGTCCGCCGCGGCGACGTCGGCCATGACGCGGGTGGAGTAGCTGACGCCGAACAGGTTCCAGGAGGGATGGCCGAGCGCCTGGCGCAGGGCGACCACGTCGGCGGCGATCTCCTTGGTGTTGTAGCCACGCAGGTCGATGCCCTGCTCCTGGAGACGGGCGCGGCAGCGCCGGGCCGCCGCGCCCACGTCGGCGGGCGGCCTGCGCAGCCGTCCGAGCAGCGCCTCGGCCGTCTCGGGGCAGCCCAGCACCGGGCGGGAGTACTTCCCGCCGCGCTGCTCGATCGTCACCACGTCGCGGTCGGGGAACATCTGGCTCAGGAAGCCGGTGAGTTGCAGCGACGAGGACGCCGGCCCGCCGCCCATGTAGACGATCGGGTCCGGCCTGCGGCCGGGGGACGTCGAGGTGTGGACGGCGTACCCGACCTTGATGGTCCGGCCCGGCGTGTCGCGGCGCTCGGGGACCAGCAGGAATCCGCAGACGGTGTGCTCCGGCACGGCGACCGGGCAGGGCGCGGCCTCCACGGGAGGGGGCGTGTCACGCGTGACGAGGGGAACGCTCAGGGCGAGGGCTAGCACGACCCGGATGATCACGAGACGAGACTAATAGTGTGGGGGCGTGACCGAACCACTTGTTTCCAGGATGCGCGCTTTCGGCACGACGATTTTCGCCGAGATGAGCGCGCTCGCCGTGCAGACCGGTTCCATCAACCTCGGACAGGGCTTCCCTGACACCGACGGCCCGGCCGCCATGCTCGACCGCGCCGTGCAGGCGATCACCTCGGGCGCCAACCAGTACCCGCCGGGGCCTGGGGTGCTGGAGCTCCGGCAGGCGGTCTCGGAGCACCGGATGGCCCACTACCGGCTCGACTACGACCCGGCGGGCGAGGTGCTGGTCACCGTGGGCGCCACCGAGGCCATCGCGGCCGGCGTGCTGGCGCTGTGCGAGCCGGGCGACGAGGTGATCGCGTTCGAGCCGTACTACGACTCCTACGCGGCCTCCATCGCGCTGGCCCAGGCCAGGCTCGCGGCCGTGACGCTGCGTCCGGTGGACGGCCGGTTCACCTTCGACCCCGACGAGCTGCGCGCCGCCGTCACGCCGCGTACCCGGGCGATCCTGGTCAACTCACCGCACAACCCGACAGGGACCGTCTTCACCAGGGACGAGCTGACCGTCATCGCCGAGCTGTGCCAGGAGCACGGCCTGATCGCGATCACCGACGAGGTCTACGAGCACCTCACCTTCGACGGCGTCGAGCACGTCCCGCTGGCCACGCTGCCCGGTATGCGCGAGCGCACGGTCGTGATCTCTTCGGCGGGCAAGACGTTCTCGGTCACGGGCTGGAAGACCGGCTGGGTGTGCGCGCCGCCCGAGCTGGTGCGGGCGGTCTCGACGGTCAAGCAGTTCCTCACCTTCACCGCGAGCGCGCCCTGGCAGCTCGCGGTGGCGTACGGGCTGCGCACGGAGCTGGAGTGGGTGGCCGCGCTGCGCGCCGGGCTGCAGGACAAGCGCGACCGGCTGATGGACGGGCTGACGGCGGCGGGCTTCGAGGTGTTCGGGCCGGCGGGCACGTACTTCGTGCAGACCGACATCCGGCCGCTGGGCTTCACCGACGGCCTGGAGCTCACCCGCCGCCTGCCCGAGCTGGCCGGGGTGGTGGCCATCCCCACGCAGGTCTTCTACGAGCACCCCGAACGCGGCCGGCACTTCGTCCGGTTCGCGTTCTGCAAGAAGGACGAGGTCATCGACGAGGCGGTGACCCGGCTCAAGCGCCTGTCGCAGGGGTAGCCCGGCGCAGGCCGTCGAACAGCACGGCCAGGGCCCTGGCCCGCAGGTCGTCGCTCCAGTTGTGGTGCTGCGCCGCCAGGCAGGCGGCGCTGAGCAGGGCGAGCAGCTCCGCCATGCCCACGTCCGGGCGCACCGCCCCCGCCCGCTGCGCCCGCTCCAGCAGCGCGCTGATCGCGCCCTTGATGTCGGGCGCGCCCGCCTTGGCGTCGATGCCGGCGCTGGCCAGGGCGTCCACCAGGATCTTCTTGACCGTCGAGTAGGCCACGATGCGGTCGAAGAACTCGAAGAAGGCCGCTCCGGCGTCGGCGGCGCCGGCCAGCTCCTCGGCCATCTCGGCCAGGCGCTCCTGCCGGTCGGTCACGATCGCCGCGTACAGGGCCTCCTTGGTGGGGAACTGGCGGTAGATCGTCCCCACGCCCACGCCGGCCAGCGCGGCGATCTCGCGCATCGAGGCGTCGAGCCCGTCGCGGGCCAGCACGACCTCGGCCGCCTCCAGCACGCGGGCGCGGTTGCGCCGGGCGTCGGCACGCATGGGCCCTCCTCGCGTTGACATCCGGAACCGTTGTTCCGTATCGTTCCCGGCATCCAAGCGGAACAGTCATTCCGATTCTAGGGGCATTCGTGGACTTCCAGACCATGGGACGTTCCGGGCTGCGCGTCTCCCGCGCCTGCCTCGGCACCATGAACTTCGGCACCGAGCACGGCCTGGCCGCGGGCGACGCGACCGAGGCGGGCCGCGTCATCGACGCCTACCTCGACGTGGGCGGCAACTTCATCGACACCGCCGACCTCTACCACCGGGGCGAGACCGAGGAGATCATCGGCCGGGCGCTGCGCGGCAGGCGCGAGTGGGTCGTGCTGGCCACCAAGGGCGCCATGCCGGTCGGCCCGGAGGGGCGGGGCCTGTCCAGGCGGCACCTGGCCCGCGCCCTGGAGGCCAGCCTGCGCCGCCTCGGCACCGACTACATCGACCTCTACCAGTGCCACCAGTGGGACCCGGGCACGCCGATCGAGGAGACGATGGCCACCCTCGACGGCTTCGTCCGCTCGGGCAAGGTGCGCTACCTCGGCTGCTCCAACTTCACCGCCGCCCAGATCGTCGAGGCGCAGTGGGCCGCCGAGCGGGTGGGCGGCACGCCGTTCGTGAGCCTGCAACCGCAGTACTCGCTGCTCCAGCGGGTCGTCGAGGCCGAGATCCTGCCCGCCTGCGCTCGGTTCGGCCTCGGCGCGGTCGTGTACGGCGCGCTCGGCGGCGGCGTCCTGACCGGCCGCTACCGGCGCGGCGAGATCCCCGACCCGGACAGCCGCATGGGCCGCCTGCTCGGCGCCGCGGTGCCCGGCGCGGCCCGCTGGGCGCAGTCGCTGCTCAACGACCGCAACCTGGCCGTCGCCGAGGGGCTGGCCGAGGTCGCGGCCGGCCTGGGGGCCGACCCCGCCTCGGTCGCCCTGGCCTGGGTCGCGGGCCGTCCGGGCGTCACGTCGGTGCTGCTCGGGCCGCGCTCGGTGGGGCAACTGCGGGAGAACCTGGCCGCCTTCGACCTCACCCTCCCGCCGGAGGCGGCCACCCGCCTGGACGACCTCTCCGCCCCCGCCCACACCCCCGCCGACGGCTCCTTCTTCCACCTCGTCCCCCGCTGACCCGGAAACGACGTAACCGGAAGGTCGCGGAGAGTAAAGTGTCTCCGGTGGTATCGCCGTGATACCGTCTCCGACCTACGATGAGGGCATGGCCATGACCCTTCGCCTGAACGACGAACAGACCGAGGCTCTTCGCAAGCGTGCCGAGTCGGAGGGGCGCAGCATGCAGCAGATCGTGCTGCGTGCGATCGAGGAATACCTGGAGCGCGTCTCTGACGACGAGATCACCGACGCTTTGGCGGAGAAGGGCGCCAGGCGATTCGCGGACCTGTTGCGCAGGCTGGGCGAGTGATCCGCTACGTCAGCCTCGAACAAGGGCTTCGCATCGCGCGGGTCGCGGTGGGCGCCCCCCTTCAGGTGCGCGATCTCGGGCTCCTGGAGGCTGCGTTGCTGCGGCCGCGGACCTCGCTGTTCGGGCATGACGCCTATCCCGACCTGATGACCAAGGCCGCGGCCCTCCTCCACTCGATCGTCACCAACCGTCCGCTCGTCGACGGGAACAAGCGCGCGGGCTGGCTCACGACCTACGTCTTCCTCGCGAAGAACGGAATCGAGCTCGACCCGGCCGACGACGACGCCTACGACCTGGTCGTCGCCGTCGCCTCCGGCAAGCTCGACGACGTGACGGAGATCGCCGGGGCGCTGCGCACGTTCACGAGGTGAGCTTGACCGGGAGGCGGCGTTGGCGGATGGCGGTGCGGACGGCCTTGGCGAGCTGGTCGTACTCGGCCGCGCGGGCCGAGGAGGCGCGGTAGGCCAGGCCGATCGTGCGCCCGGGGGCGGGGGCGGCGAAGCGGCGCAGCGCCAGGCGCACCCGCTTGCCGGTCTCCACCGGCACGGCCGACTCCGGCAGCAGCGTCACGCCGAGGCCGCCCGCCACGAGCTGCACCAGCGTCGGCAGGCTGGTCGCGTACGTGGTCGCGGTGGCCCGCGCGCCCACCTCGCGGCACACGTCGATGGCCTGTTCACGCAGGCAGTGGCCCTGGTTGAGGAGGACGATGTCCAGGCCCTTGAGCGCGTCGCGGTCGAGCGGCGCGGGGTCGGCGGCCAGGGGGTGGTCGTGCGGGAGGGCCAGCAGGAAGTCCTCGTCGTAGAGCGGCGCCTCCACCAGGCCGCCCACGTCCGTCGGCAGGGCGAGCAGGACCAGGTCGAGCCGCCCCTCGCGGACCTCCTCCAGGATCGTGTCCGTCTTGGCCTCGTGGACGGTCAGCTTGAGCTGCGGGAAACGCTGGGCGAACATGGGCAGCAGTGCGGGCAGCACGTACGGCGCCACGGTGGGGATCACGCCGAGGTGAGCTGGGCCGCTGAAGGGCTCGCGGTTCTGGGCGGCCTCGCCCATCAGGTCCTCCACGGCGGCCAGCACCCGCCAGGCGTGCTCGGCCACCCGCTCGCCGGCGGAGGTGAGCAGCACCTTCCGGGTGGTCCGCTCCAGCAGCTGAGTGTCCAATATCTCCTCCAGTGAGGCGATATTTCCGGACAGGGTGGGTTGGCTCATCTTCAGTGCCGTCGCCGCCTCCCTGAAGTGGAGATGCTCGGCCACGGCGAGGAAGGAACGCAGCTGAGCGAGGGTGGGCATGGGCTCACTGATAGGAATCACCTCTCAGATTGGTCCAACTACTCGATTTCTCGAATCAATGGTAGGTGCGGCAACGTAGGTGCCCTGACCCGCACTTCCTCCGAAGGAGTAGGAACTTGCTCACCGTCGGTGACCGCTTCCCCGAGTACGAACTCACGGCCTGTGTCGACCTCGACCCCGACAAGGCGTTCGCTGAGATCAACCACAAGACCTACGAGGGCAAGTGGCGCGTGGTGTTCTTCTGGCCGAAGGACTTCACGTTCGTCTGCCCGACCGAGATCGCCGAGTTCGGCCGTCTCAACGGCGAGTTCGCCGACCGTGACGTCCAGGTTCTCGGCGTCTCGGTCGACTCCGAGTTCGTGCACCACGCCTGGCGCAAGAACCACGAGGACCTGCGCGACCTGCCCTTCCCGATGCTGAGCGACATCAAGCGCGAGCTGTCGCAGGCCTGCGGCGTGCTCGGCCAGGACGGCGTCGCCCAGCGCGCCACGTTCATCGTCGACCAGAACAACGAGATCCAGTTCTCGATGGTGACCGCCGGTTCCGTGGGCCGCAACGTCAAGGAGGTCCTGCGGGTCCTCGACGCCCTGCAGTCCGACGAGCTGTGCCCGTGCAACTGGAACAAGGGCGAGGCCGGCCTGGACGCCCAGAAGCTGCTGGCCCAGTGAGCGTCGACACCCTGAAGTCGCTCCTGCCCGACTACGCCAAGGACACCAGGCTCAACCTGGGCTCGGTCACGACCACCTCGTCGCTGACCGACCAGCAGCTCTGGGGCGCCGTCCTGGCGTGCGCCCTGGCCACCAGGTCGGCGCGGGTCATCGCCGAGCTCTCGCAGGACGCCGCCGACAACCTGTCGGCCGAGGCGTTCACCGCCGCCAAGGCGGCCGCGTCGATCATGGCGATGAACAACGTCTACTACCGCGCCACCCACCTGATCGGCGACGAGACGTACGCGACGCTGCCGGCCAGGCTCCGGATGACCGTGATCGGCAACCCGGGCGTGGACAAGACGGACTTCGAGCTGTGGTGCCTGGCGGTCTCCGCGATCAACGGCTGCGGCCGCTGCCTGGAGTCGCACGAGCAGGTGCTGCGGGGCGCGGGGATGCCGCGTGAGCAGGTCCAGGAGGCGCTGCGGGTGGCCGCCGTGATCAACGCCACCGCCGCGACGCTGGAGGCCGAGGCCGCGCTCCAGACGGTCTGACCGTCCCACGGAACCGTGGAAGCGTGAAGGCGGGCGCCCGTAAGGGTGCCCGCCTTCGGCGTGCGCGGCTAGCTGCTCCGGGGCTCGTCGAGCGGGGTGAGCGCCTGGCTGGCCTGCTCGTGCTCCAGGCCCGTGGCCTGCAACAGGTCCACCGCGATCGACCGCAGCTGCGCGATGATGACGTGCGCCGAGAAGCCCAGCCGCTCGGGCCGTTCCCGGCCGGCCACCGCGAGCAGCGCCTGCCGCGCCAGCAGGGGATCGCGTCCGGCGGCCAGCTCCAGTTGCAGCAGCAGCGCCGCCTCCGAGACCTCCCGCATCGCCTCGGCCAGCGCCGTGGGCGGCGGGCTCGCCTCGCCCAGCGCCGCCAGCGTGCGGCGGACCATCACCCGGGCGTTGCGCAGGGCCAGGTCGACGGGCGTGGCGGCGGTCTCGTACCGGGCCAGGGCGGCCCGGCGATGCCAGTGCAGCGGCGAGATCATGGTGATCTCCTTGCTGGTCTCCAGCGCCATCGCGAACTCCTCGACGGCGGCCTGCGTCGTCCGCGCCTCCTCCAGCGCCTCGGCGGCCAGGTCGACGTCCCGCTTCTCGATCGCCTCCGCCGCCTGCTCCAGGACGGTGGACAGCGCGTCCAGCACGCCCGACAGGTGTTTGGCCGCGATCGTGAACGGGCTGGCGGGCATCAGCGCGACCGCCGCGACGCCGATGACGCCCCCGGTGAGGGCGTCGGCCATGCGGTCGAGGCCGCCGGCGTTCTCGCCGGGCAGCAGCGTGGCGACCAGCACCGCCGAGGAGCCCGCCTGCGCGACGAACAGCGCCCCGCCGTTGAGCAGCAGCGCGACGGCCATGGCCAGCCCGACGACCAGCGCGAGCTGCCAGGGCCCCGAGCCGATCCAGGACACCAGCAGGTCGCCGACGCCGACGCCGAGACTCACGCCGACCACCAGCTCGGCGACGCGCCGCAACCGCTGGCCGAGCCCGACGCCGACGCAGATCAGCACGGAGATCGGCGCGAAGAACGGCCGGGCGTGCCCGAGCAGGTCGACGGCGACGATCCAGGCCAGCGCCGCGCCCACCGCGCACTGCACGATCGAGGGCGCCATGAGACCGAACGTGCCCAGTCGTTCCCTTACGTGGTCGCTGAGCCTCGTTCGCACCTTTTCACCTTGGCGGATCTTTGTGACATTGAGGTCACGTTTGCCCCGTCACATCCGGCTGAACCGCGCCGGGGGCGAGCCGCCTGCGGACGAGCACGATGACCGCGACCACGACCGGCGTGGCCATCCACACGTACGTGGAGGCCTCGCCGACGCCGAAGGCCAGGACCGCGCTGACCGCCCAGAGCACGCCGCAGCCCCAGTACACCCAGGCCGAGGTGGCCATGCGCCGCCTGCTCGCGTGGGCGTTGAGCAGCCCCTGCGCCAGGGCCAGCGTGAACAGCGCGCCCTGGCAGCACATCAGGATCGCCTCCGTCCCCGCGAACAGCGCCAGCGCCAGCCCCTTGGACGCCTGGACGTCGACGTCGGCCGCCGACATCTCGCTCCACAGGTTCATCGTGTACGGCAGGAACGCCGAGAACAGCAGCAGCGGCACGTGCAGCAGCAGGACCGGCTGGGAGACCCGGTGGAGCTGGTCGAAGAGCGTGTGGTGGGCCCGCCAGCTGAACCACAACATGAGGAAGGCCAGCACGAACGCCGCGAACGAGCCCTGGTGATGGCTCAGGAAGCCCGCGAGGTCACGGAAGTCGTCCTCCGCGGGGCGGGGGATCTCCAGGACGAGCAGCGTGATCGCGATCGCGAAGACCGCGTCGCTGAACATCCCGACCCGCTCCGGGGTCATGCCGGGACGGGGGGCCGATGGGGGGCTGGACACAGCGGGTCTCCGTGGATCGTGGGGGGTGACCAGCATAGAGGTCCGGACGTCCCTGGGCTCACCTGTCCAGGAAGGCGTCCACCGCGGCCAGGAAGGCGGCCCGTTCGGTGGCGTGGACGAGGTGCCCGGCCTCGATCGTGACCAGCTCGGCGCCGGGGATCAGGCGGGCCAGCCCCGGGGCGTCGAACGGGCTCAGCCGTCCGCCCGACAGCACCAGCGTGGGCGCCGTGATCTTCCCCAGCTCGGCGGCCAGCGCCGGGTCGGGATCGACGATGTACGGCTCGGTCTGGTGCATCATCCGCCAGTCGAACCCGGTGGAGTCGTCCTCCACGAGAGGCTGCCGCCCCTCGATCGGGTACGGTGCCGTGACGTCCTCCAGCACCAGCCGCTCGACCCGCTCCGGGTGGCGCATGGCCACGTGGTAGGAGACCATGCCGCCGAGCGAGTGCCCGACCAGCCGGACGCGGTCGAGGCCCAGGTGGTCGAGGAGCGCCACGACGTCCTCGGCCATCGTGCCCACCGCGTACTCGCCCGGACGGTCGCTGGCCCCGTGGCCGCGCAGGTCGGGGGCGAGGACGTGGTGACGGGCGGCGAAGTGCTGGGTGATGCCGTTCCAGTCGTTGTGGTTCGCGGTCCTGCCGTGGACCAGGACCAGCGGCGGAGCGGCGGGGTCGCCCTCCTCGCGGTAGACGAGCTTGATGCCGTTGACATGGGCTTCGCGAATCACATCCGGGAACACTACCTTCGGTCCTTTTGTGCGCTTCAAGGTTCCGCCGAGAGCTTCACCGGCCAGCGGACCTTGACATCGCCGCGGCTGTTCATGGGCAGACATTGCCCATGAACCCCGCCGGGCCGCTCGGCTAGCGTCGCGACGGTGGGGAAGCCGGTACTGGAGAAGGGGCAACGCATGCCGGACCCGATTGAAGTGCGAAAGGTGCCGATCGAGAGCGTGACCGACGCCTCCGGGCTGTCACGGCTCCTCGCGGACGGGGTGATCGAGGCGCACCGGGTGCTCGCGGTGATCGGCAAGACCGAGGGCAACGGCGGCGTCAACGACTACACGCGCATCCTGGCCGACCGGGCCTTCCGCGAGGTCCTGGCCGAGCACGGCCACCCGGCCCCCGAGAGCGTGCCGCTGGTGTGGTCGGGCGGCACCGACGGCGTCCTCAGCCCGCACGCCACCGTCTTCGCCACCACGGCGGACGCGCCGATGAGCGACGAGCCGCGCCTGTCGGTGGGTGTAGCGATGAGCGAGGTGATCCTGCCCGAGGACATCGGCCGTCCGGCGATGGTGGAGAAGGTGGCCGCCGGGGTGCGGGAGGCCATGAAGATCGCCGGCATCGACGACCCGCGCGACGTGCACTACGTGCAGACCAAGACGCCGCTGCTCACCCTGGCCACGATCACCGAGGCCAAAAGCCGCGGCCAGGACACCGCCATCGAGGAGACCGGCCCGTCGATGGACCTGTCCAACTCCACCACCGCGCTAGGCATCGCCGTCGCGCTCGGCGAGATCGACATGCCGCGGGCCGACCAGATCCACAAGGACCTGTCGCTGTACTCGTCGGTGGCGTCCTGCTCGTCGGGGGTGGAGCTGGACCGGGCGCAGATCGTGCTGGTGGGGAACGTGCGCGGCATCGGCGGGCGCTACCGCATCGGGCACAGCGTCATGAAGGACGCGCTCGACGCCGACGGCATCTGGGCGGCCATCAGGGACTCCGGGCTGCCGCTGCCGGACCGCCCCCGCCCCTCAGACCTCGGCGGACGGCTGGTCAACGTGTTCATGAAGTGCGAGGCCGACCCGTCGGGACGGGTGCGCGGCCGGCGCAACATCATGCTGGACGACTCCGACGTGCACTGGCACCGGCAGATCAAGGCGGCCGTCGGCGGGGTGGCGGCCTCGGTCACCGGCGACCCCGCGGTGTTCGTCTCGGTGGCCGCCGTGCACCAGGGGCCGTCGGGCGGCGGGCCGGTCGCGGCCATCACCGACCTCGGCTGACCGGCCTCGGCTGACCGGCCGGCCTCGGCGGGCACCAGGGGAGCACGGTCACCTCGGGCCACGCCTCGGCGCAGCGCGCCGCCTTGGCCTCGTAGACCTCGCGCGGCGCCTGCCGGGGGTTGGGACGCAGCACGAGGTTGAAGGCGTCGGCCACGCCGTAGGGGGCGTAGATCCGCCACGCCCCCGACGAGGTGAGCCGGACGCCGATCGCGCTCGTGGTGCTGGGGAAGGAGTCGATCGCGGCCTCGGAGCTGTCGTAGGGCGGGCACGGCACGCCGAAACGGCTCTCGTACCACAGGTGGACGCGGGCCTCGTTGCGGATCTCCACCGGCACGTCGCCGAACAGCTCGCGCCCGGCCCTGATCGCGCGGTCCTCCGCCTCCCACGACAGGTCGGACGGATCGTGATAGATCAGGTCGTAGTCTTTGACGCCGTAGCCCGGCGGACGGCCGGTCACGTGGTTCCAGATCGCCTGGACGACCGCGCCCGCCGCCAGCCACCAGCCGGGCAGGCCGAGCGTGAGAGCTCCGCCGAGCACCCGCACCAGGAGCGGGTCGGTCTCCAGCACGGCCCGCACGGCCGCCGTCTGCTCGTCGAGGGGGAGCCGAGAGATCCGCACCGCACCTGTCTAGCACCCCGCCCCGACAGACCACCGCCGGACCACCGACCGACCGCCGCCGATCACCGCCGGACCACCGACCGACCGCCGCCGATCACCGCCGGACCACCGACCGACCGCCGCCGGACCGCTGCCCGACCGCCGCCGGACCGCCGCCGGACCGCCGCCCGGACGCCTTCAGGGCGCCGGGAGCAGGGGCGGTGGAGCCCGCGGGTAGTCTCGTTCGTTGTGCCGACCATCCCACAGCCACTCGACCCCGACGACGACGGCAGCGCCGCCCCCGCCGTGGCCGCCGCCCTGGCCGCCTACGAGGCGGGCGCGTGCGGCCCCGCCGACGTGCTGGCCGCACTGAGCGGCGCGCGGCTGCTGGTGCCGGTGGTCGCCCTGCTGACCGAGTCCGAGGTCGGTGAGCACGGGCTGCGCCAGGAGAAGGAGAGCGAGATGGCGCTGCCCAAGCTCGTCGGCCAGGACGGCAGGCACGCGGTGCTCGCCTTCACCGGCACCGACGCGCTGACCAGGTGGCGCAAGGACGCCCGCCCGATCCAGACCGGCACGCTCCAGGTCTGCCGGGCGGCCGTGCACGAGGAGGCCGCGGCGGTCGTGGTCGACGTGGCCGGGCCGGTGCAGTTCGTGATCGAGGGCGAGGTGCTGAGGGCGCTGGCCGCGGTCGAGTCCGGCACCGTCGACCAGCTCGGCGGCGTCACCGTCGCCAGGATGGAGCCCGCCCCGCCCCGCCGCCGCTGGTTCTCCCGCCGAACCGGCTGAACGCGGCTTCCTCCCGCACGCTGAACCCGGGCCATCCGCGGGAGCGGCTGAACGCCGCTTGCTCCCGTGAGCCGGACGCGGCGACGCCCCCGGCCGGTGTCGGGCACCGGCCGGGGGCGTTCGCCGGACGTCGTCAGGAGACGGTCAGGTAGAACCCTGTGTCGGCCGCCACGCCGTCGGCGAGCTGGCTGTAGACCGCGACCGCCCGGTAGTGCCCGCCGCAGACCGCAGCCTCACGCTGCACCGACAGCGAGCGCGGGTAGGTGGACCGGCCGATCGGCGTCACGTGGATCGCCAGGTCGCCGTCGTAGTCGACGTCGTCGCTGAGGATCACGCAGTACGTCCCGCGGAACATGCGCCTGACCTCCTCGACGTTTTTGCTGGCCGTCTCCACGCCGTCCGCCCTGACGGTGGCCGAGGCCTGGGCGTACGGCGTGTCCGCGTACGCCGCCGCAGGTGTAAGGACGGCGGCCGCGACGAGCGCGACGCCGGCGGCGCGCCGGATGATGTTCATATGGGTGCTCCCTCGGTTCTCGGTCAGGAGATGGTCAGGTCGAAGCCGCCGTCGGCGAGCCGGCCGGTGCTGGTGTCGTAGACGCCGACGGTGATGGTGTTGGACTCGTGGCAGGTCGCCGACGAGTTCCGGTAGGCGATGAACGGCAGGCGGCGGGGCGCCCGCGGGGTGATCTGGATCACCGCGGTGGACGTGGTGACGTGCCTGTCGACCATCACGCAGTAGCGGCCGGTCGAGGCCCGCCACGTCTTGAGGATGTTCTTGCCGTTGTTCAGCTCGCCGTCCGCGTCGACGATCGCCGCGGCCCGCGCGTACGGGGCCTGCAGGTCGGCGTACGCGGCTGGGCCGGTCATGATGAGGCTTGCGGCGCTCAGCGCGAGGCCGCCGGCCAGGATGCCACGGAACATGGGTCTTCCTCTCGGTCACTCTTCCGGGGGGCCACGACAGAAAGTAGGTTCCTGACCACCCCTGGAGCCGCGTGCCACCCCGGCCCGGACGATCAAAGTTCCTTGGGGGATCGCCCCCGAACCCATGACCGCCGGCGCGCGTCGCGGCCCTCCGTCCGGGGCGCGAGGGCCCGCCGGGACGCGGGTTCGCTCTTGGCGCACGCCATACCCGGGCCGCCCGCCGCGATCCCGGGACGGCCGCCGGGCCGCCGCATTAGGGTCTGCTCGTGGTCGCACTGATGGCGCTGCTCGGTCTGGTCGCCGGACACCAGGTCAGGGCGCTGGCCGACGCCTACGACGACCTCGCGTCCCCGCCGTCCTGGCCGCCCGGTGTCGAACTGCTGACCGCCGCGGTGACGGCGTTGACCGCCTGGCTCGCCGGGCCGCCGTACGCGGGGCTCGCGCTGGCCGGCACGGCGCTGGCGGTCATCGACTGGCGTACCAGCCTGCTGCCCGACGCGATCACGCTGCCCGCGTACCCGATCATCGCACTGACCCTGCTGCCCACCGGGGAGCTGCCGCGCGCGCTGCTCGGCGCGGCGGCTCTGGCGGCCGTCTACGGCCTGCTGTGGTTCGCCAGGCCGGCCGCGATGGGCCTCGGCGACGTCAAGCTGGCCGGGCTCATCGGCATGGCGGCGGCGGCGATGAGCTGGCAGGCATGGGTGGCCGCGGCGTTCGCCGGGCAGGTGCTCGGCGCGCTCTACGCGGTCGCCCTGCTGCTCACCGGGCGGGGCGACCGGCACACCCAGTTCCCCTTCGGGCCGTTCATGCTGCTCGGTGCTTTCGTGGCGCTCTGTCTCGGCTGGTGAACGACGGACATCCCACCCGGCCGCACGTGGAAGACTTGGAGTCATGTTGCGCTGGTTGACGGCCGGAGAGTCCCACGGCCCCGAACTCGTTGCCATCCTCGAAGGACTGCCCGCCGGGGTCGAGGTGACCACGGCCGCGATCGACGAGGCCCTGCGCCGCCGCAGGCTCGGCTACGGCCGCGGCGCGCGGATGAAGTTCGAGCAGGACCAGGTGACGATCGTCGGCGGCGTGCGCCACGGCCGCACCATGGGCAGCCCGGTCGCCGTCCGCGTCGGCAACACCGAGTGGCCCAAGTGGGAGAAGGTCATGTCGGCCGACCCGGTCGACCCGGCCGAGCTGGAGGGCCTGGCCCGCAACGCGCCGAGGTCCCGTCCCCGCCCCGGCCACGCCGACCTGGCCGGCATGCAGAAGTACGGCTTCGACGACGCCCGCCAGGTGCTCGACCGGGCCAGCGCCCGCGAGACCGCGGCCCGCGTCGCGCTCGGCGAGGTCGCCAGGCGCTTCCTGAAGCAGGCGCTCGGCGTCGACATCGTCAGCCACGTCACCTCCATCGGCGGCGCGCAGACCCCTGCCGAGGTGCTGCCCGGCCCCGGCGACCTGGCCAGGGTCGACGAAGACCCGGTCCGCTGCTCCGACCCCGAGGGCAGCGCCGCCATGGTCGCCGTCATCGACCAGGCCCACAAGGACGGCGACACGCTCGGCGGCGTCGTCGAGGTGCTCGCCTACGGCCTGCCGCCCGGCCTGGGCAGCTACACCCACTGGGACCGCAGGCTCGACTCCCGGCTCGCCGCGGCCCTCATGGGCATCCAGGCGATCAAGGGCGTCGCGGTCGGCGACGGCTTCGAGACCGCCCGCCGGCCCGGCTCGCGCGCCCACGACGAGATCGAGTACACCGCCGAGAACGGCGTCAAGCGCATCACCAACCGCGCGGGCGGCGTCGAGGGCGGCATGACCAACGGCGAGGTCCTGCGGGTCAGCGCCGCCATGAAGCCCATCTCCACCGTGCCGAGGGCCCTGGCCACGATCGACGTCAAGACCGGCGAGGCGGCCAAGGCCCACCACGAGCGCTCCGACGTGTGCGCCGTCCCGGCCGCGGGCATCGTGGCCGAGGCCATGGTCGCGCTGGTGCTGGCCGACGCGGCCCTGGAGAAGTTCGGCGGCGACTCGGTGGAGGAGGTCGCCCGCAACCTGTCCGGCTACCTCTCCTCGATGGTGATCAAGTGACGGCCTCGCGGAGCGAACGAGAAGGGGTGAGCGACCAGTGACCAGAGCCGTGCTCATCGGCCCGCCCGGATCCGGCAAGACCACGATCGGGCGGCTGCTGGCCGAGCGGCTCGGCGTCGCCTTCCGCGACACCGACGCCGACGTCGAGGCCGTGGCCGGCAAGCCGGTCTCCGACATCTTCGTCGAGGACGGCGAGGCCCGCTTCCGCGAGCTGGAGCACGAGGCCGTGCGCCGCGCGCTGGCCGAGCACGACGGCGTCCTGTCGCTCGGCGGCGGCGCCGTGCTCAACGAGGAGACCCAGGCCCTGCTCGCCGGTCACCACGTGGTCTACCTGCAGGTGGGCCTGGCCGACGCGGTCCAGCGGGTCGGGCTCGGCTCGGCCAGGCCGCTGCTCGTGCTCAACCCGCGCAGCCAGCTCAAGAAGCTGATGGAGGAGCGGCGGCCGGTCTACGAGCGCCTGGCCGTGGTCACGCTCGCCACCGACAAGCGCGACCCCGGCGAGCTCGCCGACGAGATCCTGGAGGGCCTGCCGGCATGACCGCGACGCGGATCCCCGTCCCCGGCGACAGCCCCTACGACGTCGTGGTGGGCAGCGGCGTGCAGGCCGAGCTGCCGGGCCTGCTCCGGCCGGGCGTGCGCACGGTCGCCGTCGTCCGCCCGCAGGGCCTGCCCGAGCTGTCCCGGCCGGTCCTCGCGGCGCTGGCCGAGGCCGGCTACGAGGTGGCCGACCTGCCCGTCCCCGACGGCGAGGCGTGCAAGACGCCCGAGGTGGCCGCCGGCCTGTGGTCCGCGCTCGGCCGCCACGGCCTGACCCGCTCCGACGCCGTCGTGGGTGTGGGCGGCGGCGCGACGACCGACCTGGCCGGGTTCGTGGCCGGCACCTGGCTGCGCGGCGTGCAGGTCGTGCTCGTGCCGACGACGCTGCTGGCCATGGTCGACGCCGCCGTCGGCGGCAAGAACGGCATCGACACCCCCGAGGGCAAGAACCTGGTGGGCACGTTCCTGCCGCCCGCCGGGGTGCTCTGCGACCTGGCCGTGCTGCCCGGCATGCCGAAGGCCGACTACGTGGCGGGGCTCGCCGAGATCATCAAGGGCGGCTTCATCGCCGACCCGCAGATCCTCGCGCTGGTCGAGTCCGACCCCGAGGGGGCCACCAGGCCCGACGGCCCCCACACCCGCGAGCTGATCGAGCGCAAGATCCGCGTCAAGGCCGACGTCGTGGGCGCCGACCTGCGCGAGCAGGGCCTGCGCGAGATCCTCAACTACGGCCACACGCTCGCCCACGCCATCGAGCGCGACGAGCACTACACGATCCGCCACGGTGAGGCGGTCGCCATCGGCATGGTCTACGCCGCCGAGCTGTCCCGGCTGTCCGGCCGCGCCGACCTGGCCGCCCGCACCCGCGCGATCCTCACCTCCGTGGGCCTGCCGGTCTCCTACCACGCCGGCGCCTGGCCGCGGCTGCGTGACCACATGCGGCTGGACAAGAAGAACCGGGGCGCCAAGCAGCGTTTCGTCGTCCTCGACGACCTGGCCAGGCCCGGGCGTCTCGAAGACCCCGCCGAAGAGCTGCTCGAAGCCGCCTACAAGGAGATCGCGCGATGATCCTCGTGCTCAACGGCCCCAACCTGAGCAGGCTCGGCACCCGCGAGCCCGACGTCTACGGGGCCGAGACGCTGGAGGACCTCGCCGAGCTGTGCCGCGAGACCGGCCGCAAGCTCGGCGAGCAGGTCGAGGTGCGCCAGACCGACGACGAGGCCGAGCTGATCGGCTGGCTGCACGAGGCCGCCGACGGCCGCATCCCCGTCGTGCTCAACCCGGCCGCCTTCACCCACTACTCCTACGCCGTGCGCGACGCCATCGCCCAGCGCACCGCCCCGCTCGTCGAGGTGCACATCAGCAACCCCGCGGCGAGGGAAGAGTTTCGCCACACCTCGGTCGTCGCCGGGGTGGCGACGGGCACGATCGCCGGATTCGGACTACAGTCCTACGTCCTGGCGCTACACGCTATCGCGGAGATGAACAGCAGCTCATGAGGCAATACAAGTCCTTCGTCGCCCTCGGGGACAGTTTCACCGAAGGACTGAACGATCCAGGCCCCGACGGGCACTACCGCGGCTGGGCCGACCGGGTGGCCGAACGGCTCGCCGCCGACGATCCGGCGTTCCGCTACGCGAACCTGGCCGTCCGCGGCAAGCTGCTCGACCAGATCATCACCGAGCAGGTGCCGCGGGCCATCGAGATGGGCCCCGACCTGGTCAGCTTCTGCGCGGGCGGCAACGACCTGCTGCGGCCGGGCAGCGACCCCGACGTGATGGCCAAGCGCCTGGCCCGCGCGGTGCGCGACCTGCGGGCCGGAGGCGCGGACGTGCTGCTGTTCACCGGGGTCGATCCGCGCGACACACCGCTGATGCGGCGGCTGCGCGGCCGTTTCGCCATCTTCTACCTGCACATCCGCTCCATCGCCGACCTCTACGGCTGCCGGCTGGTCGACCAGTGGTCGATGCAGGGGCTGCGCGACTGGCGCGCCTGGAGCACCGACCGCCTGCACATGAACGAGGACGGCCACCGGCTGGTGGCGGCCCGCGTGCTCGACGTGCTGGGGGTGCCGTTCGACGACTGGCGCAAGGACTGGCCGGAGCGGCTGGTCGACCCGCGGGCGCGGCGCCGCGAGGACGCCCAGTGGATCCGTGAGCACCTGGTGCCGTGGATGTCCCGGCGCCTGCGCGGCACCTCCTCCGGCGACGGCCTCACCCCGAAGCGCCCCGACCTCACCCCGTTCTGACTTCCCCTTGCAGGGGCCGTTCCCGGATCAGGCGGGCTTCGTGAGGCCGTTCCCTGTGGCCTCATCAGGCCGGCTCTGAGGGGCGTTCCCTGCGGCTCTGCCTGAGGCGATCTTCAGGGCCTGTCCTCGCCTTTTCGCATCAAGCTCTTTCCTTACGGCTTCGCCTGGTCAGGCCACCCGCCGTACGGGGCCGGTGGCCTTCCAGGAAACGCCCGCTGACCTGCACCGGCGGGCCGCCGTCACGCGAGCCCGCCTTGCCCCACTCCGCGGCCCTGCGGACCCGCGACGGTCAGGACTCGGTGGACAGGCGCTTGAGCGCGGCGCGGGGGACGGCCGGGTCGGTGGTACGCCAGAACGGCGGCAACGATCCCAGCAGGAAACCGCTGTAACGGGCCGTGGCCAGGCGCGGGTCGAGGACCGCGATGACGCCCTTGTCGTCCTGGGCGCGCAGCAACCGGCCGGTGCCCTGGGCCAGCAGCAGGGCGGCGTGGTTGGCCGCCACCGCCATGAAGCCGTTGCCGCCGCGCGCCGCGACGTGCCGCTGCCGGGCCGAGGTGAGCGGGTCGTCGGGACGCGGGAACGGCACCCGGTCGATGATGACCAGCCGCAGCGACGGCCCGGGGACGTCGACCCCCTGCCACAGCGACAACGTGCCGAACAGGCAGGTCGGCTCGTCCTCGGCGAACTGCTTGACCAGCAGCATGGTCGAGTCGTCGCCCTGGCACAGCAGCGGCACGTCGAGCCGTTCGCGCAGCGCCTCCGTGGCGGCCTTGGCGGCGCGCATCGAGGAGAACAGCCCGAGCGTACGCCCGCCGGCCGCCTCGATGAGCTCGGTGATCTCGTCGAGATACTGCTGCGGCAGCCCGTCGCGGCCCGGCTGGGGGAGGTGTTTGGCGACGTAGAGGATGCCGGCGCGCGGGTGGTCGAACGGCGAGCCGACGTCGATGCCCTGCCAGCGCTTGCTGTCGCCCAGCCCCCACTGCGCGGCCAGCCCCTCGAACGTGCCGCCGAGGGCGAGCGTGGCGGAGGTGAGCACCACCGTGCGCTCGCCGAACAGCCGGTCGCGCAGCATGCCGCTCACGCTCAGCGGCGCGACCCGCAACATGGGCGGACGGCGGTCGGTGGCGCCGTCGAGCCAGACCACCTCGGCGCGGTCGGCCTCGGACGCGTGGCCGTAGGCGTCGAGCATGCGCACGGCGGTGTCGTGCACCTCGTCGAGCGCGGTGAAGGCGGCCTTGCGCTGGCCCGCCTTGTCGGGGTCGTCCTTGTCGGCGTTGCGCGGGCCCATGGCGGTGATGCAGCGCCAGGCCGTGTCGCGGATGAGCTGCAACGTGAGCCCGAGCACCTGCGGCAGCTCGTCGATGCGGCCGGGCGGGGCGGCGGCCAGCAGCGCCTTGAGGTCTTCGCCCGCCTCCATGAGCTGGTCGGCGAGCGGCTGCTCGATCAGCCGGCCGACGCGGCGCACGGCCAGCAGCACCGACGCCTCCGACAGCTCGCTGGTCACCACCGAGGTCACCCGGTCGACCAGCTCGTGGGCCTCGTCGACGACCACGACCTCGTGCTCGGGCAGCACCGGCAGGTCGCCCATGGCGTCGATGGCCAGCAGCGCGTGGTTGGTCACCACGACGTCGACCTCGCCCGCGCGCGCCCTGGCCAGCTCGGCGAAGCACTCGGGGCCGCTCGGGCAGCGGGTGGCGCCCAGGCACTCCTGCGCGCTCACCGAGAACTGCCGCCAGGCCTGCTCGCTCACGCCGGGCACCAGCTCGTCGCGGTCGCCCGTCTCGGTCTCGTCGGCCCACTCCTGGATGCGCTGGACCATGCGGCCGGTCGCGCTCACCTCGCGCGGGTCGAAGAGCTGGTCCTGCTCGTCCTCCTCGGGCCAGCCCGCCGTCGCCTTGTAGCGGCACAGGTAGTTGCGCCGGCCCTTGAGTATGGCGAACGTCGGCTCGTGCGGCAGTTCCTTGCCCAGCGCCTCGGCCAGCCGGGGCAGGTCGCGGTCGACGAGCTGGCGCTGCAGCGCGATGGTGGCCGTGGAGATCACGACGGGGGAGTCGCTGTCCATGGCGTGCCGGATCGAGGGCACCAGGTACGCCAGCGACTTGCCGGTGCCCGTGCCCGCCTGGACGGCCAGGTGCTCCTCGTCGTCGATGGCCTTCTGGACGGCCTTGACCATGGTGACCTGGCCCTGCCGTTCGCTCCCTCCGAGAGCGCCGACCGCGATGCTGAGCAGTTCGTCCACTGACGGGAGATGGGAGTCCGGCACGGTCGTCAACGGTACCCGCAATCCCGGGCCGGCGCGCCGGGACGCGGCGTGTCCGGCCATGCGCATCCCGGCGTTCGCGGGCTCCCCGCGGGAGTCGCGTGGCACACTGTCGAGCGGAACTCCAACTGGTCAGGAAGATCTTGCTGGTGTGATCGAAGGGGTTCACGGTCTCGATGGTGAGAGCGGTTAGGTAGGGTTTTCCGGGGTTGAGTGGACGAATAAAGGCTGGTTAAAGCAGTATGTCTGCCATGTCGGAAGTTGTCCCGTTGCCGTCGTTCGGCGAAGTCTTCTTCGATGCACGAGGTCAGGAGCGGTGCCTCCGGGTCACGTGGCATGAGGGCACACTGGTCCTCAGCCTGTGGCGAGGGGAGATGTGCACAGCGAGCTTCCGCATGCCGATGGAGGACGTCGGCAGGCTGCTCGACACGCTCGACGACGGCTACGCCGAGGCCACGGGCGAGCAGCCCGCGGTGCCCGCGGCCGATCCGGGCACCGAGGTCATGCCGGGCACCGGGACGTACCATCGGCCGCCCCAGCACGCCCAGCAGCAGCCTCCGCCGCCCGCGCTCGACGAGCGGCCCACCGCGTCGCTGTCGCCCAACGACGTGCTGGTCGCGCGCGGCCCTGCGCCGCAGGACAAACTGGTGGCCTCCTACAGCGAGACCACCGGCCCCCGGGAGACGCCGTCGTACGGCGAGCGCACCCCCTTCACCGGCCCCCAGTACGTCGAGCAGCCCGCCGCCCAGTACCCCGGCGACCCGCACAGCGGCCCCCACTACACCGGCGACCCGTTCAGCGGCCCGCAGTACACGGGCGATCCGCTGAGCGGCCCGCAGTACACGGGTGACGCCTTCAGCGGCCCGCAGTACACGGGCGATCCGCTGAGCGGCCCGCAGTACACCGGCGACCCCTTCACCGGCCCCCAGTACGTCGAGAGCAGCGAGCCCGTCTACCAGCTGCCCGCCGACCAGCGCCGTCCGGCGCCGCTGAGCACCGACCCGCTCGGCTTCCCCTCCCAGGCCGCCGACCCCTTCCCGCCGGCCCAGCAGTACTCCGCGGACTCGTACGGCTCCTACCAGCCGCCGCCCCAGCCCCAGTCCCAGCCGCAGCCGCCGCCGCAGCATCAGGCCCAGCCGCAGAGCACGGCCGGGCTCGGCACTCCCATGCACGGCATCCCCGGCGCCGGCCGCCGGCACAGCCCCGCGCCCGCCCAGGACTCCTACCGCGCGGCCGACAACTACCAGGGCTACCAGCAGTCCCCGCCGCCCAACCCGGTGGACCCGCTGCTGGCGCTCGGCCGCCAGGAGTACCCGCCGCAGTCGTCCGACCCGAACATGGGCCGTCCCTACGTGACCGACCCCCTGTTCTCGACCGGCGAACGCCTGCGCCCCGACCAGCAGCAGGACTACGGCGACGGGCACGACCGCCGGGAGTGGTGACAACCTCCTCCCGCCCGCCGGGTACGCTCTCGGCATCCACCCGGGCGAGCTGGAGGAGCGTCGTTGAACCCGACCATGGGCCTGCAACTGCTGCTGATGGCCGGTGGCGCGGTGGCGGTCGCGGCCGTGGCGCGGCGGCGGGGCTGGCCGGCCCCGCTGTTGCTGGTCGCGGCCGGCCTGCTGGTCTCGCCGCTGGTGCCGGCCGTGCCGCTGCAGCCGGAGCTGGTGCTGTTCGTGTTCCTGCCGCCGCTGCTCTACTCGGCCGCGCTCGACAGCTCCTACCTGCGCCTGCGTGACGTCAAACGGGCCGTGGCGCTGCTGTCGATCGGCCTGGTGCTGTTCACCACGGCCGTGGTGGGGCTGGTCGTCCACCTGCTGCTGCCGCAGCTCCCGCTGGCCGCCGCCTTCGCGCTCGGCGCGATCATCGCGCCGCCCGACGCCGTGGCGGCCGTCGCCGTGGGCCGGCGGCTCGGGCTGCCGCGCAAGTCGCTGACGATCCTCATCGGCGAGAGCCTGTTCAACGACGCCACGGCGCTGACGGCCTACCGGGTGGCCATCGGGGCGGCCGTCGGCGGCAGCATCGACCTGTTCCAGGGCGTGGCGCAGTTCCTGTTCGCGGCGCTCGGCGGGGTGGCGATCGGGCTGGCGCTGGCGTTCGTGTTCGCCTGGGTGTTCCAGCACACCCGCGACTCGCTGGTCGAGAACACGCTGATGCTGCTGATCCCGTTCGCGGCCTATCTCGCGGCCGAGTCCGTGCACGTCTCCGGGCTCGGGCCCGAGCCGGTGCACGCCTCGGGCGTGATCTCCGTCGTGGTTGTCGGCCTCTACCTGGGCAACCGCATGCACCAGCGGGGGTTCGGCACCCGGCTGGTGTCCGACGCGGTGTGGAAGGTCACCGACTTCTTCCTGGAGTCGATCGTCTTCGCGCTCATCGGGCTGCAGCTCGTGACCGTGGTCCAGGGCATCACCGGCTACAGCCCCTGGCAGGTCGCCGGCTACGCGCTGGCGGTGCTCGCGGTGACGATCGTGTCCAGGTTCGTGTGGGTGTTCGCCTTCACCCCGCTGGTCAAGCTCGTCCGGCGGGGCCCGGCGCCCAGCCCGCAGCAGACGGTGATCCTGGGCTGGGCCGGCATGCGGGGCGTGGTGTCGCTCGCGGCGGCGTTCTCCATCCCGCCGGAGATCCCGGCCCGCGACCGGGCCATGCTGCTGTTCCTGACGTTCACCACGGTGATCGGCACCCTGCTGATCCAGGGCATGACGTTCCCCGCGCTGATCAGGAAGCTGCGCGTGTCGAGCGAGCAGGAGCGCTACGAGGACACGCTGGCCGAGGCGGCCGCCCAGCAGGCCGCGCTGGAGGCGGGCCTGGCCGAGCTCGCACGGCTGGTCGAGCAGGAGGGCGAGCCCGACGAGATCAAGAAGCAGGTCATCGACCAGCTCAGGGAGAAGTCGTGGCGGCGGTCGCTGACCGCGTGGGAACGTCTGGGCGGCGGCACCGCGCAGGGCGGCGCCGAGACACCCAGCAGCATCTACCGGCGGCTGCGCCGTGACATGCTCACGGCCGAGCGCGAGGTGTTCGTCCGCCTGCGCGACGAGCGCCGCCTCGACGACGAGGTGCTGCGCGAGGTGATGGCCCAGCTCGACTTCGAGGAGGCCATCCTCGAACGCTGACCCGCCGGGCGCCGCCGAGGGCGTCGGCCGGCGTGGCCGGGTCAGCCCATCTGGTTGTCCACGAAGCACCAGCGCCAGCTCTCGCCCGGTTCGAACGACTGGATCACCGGGTGCGTGGTCTCGTGGAAATGCTTGGTCGCGTGCTTGTTGGGCGAGGAGTCGCAGCAGCCGACGTGGCCGCACTCCAGGCAGCGCCGCAGATGCACCCATCGGCTGCCGCTGGCCAGGCACTCCTCGCAGCCCTCTGGGGTCTTCGCCGCCGGGTCGTCGGCCTTGGAAAGATGCTCGCACATTGCCATGGATCAGATCCTAGGACCCGGCCGCCGTCGCCTTCCGCCCAGACCTCCTCTACGGGCCCTGACCTGCTAAAACACTGCGTGTGCCGGGCCTTCGGCGAACGGGTCGTGCGCGGTTCGCGGGGTGGTCGACCAGACTTTTCCCAGGGGGCCGCGCTCAGGGGAGTGAGAAGGCATGGCCGATGTGTTCGCGAAGTGTCGTCTGCCCGGGTACCAGCCGGTCAAGGAACTGGGCGTCTATCCCTACTACCACCCGATCCAGGAGCGGCCGGGCGACGGGGAGGTGGTGGTCGGCGGGCGGGTGCTGGTGCAGGCCGGGTCCAACGACTATCTCGGGCTCTCGGGGGATCCGCGCGTCAAGGAGGCCGCCGTCGCGGCGATCCGGCGGCTCGGGGCGGGCAGCGGCGGTTCGCGGCTGACGAACGGCTCCCTCGCGCTGCACGAGGAGCTGGAGGCGCGGCTCGCGGAGTTCCTCGGACGTCCGGCGGTCATGGTGACCAGCGCCGGCTACCTGGCCAACCTCGCGCTGGGCGCGCTGCTGGGGCCGGGCGACGTGGTGATCGGCGACCGGCTGGTGCACGCGTGCCTCATCGACGCCGTACGCCTGGGCGGAGCCCGCTTACGCCGCTACCGGCACAACGACATGGACCACCTGGAACGGCTGCTGGCCGCGGTCGACCCGGCCGCCGGCCGGCTGATCGTGACCGAGGGCATGTTCTCCACCTCGGGGAACGTGTGCGACCTGCCGGGCATCGCCAAGCTCGCCCGCGCGTACGGAGCCCGCGTCGTGATGGACAGCGCCCACGACGCCGGCCTGCTCGGTGACGCCGGTCGCGGCGCCGCCGAGGCGCACGGCCTGGAGGACGCGGTGGACGTGCAGACCGTCACCTTCTCCAAGTCGTTCGGCACGATCGGCGGCGCGGTCGCCGGGCCCGCGGAGATCATCCTCTACCTGCGCCACCACGCGCGGTCCATGGTGTTCACCGCCGCGCTGCCACCGGCCTGCGCCGCCGCCGCGCTGGCCGCCCTGGAGATCGTGGCGGCAGAGCCCGAACGGCGGCGCCGGTTGCGGGCGGCGGCCGGGCGGCTGAGCGGCGAGCTGGCCGGGCTGGGGTACGCCGTCGTGCCGTCGGACCGTCCGGTCATCGCCGTGCCGGTGGGGGAGGACCTGCTGTGTCTCCGGCTGTGGCGGGAGCTGTTCGACGAAGGGGTGTTCACCACGGCGATGATCTCGCCGGGGGTGCCGCCGGGGCAGGCGCTCATCCGGGTCAGCATCACCGCCACCCACACCGACGCCCAGCTCGACCGGATCACGGCCGCCTTCGCCGTCGCCGGCCGTCGATCGGGGCTCCTTCGCTGAACGCGCGCGCCGCCGCGGGCGCGGGGCGCTGGGTAAGGTCGAGGTATGCGACTCATCAAGAGCCGGTTCGTGCCCCTGGCGCTCTTCGCCGTTTGCGTCCTGGCCGCCGGGTGCGGCGAGGTCAACAACACGATCGACAAGGCCCAGGCGTGTCTGGAGGCGCCGAAGATCGTCACGGAGCTGGCCGCCAAGGTCAAGGACCTCACCGACGACCCCAAGGCCATGGAGAAGGCGCTCGACGACGCCGCGGGCCAGCTCAACGACGTGGCCGACAAGGCCGCCAACACCACGCTCAAGCAGGCCAGCGAAGACCTTGCCAAGACTTTGGGCGGGATAAACGTGCAGAACGTCAACGACGCCGTCGACGCGGCCCAGAAGGTGGGCAGCGAGGCGGTCGACTACGCCCAGCAGGTCGCCAAGGCGTGCAGCTGAAATCCCGGTCTCTCTAGGGGAAAAGGGGACGAATTACCATATAAGGCATGGAACCCGACCCGCGTTTCACCTTGGCCAACGAACGCACCTTCCTGACGTGGCTGAGCACGGCGCTGGCGCTCAGCGCGGGCGGGGTGGCCATGGCGGCGGTGCCCTCCGACGTGTTCGTGCCGTGGGTCCGCACGGTGCTGGCGGTCATGCTGGTGTCGTTGTCCGCGCTGGCGGCGGGCATGGCCTATCCGCGCTGGCGCAACATCCAGCGCGCCCTGCGCAACCAGGCGCCGCTCCCGCCGCCCGCCCTCGCGGCCGTCTTCGGGTACGGCGTCGCCACCGTGGCCGTCGTCGCCCTCGTGCTCATCATCCTGTCGGTGTAGATGTCACAGGAGATCTGGGACGAGGGCCTGCAGAGCGAGCGCACCCGCCTGGCCTGGGTCCGTACCGCCGTGGCGCTGGCCACGGGCGGGCTCGGCGCCGCCGGGCTCGCGGTGCGCCACGGCCTGCCCGCCGTGGCCGTCGCGGGGTTCGCGCTGGCCGCGCTCTGCGGCGCCGTCCTGCTGATCAGGACGGGCGTGCGCTTCCGCCGGGTCCAGGAGGCCCTGCACGGCGGGCGGCCCATCGAGGCGGGTCTGGACGCGTTGTTCGCCTGGCTCGGCACCCTCAGCGTGGTGCTCGGCGCGGTCACCTTCGTGCTCACGGTCCGGTGACCCCCGGCTTGCGATGTGCCGGAGGGGAGGCGGACACTCGTAGTGAGGGGGTGACCTCAGTGGAGGAAGAACGCAGGACCCTGCCCTTCGAGTGCCGCGGCTGCTGGCACGTCTGGGAAGAGGACTACCTCGTCAGGCACGTCGACGACGAGCACGGGAACGCCGCCGAGATCTGGCTCAGGGACGGGCTCGTGGTGCCGCCGCCGTCGTCCGGGGTGATCTGCCCGCACTGCGGCTGTCAGCAGACCACCACGTTCCCGGCCGGTTATCTCGCCCGCCATCCGGAGCTGTTCCGGCCGGACGAGCCCGTCGTGCCGGACGCGACGCCGCTGCTCAGCCCGGTTCCGCCGCGGCGTCCGTACTGACGCGGGACGCGACGGCGGGCGGGCAAGTGCCGAAAAACGGCGCTAAACCATGACACTTGGTAAGCGTTTCGTAGCTTGAAGTGTCATAAGGTGCGCCTTGCGCAGGCGCGAGGTCAGGCGCAGACTCAGGTCTAGACCACCGAATCCCAGCCGGGGGTGATCCTCGTGCGCGACGGGTTCGAGACCCGCGAGACCTGGCCCTTCGAGTGCCTGCGCTGTCTGCGTGTCTGGGAGGAGGAATTCGTCGTCCGGCATTTCGCCGACGACCACGGCAATCAGGTCGAGATCTGGCTCAGTTCCGGCGTTGCCGTGCAACCCCCCTGGTCGGGCACGTGCTGCCCGGGATGCGGCGCCTATCACGTGACGTCGTTCCCCAGCGGTTACCTGGCCAGGCACCCCGAGCTGCGGCCGGCGCCCGAAGTGCTGCCGGAACTCGTGCCCGAGCTCGGCGCCGCGTCGGGTCCGGTGCTGGAGGAGTCGAAGGCGCCCCTGTCCGGGGCGCCTTTGACCGGTCGGCTGCTCGTCGCGGTCGGCGTGCCCGTCGCCCTGTTCGTCGGGTACGAGCTGTACCGCAACCTCGTGGCCGTCGCGCCCGCCCACCACTAGCGCGCCCGCCCGCCATCGGCCCGCCGCCCGCGCGGTGGGCCGATGGCGTCGCGGTCATTGGCTCAGGCTCTCCAGCCAGGCCCGGTGCAGCCCGGCGAAGCGGCCCGAGGCGGCGATGAGCCGGTCGGGCGGACCGTCCTCGACGACCTGGCCGGCCTCCATCACCAGCACCCGGTCGGCGATCTCCACGGTCGAGAGCCGGTGGGCGATGATCAGCGCGGTGCGGTCGGCGAGGATCGTGCGCAGCGCCCGCTGCACCAGCCGCTCGCTCGGCACGTCGAGGCTGGAGGTGGCCTCGTCGAGGATGAGCACCGCGGGATCGGCGAGGAACGCCCTGGCGAACGCGATGAGCTGCCGCTGGCCCGCCGACATGCGCCCGCCGCGCTTGCCGACCTCGGTGTCGTAGCCGTCGGGCAGCCCGGCGACGAACTCGTGCGCGCCGATCGCCTTGGCCGCCTCGCGGATCTGCCGGTCGGTGGCGTCCGGCCGGCCGAACCTGATGTTGTCCGAGACCGTGCCGCTGAACAGGAAGTTCTCCTGCGTCACCATGACCACGGCCTGGCGCAGGGTCGTCTCGTCCAGGTCGCGCAGATCGACGCCGTCGAGCAGCACGCGGCCCGCGGTCGGGTCGTAGAAGCGGGAGATCAGCTTGGCCAGCGTCGTCTTGCCCGCGCCGGTCGCGCCGACCAGCGCCACGCTCTGCCCGCCGGGGATCGTCAGGTCGAGGCCGGGCAGGATCGGCATCTCCTCGACGTAGGCGAAGCGCACGTCCTCGAAGCGCACCATGCCGCGGGCCTGCTGGGGCAGCGGCTCGGGCCGGCGCGGCTCCGGCACCCCCGGCTCCTCCTCCAGCACGCCCGACAGCTTCTCCAGGGCCGCGCCCGCCGACTGCAGCGTGTTGTAGAACTGGCTGAGCTCCTGCATCGGCTCGTAGAACTGCCGCAGGTACAGCAGGAACGCGGCCAGCACGCCGACCGTGACCTCGCCCTGGATCGCCAGGTAGCCGCCGTAGAGCAGCACCCCGCCGACGGTCAGGTTGCCGATCAGCTTGATGCCGAACATGAACTCGGCGCCCAGGACCATGCTGCGCGCGTTGGCGTCCCGGTAGTCGTCGTTGAGCTGGGCGAAGATCTCCTGGTTGCGCGGCTCCCTGCGGAACGCCTGCACCGCGCGGATGCCGGTCATCGACTCCACGAAGTGCACGATCACCAGTGCGACCGTCTCCCGCGTCCGCCGGTAGACGATCACCGACTGCCGCCGGAACCACCGGGTGAACAGCAGCAGCAGCGGCAGCGGGACCAGCGCCACCAGGCCGAGGTGCACGTCGAGGACGAGCAGCAGCGCGGCCGTGCCGAACATCGTCAGCACCGCCTTGACCAGCCCGTCGAAGCCCGACTGGAGCAGCTCGGAGATGGCCTCGATGTCGGAGGTCAGCCGGGAGATGACCCGGCCCGAGGTGTACTTCTCGTGGAAGCTCAGCGACAGCCGCTGGAAGTGGTCGAACACCCGCCTGCGCAGCTCCAGCAGCACGCTCTGGCCGATCTTCCCCGACAGGCGCAGGAACGCCTGCCGGGTGAGCGCCTGTGTGACGGCCGCGGCCAGGATCACGCCGACCACGACCAGCAGGACCGACGGCCCCGACCCGCGGGCCATCGGCGGGATGCCGTCGTCGATCCCCACCTTGACCAGGTACGGGATCGCCAGCGCCGCGGCGTTCGAGACGACGATGATCGCGGTGAGCAGCGCGATGGCCTTGCGGTAGGGACGCAGCAGGTCGCCGAGCAGCCTGCGGGAGCGCTCCCGCAGCAGCACCGACACCTTCTCCGGCAGTTCGTCCTGCTCCTCGGAGGCGACGCCGCGCCAGGAGGAGACGGGGGCGGCGGTCATCGCAGGGCTCCTTCCGAGGGGTCGAAGTCGGCGTCCTGGGCCAGCAGCTCGCGGTACTCGGGCACGTCGGCCAGCAGCTCGTGGTGGCGGCCGACGTGCGTGATGGTGCCGTCGCGCAGCAGCGCCACCTTGTCGGCCAGCAGCACGGTCGAGGCGCGGTGGGCGACCACGATGCCGGTCGCCTCACGCAGGACGTGCCGCAACGCCTCCTCCACCAGCGCCTCGGTCTCCACGTCGAGCGCGGACAGGGTGTCGTCGAGGACGAGCACCCGCGGCCTGCTCAGCACCGCCCGCGCCAGGGCGAGCCGCTGCCGCTGCCCGCCCGACAGCGACAGGCCCTGCTCGCCGATGCGGGTGTCGAGGCCCCAGGGCAGGTCGTACACGAAGCCGGCCTGGGCGGTGGCGATCGCGTCGGCCATCTCCTCCTCGGTGGCGTCGAGCCGGCCGAGCATGAGGTTCTCGCGCACGCTCATCGAGAACAGCGTCGGCTCCTCGAACGCGGTGGCCACCAGCGAGCGCAGCGTGGTCAGGTCGAGGTCGCGCACGTCCTCGCCGTCGATGGTCACGCGGCCCGTGGTGGCGTCGATCAGCCGGGGCACCAGCGCGGTCAGCGTGGTCTTGCCGGCGCCGGTCGCGCCCACGATCGCGACCGTCTCGCCGGGGTGCACGTCCAGCCAGACGTCGCGCAGCACCGGCTCGTCCGCGCCGGGGAAGGCGAACCCGACGCCCTCGAACCGCAGGTGGCCCCGGGGCAGCTCGATCGTGCGGCTGCCGCTCTCGATGGCCGGGACGGTGTCCATGACCTCCATGACCCGGTCGGCGGAGGTCATCGCCTCCTGGGCCATGGCCAGGATGTAGCCGAGGCTGGCGATCGGCCAGACAAGCTGGAGCATCAGGGTGGTGAAGGCGACCAGCGTGCCCAGCGTCATCGAGCCGGCGCCCACCGCGAGCGCGCCGAGCAGCAGCACCAGGGCCAGGGTGACGTTGGGGATCACTTCGAGGAAGGCGAAGAACCTGGCCGACAGGGTGGCCTTGTCGACCGAGGTGCCGTACACCTTGCGGGCCGCCTCGTCGTACCGGTCGTAGACGTGGTGGCGGCGGCCGAACGCCTTGATCGTACGGATGCCGATGGCCGACTCCTCGACGAGCGTGGCGAGGTCGCCCTGCTCGTCCTGGACCTGGCGGGAGATCTTGATGTACCGCTTCTCGAACCGCAGGGACGTCCACACGATCGGCACGGCCGAGGCCAGCACCAGCAGCCCGAGCGGCCAGTACTTGTTCAGCAGGAGCACGGTCACCGTGATGAGCTGGAGGATGTTCATCACCAGGAAGAGCATGCCGAAGCCGAGGAAGCGGCGGATCGTGGACAGGTCCGTCGTGGCCCGCGACAGCAACTGGCCCGACTGCCAGTCGCCGTGGAAGCCCATCGGCAGGCGCTGCAGGTGCTCGTAGAGGTCGTCGCGGATCGCGGTCTCCAGCCCGAGGACGGGTTTGACCTGGGTCCAGCGCCGCAGGAAGATCAGCCCGGCCTCCACGACGCCCACGCCCAGGGCGATGAGACCGAGCGGGAGCAGCCCGTCGGAGTCGCCCCGCATCACGGGACCGTCGATGACCTTCTCACTGATCAGGGGGAGCGCGATGCTCGCGGCGATGCTGAGGATCGCGGCCAGCCAGATGAGCACCAGTCTGGCGGCGTACGGGCGGAGGTAGGACTTCATCCGCCACAGGGAGTTGGAGGAGAGCAGGGGACGGCGAGGTGTGTCAGTATCGGGAGGCATCCCATCCAGATTAATACGTGGGATCAACCCATTTTTTGCGGTAAATGTGGCGGTTTCTGCAGGTTGCGGGCGGAAAACGAGACCCTCAGGGCTCGTCCGCCGGCCCCGCGCCCGCCGTCGTCCGGGCGGCCGGGCCCACTTCCACCTGCGGCTCGGGCGCGGCCCGCGCTAAGGCGAAGCTGTCCTTTCCGCTCACCTTTCTCACCGGACAGGAAGTCGCGATGATCGACGAAAGTGAACTGCCGTACCTGCGGCGCTGTGTCGAGCTGGCCACCGAGGCGCTGGAGTCGGGCGACGAGCCCTTCGGGTCGGTGCTGGTCGCCGCGGACGGCGCCGTGCTGGCCGAGGACCACAACCGGGTGGCCGGGGGCGACCGCACCCGGCATCCGGAGTTCGAGCTGGCACGGTGGGCGGCGGCCAACCTGACTCCGGGCGAGCGGGCGGCGGCCACCGTCTACACCTCCGGCGAGCACTGCCCGATGTGCGCGGCGGCCCAGGCCTGGGTGGGCCTCGGGCGCATCGTCTACGTGGCGTCGTCGGCGCAGCTCGCCGGCTGGCTGGCGGAGCTGGGCGTGCCGGCGCCGCCGGTGAGCACACTGCCGGTCAACACCGTCGCGCCGGGCGTCGCGGTGGACGGGCCCGTCCCGGAGCTGGCCGGACAGGTGCACGAGCTGCACCGCCGCTTCCACGGCGCGCGGTGAGGGGCGCCGCCCGCCGACCGCCGGTCAGCCGGTCCCGGACGAGCCGAGGGCGATCGTGTCGGCGACCTCGGCGTGCCGCTCGGCCTCCTCGGCGGCGAAACGGGCCTCGTCCAGCTTGTCGGCGATGTCCTCGTCCTGCTTCATGAGGGCGTCGAGCGACTGGCCGGCCATCTCCAGCACGCCCATGTCGGCGTACGCCTGCTGCAGCCGCGGGCTCCACAGCCCGATGTCCTTGACGCACGGCACGATCCTGCTGAACAGCAGCGAGCGGAACAGCCGCAGGTACTCCGACTGGTCGGTGGCCCGCATGACCTCGTCGGTCTCGGCCCTGGACAGGCCCAGGTGCTCCCAGGACTCCGCGCCGCGCAGCCGGTCGCGCATCAGGTAGCAGCCCTCGATGACGAAGTCCTCGCGCTCGCGCAGCTCGGACTCCGACAGGTTCTGGTAGTAGTCGCGCAGCGCCATCCGGCCGAAGGCGACGTGCCGGGCCTCGTCCTGCATCACGTACGCGAGGATCTGCTTGGGCAGCGGCTTGGTGGTGATGTCGCGCATGACGCCGAACGCGGCCAGGGCCAGGCCCTCGATGAGCACCTGCATGCCGAGGTAGGGCATGTCCCAGCGGGAGTCGCTGAGCGTGCTCTCCAGCAGCGCCTTGAGGTGCTCGTTGATCGGGTACGCCAGGCCCACCTTCTCCTGGAGGAAGCGGGCGTAGGTCTCGGCGTGGCGGGCCTCGTCCATGGTCTGGGTGGCGGCGTAGAACTTGGAGTCCAGGTCGGGCACCGACTCCACGATCCGGGCCGAGCAGATCATCGCGCCCTGCTCGCCGTGCAGGAACTGGGAGAACTGCCAGGCCGCGCCGTGCAGCCGCACGTCCTGGCGCTGCTGGGGGCCGAGCCGGTGCCACAGCGGGGTGTCGTGGATGGCGATCGTGGTGTCGGGGATCCCGAGCACGTTGTACGGGTCCACCTCCAGGTCCCAGTCGATGCGCTTGGCCGAGTCCCACTGCTTGTCCTTGCCCTTCTGGTACAAGGCCAGCATGCGGTCGCGGCCCTCGTCGTACTCCCAGGTGAACCGGCTGGCGCCGGCCATGCCGACGTCCCAGGTGGAGAGCTCGGCGGGGAGGGTGTAGAGATCGTGCGTCGACATGGGGGACCTCCGCGAGGGGGATTACGTACGGTGTACGTCCACGGCTCGACCCTTGCACGTACGGTGTACGTGCGTCAATAGAATGAGCTATGACCACCGAGCCCCTGTCCAGGCCCCGCATCGTGGCCGCGGCCATCGACCTCATCGAGCGCGAGGGCGCCGACGCGGTCTCCATGCGCCGCATCGCGGCCGAGCTCGGCGTCGGTGTGATGTCCCTCTACAACCACGTGCCGAACAAGGACGCCCTGCTCAACGGCGTGGCCGAGAGCGTGCTGAGCGGCATCGAGTTCACCGACGACCCCGACGCCCACTGGACCGACCGGGTGCGGGCGCAGGCGCGGGCCTTCCGGCAGATCGCCCATCACCATCCGCGCTCGACCATGGTGGTGGTCAGCCGCCAGCTCCACTCCCACGCCGGGCTGCTGCCGGTCGAGCGGGCGCTGGCCACGCTGCGCGGCGCGGGCTTCGACGGGGCCGACGCCGTCCGGATGTTGCGCATGTTCATCGCCTTCATCGTGGGCTCGCTGCTGCGCGAGGTCGGCGTGACGCCCACGTTCGCGCCCGTCCACAGCCGCACGGTCGAGGCCGCCGTGGTCGATCCGGCGCTGTTCCCCGAGGTGAGCGCGCTGGCGCCGCTGCTGGCCGAGTGCGACCACGAGGCGGAGTTCGAGTTCGGGGTCGAGCTGCTCATCCAGGCCATCGCGGTGCACGCGGGCCAGTAGGAGGGCACCCGGGCGGGCCCGGATGCCCTCCGGAGCGGACATCAGTACCAGTTGTGCGATCTCCAGTGCCCCCAGGCGCCGCAGGGCCTGCCGTACCTTCCCTTGATGTAGGCCAGGCCCCAGCGGATCTGCGTCTCGGGGTTGGACCGCCAGTCCTTGCCCGCGCCGCTCATCTTGCCCGCGGGCAGCGCCTGCGGGATCCCGTAGGCGCCCGAGGACCGGTTGAGCGCGTGGTGGTTCCAATTGCTCTCCCTGGTCCACAGATTGTCCAGGCAGCGGAACTCCCGGTAGTTCCACGCACGCTGGACGACCTGTCCCAAGGCGATCTTCTTGTTTCTTCCGGCGGGCCGTACGGCCGCGATCTTTGGCTGCGCTGACGTTGTCCAGGTCCGCATCTTGATCACCGGAGGCCGGGACTCCGCCCAGGCCGGGCCGGTGCTGACGCCGAACGCGCTGATAGTGAGAAGAGTGCCGCTGAGCACGCGTTTGCTGTCCAAGGCGATCCTTGCTATCGGGTCGCGTGCGGACGGGCGCCCCCTCGGGGCGCCCTGCCGGTCCGGCGTCCGTGGCTCGGACGCGGAGGGTCCGCGCGGCCTCCCGGGATCCTGTACCGCCCGATCGTGCTGGACGGCCCGGAAGGCGCCACGACGTGTCCTCAAGCACGATTCCTATTACGGGCCGTGACCGCGGGCCGCGATCTCGACACGCGAAGGACAGGTGTTTGCACGCTCAATTCGGATAAAGGGCGATCTCGCTGGGCCAGGATTGCCCGGCCCGTCGCCCATATGGCATGTCCTTGACTGAAAACGCGGACGTACCTGGGGTTTGGCTCAGTACCAACTGTGGGATTGGAAGTGCGCCCACGCGCGACACGGCGAGCCGTACCGCTGCTTGATGTAGCCCAGACCCCACCGGATCTGGGTGCGCGGGTTCGTGCGCCAGTCGGCTCCCGAGGAGGCCATCTTGTGGCCCGGAAGTGCCTGCGGGATGCCGTAGGCGCCCGACCGGTTGCCGGCCCTGTGGTTCCAGCCGCTCTCTCTGGCCCAGAGCCTGACCAGGCAGCCGTAGCTCGCGGCGCCCCAGCCACGCTGGGTGACCAGGGACTTGGCGATGGCTTTGTTCCTGCCACTGCTCTGGGAGCTCTGCGCCTGTGCGGCCGTGGTGCCGGTCACCGTCGCGAGCGTGGCGGCGAGGACCAGGACACCGGTACGGCGGAGCATGGGCATGCGGATTCCCTTTCGAAGGGGACGGGGACCGCGTCACCCTGCCTGACAAACTCCCTTCTTTCCTAATTGACCATGAAAAATCAGGCGCAATTCCAAGATCGCGACTTATTGATATTCAGGGGTTTCGCGGGAAAAATGAGGAATAGGTCACAATCTGCGGCGGGCGTCGTTCTGTAAGCTTCAGATCATGAGCCTTCGCGACATCCCGCTCCGCACCCTCGCCGACGACCCCACCACGCTCGGCGACCTCGCCGGCGACAAGGCCGTGCTCCTGGTCAACGTGGCCTCCCGCTGCGGCCTGACCCCGCAGTACGCCGGCCTGGTCCAGCTCCAGCAGGACTTCGGCCCGCGCGGCTTCAGCGTGGTCGGCATGCCCTGCAACCAGTTCGCCGGCCAGGAGCCCGGCACGGCGGAGGAGATCCAGGAGTTCTGCTCGGCGACCTACGGCGTCGACTTCCCGCTGCTGGCCAAGGCCGACGTCAACGGCCCCGGCCGCCACCCGCTCTACGCGGCGCTCACCGAGGCCGCCGACGAGGAGGGCGCGGCGGGCGACGTCCAGTGGAACTTCGAGAAGTTCCTGCTCGACCGCGAGGGCAACGTCGTGGCCCGCTTCCGGCCCCGCACCGCTCCCGACGACCCGGCCGTCGTCGCGGCCATCGAGAAGCTGCTCTAGCGGGGCCGCCGGCGTTCGTAGGTGTGGAAGGCGGCACAGCACACCAGCAGCGCCACCGCGAACACCGGCAGCCAGGCCAGCCGGGCCGCCACCCACCCGAGCTGTTCGGGCGGGGTGTGCAGGCCGGGCAGCGCCCGGCTCGCCGGCAGGCCGAGCTCGGTCACCGCGATCAGCGCGGTCTGGTGCCACAGGAAGATCGTCATCGCGGCCAGGTTCGCCACGGCCACGGGCGCCCAGGCGGCGGGGCGGCGCAGCAGCCGGCGCAGCGGGCCGAGCAGCAGCAGCGCCGCGCCGCACTGGGCGAGCCCGAAGGCGACGGCCGCGAGCGAGGGCGGGTCCAGGTTGGAGACCGGGGCGCCCGGCACCCCGACCATGGTCGCCGGGTAGCCGCCCCACACCACCAGCGCCAGGGCCGCGGCCGCGCCGCCGGCCAGCAGCGTCCAGCCGGTGGCCCGGCTCCGCAGCTCCCCGCGGGCCCAGGCCGCGCCCAGGCAGTACGGCACCAGCCAGCCGGCCGCCATGTTCACCCACCACAACCACTCCGGGCCGCCGGGCCCGAACCGCACCGCGTCGGCGGCCGCCACCGCCGCGAGCGGCCAGGCCGGGTGCAGCCGGGCGGCCAGCGGCGTGGCCGCCGTCAGCGCGGCGAACACCAGCAGGAACCACATCGGCGCCGCCGCCAGCTTGACCAGCAGCCGCACGTCCTCCAGCGGCACCCCGGAGGCGAGCATCGCGACCGCCGCCACGGCCCACACCGCCAGGACGACCGCAACCGGCCGGAACAGCCGCCCCAACCGGCCGCGCAGCCACGGGACGTAGCCGATGCCGGCCGCCCGCGCCGACCGGTGACCCTTCGCCCCGACCAGGCCGCCCACCAGGAAGAAGATCGCCAGCATCTGGAACGCCCACGACATCGGGGCGAGCTGCGGCAGGTACTTGAGCGGGCTGGTGACGCGCAGGCTGCCGCTGTCGCTGACCACGGCGGTCACCAGCCAGTGCCCGGCCACCACCCCGAGGATGGCCAGGGCCCGCAGGGCGTCCAGGGCCCGGTCGCGCTCCGGCGGGGTCCCGGCCTCGATGCGCGCGGCGAGCCCGCGCGGGCCGGAGCGGGTGCGGAGGGAGGAGTCAGACATCGCGGGCGGCCTCTCCCGAGACGATGCGGGCGACGGCCGTCAGCGCGGGGGAGCCGGGCCGCAGGTAGTCGCTGTGGCCGCCGTCGCCCGCCGCGAAGACGCGGGCGCCGAACCCGGGCGAGACCGGGTCGGCCCCCAGACCGACCGTGACGAACGGCAGCTCGACCAGCACGTGGGGCACGCCGGAGATCCAGTCGCCGGTGCCGCGGCCGGCCCACACGACCGCGCGGGTGCGCATCGCGGCGACGTCGGGGACGCCCGCGCCTGGGCTGCCCATCAGGACGATGTCGGCCACGTCCAGGCCGGGCGCGGCCCGTCCGCACACCACCGAGCCGTAGGAGTGGCACACGAGCGACAGCCGGGCGCCGGGCTTGACCGCACGCAGCTCCCGTACGAACGCGCGCAGCCCGGGTACGGCCTCGTCGGCCCGCGCGGGCGTCAGCACGTCCAGGCTGAGCGTGCCGGGCGTGCGGTATCCGGCCCAGGCGATGACCGCCGAGCCGTCCCCGAGCGCCGCGCGCAGCCGCGTCGCGCCGGCGTGCAGGCGGCCGTACCGGTCGAGGTTCGTGTCGGAGCCGGGCACCAGGACGGCGATCCGCCGGGCCGTCGCCAGGTCGCCGAAGACCTCCACGGTCCGGCCGCCGTCGCGCCCGTCGAAGGACAGGAACGTGCGCGACGGGTCCGCCATGGCCCGCAGCGCCGCCGCCCGCAGGCGGTGCCCCCACGCGGCGGCGGCGCGCTCGGCGGCCAGGACGGCGGCGCGCCCGGCGGCGTACCGCTCGGTCAGCGCGGCGGCCAGCACGACGGGGGTAGCGGCGCGCAGCGGCGCCACGGCGGCGGGAACGGGCGCGGGCACCCCCGCGGACCCGCCGGCGCCGGACGCGGGCACCGCCACCGAAGCGGTGACGAGCACGGCGAGCAGGCGGTTCCTGAGCGATGCCATGGCGGATGGTCCCTTCCGTGCTGGTTCTTCCTTCCGGCACCGAAGGTAGGGATCACGCCTTGTAGTCGGCTTCCCGCTGGGGGATGCACCTTCCGCGTAGCTCTGAGGTATTACGGGGCTGAGGAGGCGTACAGTGGCCGCACTGAGGAGGCGCCATGCTCACGGTGACATCCGCCGACGGGACCGACGTCCGGGTGGTCGAGGAGGGACGGGGCCCGGCCGTCCTCGTCCTGCACGCGGGGCTCGACGACGGCACCCAGTGGGGCAAGGTCGCGGGGCTGCTCGCGCCCCGGTTCCGCGTGGTGCGCGTCCGGCGCCGCCAGTACCGGCCGGACCTGGCCGGGCCCGCCACCATGGCGCAGGAGGCGGCCGACGCGGTGGCCGTGGCGGCGGCGCTCGGCGGGCCCGTCCTGCTCGTGGGCCATTCCTCCGGTGCGGTGGCCGCGCTGGAGTCCCTGCTCCTGGCGCCGGACGCCTTCGCCGGCGCGGTCCTGTACGAGCCGCCCGTCGCCCTCGGACCCTCGCTCGGCGGCGCGGCGAGCCAGGCGGCCGTGGCCGCGGTGGCGGCGGGCCGGCCGGGCCGGGCGATGCGGATCTTCTTCAGGGACGTGGTGGGCCTGTCGCCGGCGCTCTCCTGGCTGACCTCCGTGGCGGTGGCCGGCCATCGGCCGACGCGGCGGCGCGCGCCGCGCCAGATCGACGACCTGCTGGCGATCGACGCCCTGGGCGACCGGCGGGCGGCGTACGCGGCGATCCGCACGCCGGTGGTGCTGCTCGGCGGCGACCGCAGCCCCGCCCATCTCGGCGCGCGGCTCGACGCCCTGCGTGAGGTGATCCCCGGCGCCCGGCGTGTCACGCTCCACGGGCAGGGGCACGGCGCGCACCTGCGGGCGCCCCAGGAGGTGGCCCGGGTGATCGAGGCTCATGCGCGGGACGTGCTCGGCGAGAGCTGAGGACGTGCCCCCCCCCGTGACCCCGGCGTCACCTGCGGGGACCGCAGCTCCCTCGGATGATCAGCTCGGTGGGCAGCACCACCGTGCGCGCCCGCCGGGTGCCCTCGCGCAGCACCAGCTCGCACGCGCGGTACCCCATGTCCCGGCCCGGCTGGGCGATCACGGTCAGCGGCGGGGCGCACAGCTCGGCCCAGGGCACGTCGTCGTACATCACCAGCGACACGTCCTTCGGCACCCGCAGGTCGAGCTCGCGGGCGGCCAGCACGGCCGCCTCGCCCAGGACGTTCCCGCCCGCGACGACGGCCGACAGGTCGGGACGGCTCTGGAACAGGCCGGAGGCGGCGGCGTACGCCGAGTCGCGGCTGCCGGTGCCGAACACCACCAGCTCCTCGTCCACCGGCGCGCCCACGGCCTCGCGGAAGGCGGCGGCCCGCCGGTCGTGGCCGGGTCCGCCGAGGAAGGCGATGCGCCGGTGGCCGAGGCCCCGCAGGTAGCGCACGGCCGTACGGATGCCGGCACGGTCGTCGGCCAGGACGGCGGGCACGTCCAGAGGACGCGCGGCGCCCTCGGGCCCGCGCCCGCGGGGGGGCACGCCGTCGAGGAGCATGAGATCGTCGAGGGCGCTCTCGGCGGGGTCGCGGTCGCCGTCGCGCCCGGCCTCGGGCGGCAGGCGGTCGGCGAAGACCACCGTCATGCCCGCCCTGAGCGCGGGGGCCCACGTCTCGGCGTCGCCGGAGGGCACCGCGATGACCCGGTCGACGCTCTGTTCGAGCAGCATGCCGATCAGCTCGGCCTCCTGCTCGGGGTCGCCGCCCGTCGAGCCCAGCACGACCGGCTCGCCCGCCGACCGGGCGCAGGCGAGCACGCCTTCGCAGAGCTGCCCGTAGAAGGTGTCGGTGAGGTCGGGCACCAGCAGGCCCAGGCCGCCGGTGCGGCGCTGGCGCAGGTTGCGGCCGAGCGCGCTGGGCCGGTAGTCGAGCTGGGCGGCGACGGCCAGGACCCGTTCCCTGGTGCTGGGGCTGGCCGAGCCGCCCGACAACACCCGGGACACGGTCGCGACGCCGACGCCCGCCGCCTCGGCCACATCCTTGATCGTCGCCCGCTTCTCCATGGAAACGATTCCATCATGGATTCCGGTCCATCGGAAGAGTGTCGTGCGGACAAAGGCTGGTCACGCGGTACCCCTTGACACCGATGTCCGTTTCGGGTGAGATACGTGAAAACGTATCCACGGGAACCGAGAACCAACGTCCGGGCCGATCGCCCTGGAGCGCGAAGGAATGTCATGGCATCCATCGTTCTGACGAACGTCGACAAGATCTACGCCGGTGGCGTGAAGGCCGTGAACGGGCTGAACCTTGAGATCAAGGACGGCGAGTTCATGGTGCTGGTGGGCCCATCGGGTTGCGGTAAGTCGACCGCGCTCCGGATGATCGCCGGCCTCGAGGACATCAGCGGCGGCGAGATCGCCATCGGCGACAAGGTGGTCAACCACCTTCCGCCCAAGGACCGCGACATCGCGATGGTCTTCCAGAACTACGCGCTCTACCCGCACATGACGGTCGAGGAGAACCTCGCCTTCGGCCTCAAGCTCCGCAAGATGCCCAAGCCGGAGATCCAGAAGCGGGTCAACGAGGCCGCCAAGATGCTCGGCCTGGAGACCTACCTCAAGCGCAAGCCGGCCGCTCTGTCCGGTGGTCAGCGCCAGCGTGTCGCCATGGGCCGCGCCATCGTCCGCGAGCCGCAGGCCTTCCTCATGGACGAGCCGCTGTCGAACCTCGACGCCAAGCTCCGCGTCTCCATGCGCGCCTCGCTCAACACCCTGCACGAGCGCCTCGGCGTCACCACCGTGTACGTCACCCACGACCAGGTCGAGGCCATGACCCTCGGCGACCGCGTCTGCGTCCTGCGCGACGGTCTGCTCCAGCAGGTCGACACCCCGCAGAACCTGTTCGACAAGCCGGTCAACCTGTTCGTCGCCGGCTTCATGGGCTCGCCCTCGATGAACTTCGTCACCGCCGAGCTGGTCCGCGACAACGGCGCGGTCGTGCGCTTCGCCGACATCAGCCTGCCGATCCCCGACTCGGCGTTCGCCGACAAGCCGGGCCTTGAGCAGTACATCGGCAAGAAGGTCATCCTCGGCATCCGCCCGTCGGACTTCGAGGACGCCAACTCGGCCGGCAACCACGCCAACGGCTGGGCCACCCTGCCCGTCAAGGCGGAGGTCACCGAGGAGCTCGGCTCCGAGATCAACGTGCTGTTCCTGATCGACGCCCCGCCGGTCGAGCACAAGGACACCGTCGCCGCCGCCGACACGGGCGACGACGAGGAGGCGGCGCTGCCGCTGGTGGGCGACAAGTCCCTGTGGACCGCCCGCGTCAACGCCCGCAGCCACGTGCGCCCCGGCCAGCGCATCGACCTGGTCCTGGACACGCACAACCTGCACTTCTTCGACCCGACGAGCGGCCTGGCCATCGGCCACGAGGCCAACCGCTAGCAGGTCCAGCCGGATCTGCCGGTCCCGGCCGTGAGTTCCTCACGGCCGTCCCGGGCCCCCACCGCGACCCCCTCCCGCGGCGGGGGCCCACCTTGTCGCCGGACGCCCCTCAGCGGCGGCCGAGCCGGGCCGAGACGCGCCCGGCCAGGTTGTGCGGCACCAGCTTGCCGATCGCCACGATGGCCTTGTAGCGCAGGTCGGGCACCGAGACCCGCTTGCCGAGCGCGAGGTCGCGCATGGCGTCCCTGACCACGTTGTCGGCCTTCAGCCACAGGAACCCCGGGATGCCCGAGGTGTCCATGGACGCCCGCTGGTGGAACTCGGTGCGCACGAAACCGGGGCACAGCGCCATGATCTTGATCCGCGGGTTGCGCACGTCGTTGGCCGCGGACTCGCTGAAGTTGACCACCCACGCCTTCGAGGCGCTGTAGGTGCCGCGGGAGAAGAACGCCGCGACCGACGCCACGTTGATCACCGCGCCCCGGTCGCGCTTGCGCATCGCGGGCAGCGCCGCCAGGGTGAGCCGCAGCACGGCCTCGCAGTGGACCTTGAGCATGCGCAGCTCGTCCTCGACCGGCACCTTCAGGAAGTCGCCGGGGTGGCCGAAGCCGGCGTTGTTCACCAGCAGGTCGACGCCGTCGCGGAGTCTCGACTCGACCCTGGCCAGGCCCTCCTCGGTGGCCAGGTCGGCGGGCAGCACCTCGACGTGCACGCCGTACCTGAGCCTGAGCTGGTCGGCGACCTGGACGAGCCGCTGCTCGTCGCGCGCGACCAGGACGAGCGAGCAGGCGTCGGCGGCCAGGCGGCGGGCGAACGCGGCGCCGATGCCGGCGGTGGCGCCCGTGATCAATGCGGTTGGCATGTCCTGAACCTTAACGTCCCCGGTCGGGCGTGCGAGTATGGACGGCGTGCGCCCCCTCGCGGCCGTGCTCCTCCTGGCCCTTACCGCCTGCTCGGCCGCCTCGCCCCCGCCCGGCCCGGCCCCTGTCTCCCCGACTCCTGTGTCCTCGGCCCCTGTGTCTCCCGCTCCGGCGTCCACGCCCGGGAGCGCCGCGCCGGAGCGCGCCTCCGGGCGCGGGCAGGTGCGCTTCCGCGAGCTCGGCCGGTTCGAACGGCCGGTCGCCCTCGCCGTGCGCAAGGGCGACGCCCGGCTCTACGTCGCCGAGCAGGGCGGCCGGCTGCGCGCCACGGACGGCGACGTCCTCGTGGACCTGTCGGGGGAGGTGAGCGGCGGCAACGAGCAGGGCCTGCTCGGCGTGGCCTTCCATCCCTCCGGCCGCTGGCTCTACCTCGACTGGACCGACACCCGCGGCGCCACCCACGTCACCGAATGGGCCTTCGACGGGCATCGCGCCACCGGCCGGCGCGACGTGCTCACCCAGGAGCAGCCGTACGCCAACCACAACGGCGGCCAGCTCGCCTTCGGCCCCGACGGCCACCTCTACGTCGGGCTCGGCGACGGCGGCAGCGCGGGCGACCCGCAGGGCAACGGCCAGGACCTCGGCACGCTGCTGGGCAAGATCCTGCGCATCGACCCGCGCGGCAGGCCGTACAAGGTGCCGCGGGACAACCCGTTCGCCGGGAAGGACGGCGCGCGGCCCGAGATCTGGGCCTACGGCCTGCGCAACCCCTGGCGGTTCGGCTTCGACCGGCAGACCGGCGACCTGTGGATCGGCGACGTCGGCCAGGACGAGGTGGAGGAGGTCGACCGCCAGCCGGCCGCCTCCAAGGGCGGCGAGAACTACGGCTGGAACCTGCGCGAGGGCGAACGGCCCTTCCGCGGCGGCACGGGCCGCGGCCTGACCGAGCCGGTCATCACCTACCCGCTGCACAAGGACGGCAACTGCTCGGTGATCGCCGGGTACGTCTACCGCGGCGCCGCGCTGCCCTGGCTGCGCGGCAGCTTCCTGTACGGGGACTTCTGTGCCGGCTGGGTCAGGGCCGCGCCCGCGGGGGAGCCGTCGAAGGCGGCCGAGATCGGCAGGGTCGAGCAGCTCTCCTCGTTCGGTGAGGGGCTCGACGGCGAGCTCTACGCGCTCAGCCTGCGGGGTCCGCTCTACCGGATCGAGCCTGCCTGACCCGCTCGATCAGCTCCTCGACCTGGTCGTTGAGCCGCGATCCGCGGGTCCAGCCGGCGTAGTGGGTCAGGAACACCACCACTTCGCGCAGCTCGCTCTCGCTCAGGTCGCCCGCCCGCAGCGCGACGTCGAGCTGCACGGCGGTCAGCTCGTCGAGCCCCTGTCCGACGAGCAGCCCGAGCAGGAGCAGCCGGCGCTCCTTGACCGACAGGGCGGTCCTGGACCACAGGTCGGCGAACTGCCGCTCAGCCGTCATGCCGAAGGAGTCGACGGTCTCCATCGCGGGTTCTTTCATGGTGCGCTCCGGGGCTCGGGATGGGCGTCCTCATATCCTTTGCTACTTCCTGTGGTCTACCAATGGGGGTTGCACGAACGTTGTATCCCGGGCGACCGTAGAGTGTGGCGGCCTGGCCCATACCATCATTTGGTGATCTGTAACAAGTAAAGCCAATCAATGGCCAAGATTTGGTCAAGATTTCTCATCGTGCATCCGGCCTCATTCCGCATGAAAGCGGGCACAACAACTGCGTTGGTCCGTAAAGCGGAGGTAAGCCCTGGTGAAAAGGACACGGGCTTGGATCGCGCTCATGGTCGCGGTTTTCGTGCTGTCGGCGTGCGGGCAGCCGGAGTTCACCTACGTACGGGACAGGGAAGGCACCACCTATTTCAAGGTGCCCGCCTCGTTCACGCAGCTCAACGCCTATCCGATCGAACTGTATCTGACGGGTGACCGACCCGGCTCGCTGGCGGCGGCGACACGCGCGCAGCGGGTCTGGTCCACGGCCTTCGACCAGTCGGCCGCGCCGTCGGTCAACCATCTGCTGAGCTCGTCCGACCCGTTCGTGTACGCCACCGTGCACAAGCTCACCGAGCAGCAGCGGGACGCGATCTCGCTCAACCGGCTGCGCGACTTCGTGCTGCCCGTCACGGACCCGATGCGCGAGCTGTACGAGCAGCAGGCCATGAGCACCGGCCGGCCGCCGATGTTCGCCAAGTTCGAGCTCCTCAGCGACGACGTCCTCGCCCTGGAGAACGGCGCCAGAGGCGTACGGGTGCGCTTCAACTACCAGATCGGCGCCGACGTCCAGACGTTCGACCAGACCGCGATCCTCGACGAGAAGGGCGCGACGGTCTCGGTCATGCTCCTCGGCTGCCGGGCGACCTGCTACCGCGACCGCGGCGCCGAGTTCGACAAGATCGCGGGTTCGTTCAAGCTGCTCCGGCTGCCCGGATGAGGGGGCGTCAGTGACCACCACCTTTCAGCACGAAGGGCTGCGCGCACCCGGCAGCGGGCCCTCCGACCCGGACTCCGTGACCAGGAAGAAGATGCAGTTCTGGGACCGGAGCAAGTTCCTCGTCGCGCTGGTCCTGGCCTACCTGATCCTCACCTGGAAGGTGACGGCCGACTGGACGGGCGTCGTGACCTTCCCCGAGGCGGCCTGGAAAGTCGGTTACGAGTACCAGTGGATCTTCTGGCTGCTCGGCGCGGAGGCCGTGCGGCAACTGCATTTCCTCGTCAGCGAGCACTGGTCGGGCTACCACCGGTTCTGGAGCCAGAAGGTCTTCGGCGGGTTCGAGCGGTGGACGCACCGGCGCTTCGACGACTGGACCAGGTACCGCATCTCCAGGGCCCTGAAGATCGCCTTCTTCGTCACGCTGACCGCGCTGGTGGCGGGGGCGGTGCTGGACGTCAGCCCGTTCGTCGCCCTGTTGCAGGCGCCGACGCTGATCTGGCAGGCGCTGCCGTTCCTGCTGCAGATCGTCTTCCTGTTCTTCGTCGTCATCATCCAGTTCGTCGGCCTGTTCTGGTTCCTGTCCAGGGGCGGCGTGGAGACGTACTTCCCCGACGACATCAAGACCCGCTTCGCCGACGTCTGGGGCCAGGACCACGTGGTCGAGCGGGTCCAGGAGAACATCGTCTTCCTGGAGCGGCCCGACGAGATCGAGCGGCGCGGCGGGTACGTGCCCAGCGGCCTGCTGCTGTGGGGCCCGCCCGGCACCGGCAAGACCCTGATGGCCGAGGCCGTGGCGGGCGAGACCGGCAAGCCGTACGTGTTCGTGGATCCGGGAGCCTTCACGAACATGTTCATGGGCGTCGGCATCCTGAAGGTCAAGGGCCTGTTCAGGAAGCTGCGCAAGCTGGCGCTGCGGTACGGCGGCGTGATCGTCTTCTTCGACGAGGCCGACTCGCTCGGCAAGCGCGGCAAGCTGGCCCAGCAGGGGCCGCCCGGGCAGGGCGGCTTCTCGGCGCACTCCGGCTGCCACGGGATGACGTACCTGTCGGAGGAGAGCCGCTCGGCGCTGGCCGGCAAGGGCCGGCGCGAGGCCGCCGACCCGCCGGGCACCTGGCGCGAGCGCTTCTTCGCCGGCGGCGGCATGATGAACAGCGGTGACCCCGGCACCCTCCAGGCGCTGCTCACCGAGCTGTCCGGGCTCAAGAAGCCGCGCGGCTTCTTCAACCGGCTGGTCAGGCGGCTGCTCGGGATGCGGCCCAAGCCGCCGCCCAAATACCGCATCCTCGTCATGATGGCCACCAACCGGCCCGACGCGCTGGACGAGGCGCTGCTGCGGCCGGGCCGTATCGACCGCATCTACAAGGTCGGCTATCCGTCCAAGGCCGGGCGGGTGCGGACGTACCAGGGCTATTTCGACAAGGTCGACCACGAGCTCACCGGGGAGCAGATCGACAAGCTGGCCACGATCACGCCGTACGCGACCGGGGCCACGATCAAGGACCTGGTCAACGAGTCGCTGATCACCGCCATCCGCGACGGGCGGGAGGTCATCACCTGGTCGGACGTGCTGCGCGCCAAGCGGCTCAAGCAGCTCGGCCCGCCCGAGGACGTCGAGTACATCGAGCGCGAGCGGCACGCCGTGGCGGTGCACGAGGCCTGCCACGCCGTGGTGGCGTACGTGACCCGGTTCCATCTGGAGATCGACATCGCCACCATCGAGAAGGGCGCCGACTACCTGGGCATGGTCGCCTCGATCAAGCCCGAGGACCAGTTCACCCGCTGGAAGTCCGAGTACGAGGCCGACATCATGGTCTCCCTGGCCTCGCTGGCCGGCGAGCGCATGTTCTTCGGCGAGGACAACTCCTCCGGCGTCTCCGGCGACCTGCACGCGGCCACGTTCCTCACCGCGCTCATGGAGTCGTACTGGGGGATGGGCTCCGGCGTCACCTCGCTGCCCGCGCTCCAGGAGCTGGAGATCCACGGCGGCAAGGCCGTGCGCGGCCGGGGCGGCGGGGGAGGCGGCATCGGCATCACCGAGCGCGAGCCGGTGCGCGCCGCGCCCGACCTGACCCCCGACGTGCTGGGCGAGCGCATCGAGTTCAACCTGGTGCGGCTGCTGGAGAAGACCGAGCGGCTGCTGGAGGAGCACCGCAGGCAGGTGCTGTGCCTGGCGCACGCCCTGGAGACGCACAAGACGCTCAACGGCGACGACGTGGTGGCCGTCGTCCGCGGCGAGCGCGGACCGCTCGTGGACGGCACGATCTACGCCTCCGACGAGCTCTACGAGCAGCTGGAGGACTACCACCGCGACGCGGCCAGGGCGCACAAGGAGCACAGCCGCATCGAGCGCGAGCTGCCCGGCCCGGTGGAGGCGGAGGCCGCGCCGCGGGCGGTCGCCTTCGCCGCCCCGGCCGCGGGCACCGGCACGGCCGTGGCGCAGGTGATCACGGCCGAGGTCACCCGGATCGACCAGGGCGTCGGGCCGGGCGTCGGGCCGGGCGTTGAGCAGGGCGGTGACCGGCCCGAGTTCGTGCCGTGGGCGCCCGGCCCGCGGGCCGCCCCGGTCCCGGCAGCGGTCCCGGCAGCGGTCTCGTCAGCGGTTCCGGCGGTCCCGGCCGGGATTCCGGCGGCCGTCCCGCACGCGGGCTTCGGGCCGGTTCCCGGGGCGGTCGCCGAGCCCCGGCGGCGCCGGCGCGCCGGACGGGCCTGGCTGGTCGTGGCCAGCCTGCTCGGGCTGATCGCGCTGGCCCTGATCGCGGCGCTGGCGGTGACCGGCGCGGTGCCCGGCGCGGGCGCCGACGTCGCGGCGGCTCCCGCGCTCGCCTCGCCGGCCCTGCTGCTCCTGCTGTTCGTCGTGGTCGTCGGGGTGGTCGTGGGCGCCGGGCTCGCGTTCGTGGCGGTCAGGGGCGTACGGACGGCGCAGGCCAAGGCGGAACGCGAGCGTGACGAGGCCCACCGGCGGGCCCAGCTGCTGGCCGCGGCCATGGACCCGGACACGGCCATGCGGCTGCTCGGCTACGACGGCACCGGCAACGGCAACGGGACCCGGGCCGATGGGTGATCTTTTGCTCACTTAGAGTAAGGACGCATGAGCAAGGACGGCGTCGTACGCAGCCTGGTCCCCGCCCGCATGGACCGCCTGCCGTGGGCGCCGTTCCACACCCGGCTGGTGATCGCGCTCGGCGTGGCCTGGGTGCTCGACGGGCTGGAGATCACCATCGCCAGCAACGTCGGGGCGTTCCTGCAGCGCCCCGACACGCTCGGCTTCACCTCCGCGGAGGTGGGCCTGTCGGCCACCGTCTACCTGATCGGCCAGGTGGCCGGCGCGCTCTACTTCGGCTGGCTGTCCGACCGGCTCGGCCGCAGGAAGCTGTTCATCCTCACGCTCGGCATCTACCTGGTCGCCAGCGGCCTGACCGCCCTGTCGTGGGACCTGTGGAGCTTCCTGGTGCTGCGTTTCGTGGCCGGGGCGGGCATCGGCGGCGAGTACGCGGCCGTCAACTCCGCCATCGACGAGATGATCCCCTCCCACTACCGGGGCCACGTCGACCTGGCCATCAACGGCACCTACTGGCTGGGCTCGCTGCTGGCCACCTCGGCCACGTTCCTGCTGCTGCACCCGGGCGGGCCGCTGGACCCCGACTGGGCCTGGCGGCTCGGGTTCGCGGTCGGGCCGGTGATCGGCCTGGCCATCTGGGGGCTGCGCCGGCACCTGCCGGAGAGCCCGCGCTGGCTGATGACGCACGGCCGCGAGGAGGAGGCCGAGCAGGTCGTCGCCCGCATCGAGCAGGAGGTCGAGCGGGAGGACCGGGTCAGGCTGGAGCCGGTGCCGCAGGAGCAGGCGCTGGAGATCGTCCCCGAGCACCACGCGCCGCTGTCGCAGGTCGCCAGGACGTTGTTCCGCACGTACCCGGAGCGCTCGGTGCTGGGGGCGACGCTGATGATCTGCCAGTCGTTCCTCTACAACGCCGTGTTCTTCACCTACTCGCTGGTGCTGACGCACTTCTACGGCGTCCCGGCGGGCTCGGTGCCGCAGTACATGTTCGCCTTCGCGGCCGGGAACCTGCTCGGGCCGCTGCTGCTGGGCAGGCTGTTCGACACGGTCGGGCGCAGACAGATGATCTCGGCCACGTACATCACCTCCGGGCTGCTGCTGGCGGTCACCGGATGGCTGTTCAAGGAAGGGCTGCTGACGGCGGTCACGCAGACCGTGCTCTGGTCGGTGATCTTCTTCATCGCCTCGGCGGCGGCCAGTTCGGCGTACCTGACCGTGAGCGAGATCTTCCCGATCGAGCTGCGGGCCCAGGCCATCGCGATCTTCTTCGCGCTCGGGCAGGTCGCGGGGGCGTTCGGGCCGACGGTCTTCGCCTCGCTCATCGGCGACCAGCGCAACCCCGACCCGACCAGGCTGTTCTGGGGCTACTGCTTCGGCGCGGGGATGATGGTGGCGGCCGGGCTGGTGGAGATCGTCTTCGGGGTGAAGGCCGAGCGCACGCCGCTGGAGCACATCGCGGCCCCGCTGACCTCCCGCCAGGCCACCCCTACCTAGCCGGGTCCTGCCCGGCCTGGTGCCCGGTCAGGTGCTCGGCGTGCGCCCGCGCCACCAGGGCCGCCAGCCGCTCGTCCCGGGCGACGCCGGCCCGCTGCCGCTCCGGCAGCTCGCCCAGCCGCGCCTCGGCCGCGAGCAGGTCGCGGTAGACCTCCTCGCGCCGCTCCGGGTCCTTCTCCACCTCCAGGTAGTCCTGGGCGTGCCGGCGGACGGCCGAGACCACGTTCTGCGCCCGGCCGCGGGGGCTGGCCAGCGAGGCGGCCACGGTGACCAGCAGCACGCCGACGATCACCGACAGGGACAGCCCGGTGCTGATCTCGGTGACGTTCACCGGCTCGCCGCCGTTGACGAACGGCACGTTGTTCTCGTGCAGCGCGTGCAGCCCGAGCTTGACGCCGATGAAGGCCAGGATGACCGCCAGCCCGTAGGCGAGGTAGATGAGCCGGTCGAGCAGGCCGTCGATGAGGAAGTAGAGCTGCCGCAGCCCCAGCAGGGAGAAGGCGGTGGCGGTGAAGACGAGGTAGACGTTCTGGGTGAGGCCGAAGATGGCCGGGATGGAGTCGAGCGCGAACAGCACGTCGGTGCCGGCCAGGGCGACCATGACCAGCAACATCGGCGTCATCACCCGCCGGCCGTCCCGCACCGTGAACAGCCGGTCGCCGTCGTAGGTGTCGGTGGCGCGGAACAGCCTGCGGGCCAGGCGGACCATGATGTTGTCGGTGTGGCCCTCGCTGGCCTCGGGCCGCAGCAGGTTGCCCGCCGTGAGCAGCAGGATCAGGCTGAAGACGTAGAACACCCAGGCGAACGTCTCGATCATCGCGGCGCCGAGGAGGATGAACCCGGTCCGGGCGACCAGCGAGAAGGCGATGCCGAACAGCAGGGCCTTCTGCTGGTCGGCGCGCGGCACCCGGAAGCTCGCCATGATGACGAGGAAGACGAACAGGTTGTCGACCGACAGCGCCTTCTCGGTCACGTAACCGGCGAAGTACTCAGCGCCCGGCTCGGCGCCGCCGAACGCCCACACGCCCACGCCGAACAGCAGGGCGATCCCGACGTACAGGGCCGACCAGACGGCCGCCTCGCGCAGCGTGGGGACGTGCGCCTGCCGCACGTGGAAGAAGAAGTCGAACAGCAGCAGGCCGGCGATCCCCAGGATCGTCAGCCACCACACGGGCGCGGACACGTCCACGAACGCTCCTCGGGGCTAGAGGCGGATCTCCAAGCGGCCGACCGGCTCGGCCAGTTCCTCCTCCTCGTAGGCGAAGTGCGAGGCGAGGGCCTGCGAGAGCCGTTCGACGCCGGCCCGGACCCGGTCGATCCTGGCCGGGTCGGCGACCATCTCCGCGCACGCCCGGTCCAGGCGGGCCAGCAGCTCGGCGATGACCTCGTGCTCCTGCTCCAGCTTCTTGACCACCGGCTCCAGGGCGGGGTCGCGTTCGGTGAGGGCGGGGAAGGTGCTGCCGTGCTCGACGTCGTGGTGCACGGTCAGCAGGCGGCGGAAGGTCGCGCAGAACACGCCGAGCGTCCAGTGGTTCTGGCGCACCGCGAGCCGGTCGCCGTCCGGGTGCGGGGCCGCGGTCTCGGCGGCCACCTGTTCGACCGCGTCCCTGACCTGGCGGAGCTGGGCGCGGTAGCCGTCGTGCACGTCCACCAGGCGGCGGCCCAGCCGGGCCTGGTCGGGATCCAGGGCGGCGGGGTCGCCGCCCGTCGTCCTCGGACGGCCGGCCTCGTCCAGGTCGGGGATCGTCACCGGCCGGCGGACCGGCTCGGGCGCGGGCCGGCCGCGCTCCCTGGCCACGGCCGCCCGGACGGCGGGCGCGACCTCCTCGGCGAACACCCGCAGGTCCCGCTCGGCCTCCACCCCCGGGGCCAGCACGAAACCGCTCATGCCCGCCTCGAACACCAGCTCCGTGAGCTGCTCGGCCCACAGGGCGGCGGGACCGTCGAGGAAGCCCGCGCCGGGCAGCGGCGACAGGCTGCCGCCGAGGTTGTAGACCTTGCGGATCGCCGCCGGGTCGCGCCCGGCGTCCGCGGCGGCCGCGTCGAGGATCCTGGCCTGCGCGGTCACGGCCTCGGGCGGGCTGTGGAAGGAGGAGGTCAGCCAGCCGTCGCCCATCCGGCCGGTCAGCTCCAGCATCCGCCGCTTGGTCGCGCCGACCCAGATCCCGATCGGATGCGCCGGGAACGGGCCGGGGCGCGCGCCCGCCAGCCGGTGGTGGGCGCCGGAGAAGGTCACCGGGTCGCCCGGCGTCCACAGCGCCCGGATGACGGTGATCGCCTCGGCCAGCGCGTCGATCGACTCGCCGGGGGAGAGCCGGGGGCCGCCCATGGCGGCGATGGCGTCCCACAGCGCGCCCGCGCCGAGCCCCAGCTCCACCCGGCCGCCGCTGAGGATGTCCAGCGAGGCGGCGGCCCTGGCCAGCACGGCGGGCGGGCGCAGCGGCACGTTGGCCACGTCGGGCACCAGCCGGACGCGCTCGGTGCGCTGCGCGATCGTGGCCAGCAGGGTCCAGGAGTCGAGGAAACCCGCCTGGTAGGGGTGGTCCTGGACGCCGACCAGGTCCAGGCCGAGCCGGTCGGCGAGCTCTGCGTGCCGCAGGACCCGGTCGCCGTCCGCCGCCTCGGGCGCGAGCAGCGCGCCGAACCAGACATCCTCCATGATCATCATCCCCCGGCCTCGATCGTCGTACGGCCGCCGTCCCCCCGGACGGCCGACCTGCCCCAGCTAACCGTCTTAATTGGATTTACCCCCTAATAGCGGGACGGGTGGCGGCACGATTAACACGGCGTTCACATTCGGGCAAAAACCGGGAAATGGCCGTCCATAAGACTCGGCGTGGCTGAGAGAAATCCCGAAAGGATCACCGTGAGCTACAAGGCTGAGTACATCTGGATCGACGGCACCGAGCCCACGGCTCTGCTGCGCTCGAAGACGAAGATCCTGGCCGACGGTGCCGAGCCTCCGGTCTGGGGCTTCGACGGCTCCAGCACCAACCAGGCCAAGGGCCACGCCTCCGACCGCGTGCTCCGCCCGGTGTTCACCTGCCCCGACCCGATCCGCGGCGGCGACGCCGTGCTCGTCCTGTGCGAGGTCGAGGAGATCGACGGGCAGGCCCACTCCAGCAACACCCGCGCCCTGCTGCGCCCGATCGCCGAGCGGTACGCCGACCAGGAGTCCTGGTTCGGCATCGAGCAGGAGTACACCTTCTTCAAGGGCAGCCGCCCGCTCGGCTTCCCCGAGGGCGGCTTCCCCGCCCCGCAGGGCCACTACTACTGCGGCGTGGGCGCCGAGGCCGTGTTCGGCCGCGACATCGTCGAGCTGCACCTCGACCGCTGCCTGGCGGCCGGCCTCGCCGTCTCCGGCATCAACGCCGAGGTCATGCCCGGCCAGTGGGAGTTCCAGATCGGCCCGGCCGGCCCCCTCGAGGTCTCCGACCACATGTGGGTCGCCCGCTACCTGCTCTACCGGACGGCCGAGGAGTTCGGCGTCGAGGCCACCCTCGACGCCAAGCCCGCCCGCGGCGACTGGAACGGCGCCGGCGCGCACACCAACTTCTCCACCAAGGCGATGCGCGAGAGCTACGACGCCATCATCACCGCCTGCGAGGCGCTCGGCGAGGGCGACAAGCCCATGGAGCACGTCTCCCAGTACGGCGCCGACATCGAGCTGCGCCTGACCGGCCACCACGAGACCGCCCCGTGGAACAAGTACACCTACGGCGTGTCCAACCGCGGCGCGTCCGTGCGCATCCCGTGGCAGGTCGAGGTGGACAAGAAGGGCTACATCGAGGACCGCCGCCCGAACGCCAACGTCGACCCGTACGTGGTCACCCGCCTGCTGGTGAACACCTGCTGCGAGGCCCTGGAGAAGGCCGGCCAGGTCTGATCCGCCCGCACACGTGAGAAGCCGCCCCCGGGCCAGGGGCGGCTCTTTCCGTGTCAGATCCGGAACTCCAGGTCCGGGACGATCTCCGCCACGTCCATCTGCGCCTTCTGCAGGCGGCCCGAGAAGTCCCAGTTCATCGCCTGCCAGCGGGTGAACTGGTCGAGCACCCACATGCCCGACTGGCGGCTGCCGTTGCCCGACTTGCCGTTGCCGCCGAAGGGCAGGTGGGCCTCGGCGCCGGAGGTGGAGTTGTTGACGCTGACCATGCCGGCCGAGATGCCCTCGCGGAAGCGGAAGGCGTGCTTGGGGTTGGTCGTGTAGATCGAGCTCGACAGGCCGTAACCGGGGCGGTTGGCCAGCTCGACGGCCTCGTCCAGGGTGGAGAAGGTGGTCACGCCGACGATCGGGCCGAACGTCTCCTCCAGGAACAGCCGGTCGCCGGGCCGTACGCCGTCGACGATGACCGGGTGGTAGTAGAGGCCGCCGTCGCCGTCGAAGTCGCCGCGCGGGTTGTCCTTGGTGATCCTGCCGGTGCTGCCCGAGACGACCTCGTGGTGGGGCTGGATCCAGGTCAGGTACTCCTCGTACCGGTCGGCGAACTTCTGGTCGAGCAGCGGGCCGGCCAGCACGTCCTGCTCCGGGTCGCCGATCCTGGCCGCGCCGGCCGCCCGCGCGAACCGCTCGACGAACTCGTCGTGCACGCTCTCGTGCACGATGACCGTGCCCAGGCTGGTGCAGCGCTGGCCGGCGGTGCCGAAGCCGGCGAACAGCGCGCCCTCGACGGCCAGGTCGAGGTCGGCGTCCGGCATGATCACCATCGGGTTCTTGCCGCCGAGCTCCAGGCACGCCGACTGCAGGTGGCGCCCGGCCAGCTCGCCGACCTTCCGGCCGACCTCGCTCGACCCGGTGAAGCCGACCTTGTGCACGCTGCCCTCCTCCAGGGCCAGCTCCAGCCCCGCGAAGGTCTGCGCGCCGTCGGCGAAGACCACGTTGAGCACCCCGTCGGGCAGCCCCGAGGCGGCGAACAGCCGGTACATGGCCTCGGCGGAGGCTGCGGCGTACTCGGCGGGCTTCCACACCACGGCGTTGCCGCACAGCAGAGCGGGCACGAGATACCAGGACGGCACGGCCACGGGGAAGTTGCCCGCCGTGATCACCGCGGCCACCCCGACCGGGTTGCGGAACGTGAACAGGTTCTTGTCCGGCATCTCCGACGGAACGGTCTGCCCGTAGAGCCGGCGGCCCTCGCCCAGGAAGAAGTCGCAGGTGTCGACGATCTCCCGTACCTCGCCCAGCGCCTCGGCGTACGGCTTGCCGATCTCCCGGGTGACCAGGCGGGCCAGGCTCTCGGCGTTGGCCTCGACCAGCCGCCCGATGGAGGCGATCACCCGGCCGCGCACCGGCGGCGGCACCTTGGCCCACTCGCGCTGGGCCTCCTTGGCGGTGCGGCAGGCGGCGGCGAACGCGGCGGCGTCGGCCAGGCCGACCCGGGCCACGACCTCGCCGGGGCGGGCGGGGTTGGTCGACTCGTACACGCTCTCGCCGGTGGTGTCCTTCCCACCCACGATTGACACGATCTGACGGCTCACCGGTGGCCTCCTCGTAGTTCCTCCGGACAGACAATCATCTCGCCGGAAAAAACCCAAGAAACCCGTCAGCGTGCGATTCTGTGTGCGGTTCAGCGTGCGGGGCTGCCGAGCACCTCGCGGATCACGTGCCGGGCGTTGGCCGCCATGGCCGGGTTGCTGTCCTTGTAGTAGGGGAGCTGGATGAGCGCCATGGACAGGGCCCGGCCGCGGCCGCGTGCCCAGGTGGCGTCCTCGGCGCCGAGCGCGGCCCGGAAGACCTCCCGGGCGGCCGGCGGCAGCAGGTTCCAGGCCGGGATCAGGTCGCAGGCCGGGTCGCCCGCGCCGGCCGTGCCCCAGTCGATGACCCCGCTCAGCCGCCCGTCGCGAACCAGCAGGTTGCCCGGCATCAGGTCGGCGTGCACCCAGACGGGGCCGCCCCGCCATTCGGGCGCGCTCAGCGCGTCCTGCCAGGCGGCCGTGGCGGCGGCGGTGTCGATCATGCCGTCGAGCTCGCCGATCGCGGCCCGGGTGGCCTTGTCGAGGCGGGACAGCGGGCCGCCCCGGTAGGCGTCGGGCGCGCCGGCGGGCTCGACCTCGCGCAGCGCGGCGACGAACGCCGCCAGGTCGGCGGCCAGCGCCTCCCCGCCGGAGAGCGCCCCGGCCTCCGGATTGTCGCCGTCGAGCCACCGGCACACCGACCACGGCCAGGGGAAATCCTCGCCCGGCAGGCCCTGACCGAGCACCGAGGGGATCGGGACGGGCAGCGCGGGGGCCAGCAGCGGCAGCCACCGCCCCTCCCTGGCGACGTCGCCGACGCCCTGCCTGACGCGCGGCAGGCGGACGGCCAGGTCGTCGCCGAGCCGGAAGACCGCGTTGACGGTGCCGGAGGAGGGGAAGCGGCGCAGCGGGAGACCGGCCCACCGCGGGAACTGCGCGGCCAGCAGCCGCCGGACGAGGGCCTCGTCGATGTCGGCCTCGTCCGCGTGCATCCTGCCGCCCATGCGCATCCCCTTCGGTCCGTACGATCCGCGGGGGCCATGTCAGCGGACCGGGGGCGGGCGCGTCAAGTCGTTACTTCCGCCCTCACCAGGACCTGGTCGGCACCGGGCCGCCGTCGCCGAGCTCGTGCCGGGCGTCACTGGACAGCCGGCCGGCCAGGTCGGCCAGCGCCCGCGCGACGGCCAGCTCGTCCCCGACCTCGGGCATGGACGGGTCGGCGGGGTTGCGGCGGGCGTGTCCCGAGCCCTCGACCCGCGTGCCGTCCGGGACGGTCAGGACCGCCCGCGCCGAGGTGTCGTCGCCGTCCTCGGCGAGACTGATCCGGACCGTCCACTCCTTGGCTTCCATGGCGCGCCTCCTCCCGCGTACGGCTGCCCGGACACACGGCGGTAAACCGGACGGCCCGGCTACGGGCGGCGCGGGCGGCGCCACCGGTCGTCGGCGCGGATCCAGGCCGCGTCCCAGTCGGCGTACCTGCGCCGGTCCAGCAGCCGGCGCAGCGCCGCGACGGCCCCCAGGACCAGCAGGAAGGCCAGCACCTGGACGAACGCCGCCATGCCCACGCCGCGCAGGACCACGTCGGTGCGGCTCGGCGGCGTCGTGGGGTCGCCCGCACGGTCGATCCACAGGGGGACGGTCGCGCCCGCCCGCGTGCCGGCCGGGACCTGGACCTGCCCGGTCCTGGCCACCCCCGCCGGGGTGGTCCAGCTCGCCGGGACCATGGTGGTCGCCGCCTCGCCGAACGACGGCCGCACGGGCCGCGGCTCCCGCAGCGTCGTCGCGGTCACCTGCTGCCGGAAGCCGGGGCCCACGCGGGCCTCGCGCAGGCCGCCCTCGTAGGTGACCCGGCCGGCCAGCACTGCCGGCCAGACGCTCAGCAGCACGAGGAGCACCGCCACCGCCAGCCCGGCGCTCTCCAGCCGGTCGGAGCGGCGGCGCAACGGGTTGCGGTCCGGCCGGTGCCTGCGGATCCGCAACAACGCGGCGTTCATGACGGCCCTCATCGCGCACCTCCCACGGTCACCTTCTCCTCCTTCCCGCAGAAACGGCCGGTAGCCCGCGCGCGGGCAGCCGCCGCGCCGGTCAGCTCCAGGGCGCCGTCGGGTACCAGATGAGGTCGCGGCGGGCCAGGATCCGGACGTCCCAGTACAGAAGGGTGAAGACGCCGGCCACCACCAGCGCCGCGCCGGTGATGAGGGCCAGCCGGGCCGGGGTGGCGGTCAGCCAGCGGTGCGCGCGGCCCCCGGTGGCCAGGGCGAGCAGCACGAACAGGACCGACATGACGACGATGTTGCCGGCCGACTGCAGCATGAACGCCAGCGCGCCGTACAGGGGGTTGTGGCTCTCGGCGGCGTCCCGGAAGAGTTGGCGGAACAGCGGGAACGGGCGGCCGATCAGGAAGCCGCCGATCAGCGCGCCCATGACGGCCATGCGGGCCCTCGGATGGCGGGCCAGCGGGTCGGGCAGGTAGCCGAGCGCGGCCAGGCCCAGGTAGAGGAAGGCCAGCCCGATCAGCCCGAACGTGACCATCGCCTGGACCAGGCCGGGGGACAGGGTGCCCGGCGCGGGCCTGGCCGTGGCGAACTGCGGCATGGCGGTGCCGACGATCCCCACCACGACGCCGTACGCGCCGGACACGGCCAGCGCGCCGGCCGCCAGCCAGCCGAGCGGGCGCAGCGTCCCGCGGATCCGTTCGCCGACCGACGGCCTGGCCCCGACCAGGGGCGCGACCGCGCCGAGCGCGGCGATGTTGCAGGCGGTGAACGAGCCCGCCAGGCCGGAGGCGAAGGCGAACACGATGCCGGAGAGCGTCCCGGCGATGGGGGTGGCGTCGGCGTCGCGGCCGAGCATCGTGTCGGCGACCGTCGAGCCGATCGTCTGGTCCACGAACTCGGCCGACCACACGACGGTCAGCAGGAATCCCGCCAGGGCGCTGAGCAGCAGCACGAGTCCGCGGCGGCGGGCGGGGGCGGGTTCGACGGCGGTGGTCGCGGCGAGGGGCAGGGTCATGGTGGTTCCCCTTCTCGTCCAGCGGGAGGCGGCGCCCGCGCACGGGCGGAGGCCGGGCGTCCCGGGGGGGGTGAACGTGTACACGCCGTGCAAGTTCTGTGACGACGGCCTGGACGGTGAGCAGGGCAGGGCGCCAGGCCGGACATGCCGGTTGATGGGAACTCCGAACGGGATATAGCCACGTTTAGCACGAAATTCCGAGTAGATAAAGCGATCTTTCACCGGCCGCCGGCCGTCACACCCTCCTGATCCGCACGCCGTCCCCGTTGACGACCCGCTGCGAGTGCCCGAGCCGGACGGTGAGCCCCGCCATCCCGGCCAGCGGGCTCACGTCGAGGTCGTGGGGCATGAGGAACAGGCTCAGGCTGCGGAGCTGAGGGAGCGCGGCGAGCGGCGAGAGGTCGGTCACGCCGGGGCACAGGGCCAGGGTGAGGGAGGAGAGCCGCGTCTGCCCGCGCAGCGGGGTGAGGTCCGTCAGGGCGGGGCAGTGGCGCAGGCGCAGGCGGGTCAGGGAGAACCGGTCGACCGGCGCGAGGTCGAGCCCGCCGACCCCGTCGAGGGACACCTCCGTGACGGCCGGGCAGGACCGGGCGGCGGCGTCGAGGCAGGCGCCGGCCTCCGCGAGGTCGTCCAGCCACAACCGCTGCAGCCGCCGCATCCCGGACAGGACCGTGCCGGGCAGCGGCAGGCCCTCGCGCCTGACGTGCAGCGACTCCAGCTCGTCCTGCCGGGCGAGCGGCGCGTGCCAGGAGTCCCGATCGTCGTCCAGCAGGTCGAGGGAGAGCTTGTTCAGGCGGGGCAGCCGGTCGAGGAAGGACGGATCGTCGAGCCGGACTCCCCACAACCCCAGGTCGCGCAGATGTCGCGACTTGTCCAGGCAGGCCACGTCCACGGCGTGCGGCTCGCTGTAGAAGTACAGTCCGAGATGGGTCAGCCGGGGCAGCGACTCCACCCCGTCCAGGGACCGGATCGGGGCGTCCTGCACGCTCAGCGACTCCGTCTGCGGCAGGTCGCGGAGGAACCGCAGGTCGGCGAGGGGAGTGGGCACGGTGACGCGCACGTCTGTCGCCTTCAGCAGGCAGGCGCTGCGGAGATGGCGGGCGCCGGTGAAGGTGACGTCCTCCATGTCGGCCAGGACGCGCCGGGCGTAGACGTCGGCGTCGAAGTACTCCCAGCCCTGGCGAAGCTGCTCCCGTACCTGCCACCGCGGGTCGGACGCGTAGCCGGCCAGGCGGTCCAGGGCCGCCGGGCCGTTGATCAGGAACGTCGTGCGGACCGTCCACGCCGCGCGCTGCACCGGCAGGCCCGTCAGGTCGCGGGGCAGGCGGCGCAGGATCTCCTCGCCCGCCGCCGCCAGCAGGGTCGCCTCCTCCTCCGTACGCGGCGGGATCACCTGCGCCAGACAAGCCTCGACCCGGTCGCGCAGCCCGGCCGGGATCTCCTGGACGGTCTCCAGGCAGGCGGCCACCAGCAGCCGCAGCCGGCGGGCGTGCTTGCCGCCCTGGTCGGCGCGGTCCAGCAGGCCGCTCAGCAACTCCCCGCGCAGCCGGCCGTTCGCGTGCCCGGCGGCCATCACCACGACCTCGCGCCACTGGTCCAGGTGGGCCCGCTCGACCGCGGCCTCGACGTCCTCGTCCTCCACGAGCTGCCCGGCGGCCAGGTACTCCTGCACGGTCCGGTGCGCGAAGTCGATCCGGCCGGGCACCGGCTCGCGCAGCACGCCGCTCCTGCGCAGCAGGTGTTCCAGCACGTCGGAGGCGGTGTGCGAGACGCGGGTCATCGAGGCGAGCTTCTGCTCGACCCGGCGCAGCGCGGTCGCCTTCGACAGCTCGGAACGGCCCATCGACACCAGCCGCCAGGCCAGGTCGCGCAGGATCCACACCTTCTGGCCCGGGTCGAGGGACACGTCGTCGTCGATCCGCCGCTCGGCGTCGCGGCGTTCCAGCAGCAGGCTGAGCACGGCGTCGTAGAAGCCCATCCGGCTGCGCGGGAGCTGGGTGCGGCGGTCGAGGTTGAGCGCGCACAACATGGCGGCCAGCAACGGGGTCGAGGCGACCACGCCGAGGTGCGGATTGGACTCCATGCGGGCCAGCAGGGCGACCTCGTAGCCCTCCAGCTCGCCGGGCTCGCACGGCAGGCTCGGGCAGTCGCGGATCGCCACGTGCCACTGGCGGATCAGCTCCCGCTGGTCGTCGGGCGTCATCGGCTCCAGCGTCGAGGCCGCGAACCCCTCGTCGGCCAGCCAGCGGGCGTCGGCGGCGGTCGGACGGGAGGTCACCACGACCCGCAGCCCCGGATAGGCCGCCAGCAGCCGCGACAACCACTCCCGAACGGCCGGCCGGTGCCGGACGAGCAGCTCGTCCACCCCGTCGACCAGCAGCAGCCCGCGCCCTGAGTCCAGCACGCGCTCCACCCAGCCGCGCGGCATGCGCCCGGCGACCTCCCGGGCGACGTCGTCGAGGAAGGCGGCGGGGGCGGGCAGCCGTCCCGACGAATGGCTCCTCAGCTTGATCATCAGCGGCACGCAGCCGTTCCAGGTGGCCAGGTCGCCCGAGAAGCCGCCGCGCGCGGCGGTCACCGCGAGCCAGCGCAGCAACGTGCTCTTGCCCGAACCCGCGTCGCCGCGCAGCAGCGTGAGCCGGGCGCGGCCGAGCGCCGACTCGATGCGCTCGGTGCCGCGCTCGGCGGGGTGACCGCCGGTGAGCGCGGCGATCGACAGCCGCTCCGGCGCGCGCGGCCCGCGCTCGCCGGAGGAGACGTTGAGGCTGATGTAGGCCATGCTCAGTGACGTGCGCGGGCGGTAGGTCTCCACCCGGACGCCGAACAGCTCGACCTCGTCGAGGGTGCGGCTGGCGAAACCGAGGTAGAGGCGTTCGAACGCGGCGTCGTCCTGGCTGCCCTCCGGGGCCTCCAGCGTGCGCTGCGGCATCCTGGCGAGCAGCCGTTCCACGCCCTCGGCCAGGCCGCTGAGCCTGCCCAGCGTCTCGGTGGCGGCGCGCGGCACGTACTGGGGGAGCTGCCGCATCAGGCCGACCAGGCAGTCGACGGACTCGGCGAGCAGGACGGCGTACAGGCGGTCCTCGGCCTCCCCGAGGCGCGGTTCGGGGAGGGCGGCCAGGACGCGCCCGGCCAGCTTGGCCGGGTCGGCGTCGGACGCGAACAGCGCCTCGTCCGACAGGTCGGCGGCACGCAGCGCGGCCACGGTCTCCAGCAGGACGGCGGCCCGCGCGGACTCGTCCAGCCCGCGGAACTCCTGCTCGATGAGCCGCGACAGCCGGCCCTCGACGGCCAGCGCGATGCCCTGGAGCTGGTTGTCGATCTTCCGGGGCGCCAGCCGGTCGCGAAAGCCGCTCTGGACCAGGTCCTTCAGCTCACTCGTCCGGTCTTTGCGCGCGGCCCGGACGGCCAGCCATTCGCGCATGGCGCGCTCGGCGACGCTCTTCCCAGCGGCGGTCAGGGCCGCCTCGATGCCCGGCATGCCTTCTATATAAGACGATCTTTACGATCACGCGGTGAAATCGGCGAAGTCGAACCCCGGCGACACGACGCAGCTCACCAGCACCGCCTCGTCACCGGCCGGGCGCGCGGACTGCCACACGCCGCCGGGCACGATCGCCTGCGGCACCTGCCCCCGCTCGACCAGCGACCCCAGGACGACGTCGCGGTCTCCCACGGTCAGGCTCAGCGGGCCGCCCCGGTGCCACAACCACACCTCGTCCGACCTGACGACGTGCGGGACGGACTCCTCGCCCGGCTGGAGCAGGAAGTAGATGCCGGTGGCGCTCGCGCGCGGGCCCGGGTAACCGTCGGGCCGGACCGTGACGGGCGAGCGCCAGGTCTCGCGGTACCAGCCGCCCTCCGGATGGGGCAGCAGGTCGAGCGCGGCGGCCACGGGCGGGCGCTCGGCGAAGCCGACGGGCCCGCCGGTGACGTCGCGCCGCAGGAAACGGGTGCCGTCGAGGACGGCCTGGCCGTCGAGCGCGGCGGCCAGCGCCAGGGCGGCGGCCTCGTCGGCGACCTCGGTGGGCGCGCCGTCGGGATAGATCCTCAGCTCCACACGGCCGATCTTACGAGGGTCCGCGGTGCGCGGGGACCACGTCCGGCGGACGGGCCGCCCGCCGCGCGAACTGTCGGTCGCCCTGGCTAGTCTGCGGCAGGTGATCGAACGGTGGAGCCGTGATCAGGTGCTCGCCCTCGCCCCCGACGCGCCGTCCAGGAAGGCGGCTCAGGGGGTGGCCGCGGCGGGCAAGTGGTCCTCGCGCGGCACGACGGGCAGCGTCCTCTACGGCGAGTGCGAGGGCAGCGGGTCCAAGCCCTATCTGGCGTGCGTCGACCTGACCGAGCCCGCCTACCGGTGCAGCTGCCCCAGCCGCAAGTTCCCCTGCAAGCACGCGCTGGGCCTGCTGCTGCTGTGGTCGGCCGACGGCGTGCCCGCCGAGGAGGCCGCGCCGCAGTGGGTCACCGAGTGGCTCGACGGCCGCGCCGAGCGCGCCGCCAGGTCCGCGGCCCGCGTCGAGACCGCTCGCGACGATGCCGCCGCGACCGGGAGCGGGACTGGGACCGTGACCGGCGCCGGGACCGGCGCCGGGACCGGCGCCGGGACTGGCGCCGGGACTGGCGCCGGGACTGGCGCCGGGACTGGCGCAGGGGCGGCAGGGGCGGCCGGGGCGGGGAAGGCGGAGTCGGTGCGGCAGGCGCGGGTGGGGGCCGGGCTGGCGGAGCTGGAGCGCTGGCTGGCCGACCAGATCCGCCAGGGCCTCGCGTCCTCCGCCGAGCACGACTGGGACGGCCTGGCCAAGCGCCTCATCGACGCCCAGGCCCCCGGAGTCGCGGGCCTGGTGTCCCGGCTGACCCAGGTGCGCGCCGACGACGACTGGCCCGGCCGGCTCCTGGAGGAATACGCCCTGATCAACCTCCTCGCCGTCGCCTACCGCCGCCGCGCCGAGCTGCCCGCCCCCCTTGCCGAGACCGTCCGCATCCGCACCGGTTTCCCGGTCACCCGGGAAGAGGTGCTGGCCGGGCCGGTGGTGCGCGACCACTGGCACGTGCTCAGCAGCCGCGACGACGAGCACGACCGGCTGACCGCCCGCCGCGTCTGGCTCAAGGGCCGCGCCACCGGCCGGGCGGCGCTGATCCTCTCCTTCGCCCCGCCCGGCCAGACCCTCGACGCCTCGCTGGTCACGGGCACCACCATCGACGCCGACCTCGCCTTCTACCCGGGAGCCGCCCCCCTCCGCGCCCTCGTCGCCACCCGCCACCCCACCGACCCCCTTCCGGGCGGGGGCGCCATGTCGGCCGGGGTGCCGGCCGGGGTGCCGGCCGGGGTGCCGGCCGGCGAGGCGCTGGAGGAGGTGGCGCGGGTACTGGCCGACGATCCCTGGACCGAGTCGTGGCCGGTGGTGCTGGCCGGCGTCGTCCCGGGCCGCACGGCGGTCGGCGGGCTGCCGCTGCACCCTCGGGCCCGCGACCCCTGGCGGCTGATCGCCGTCTCGGGCGGCCGTCCCGTCACGCTGGCCGCCGAATGGACCCCGCAGGGCCTGCGCCCGCTCACCACCTACGACGACGAAGGAACGGCGGTGCTCCTGTGACCTGGGACGACCTGGCCTCCACCGCCCTGGTCGGCACCGACCGCCGGCCCTACCAGGGAGACCTGCTGGCGGCCGCCGCCGTCGAGACGGCCCGGCGGCGCGCGGGCCGCGGCCCGGTCGAGGCCGCGCCGCCGGCCCCCGCCCCCGCCGAGGAGCTGCCCGCCGTGGGCAGGCGCGCGGCCGGGCGGCTGGTCCGGATCATGGGCGGCGACTACGACCGCCTGCTGCCCGAATGGCTGGCCGCGGCCGCCGCGACCGGCCGCAGGGTGCCCTGCGACGTGCTGCCCGACCTGCTCGAAAGAGGCAGGCGCGACCGCTCGATCCGCGCCCATCTGGGCGTCCTGGCCGGGCAGCGCGGCCGCTGGCTGGCCGGCCTCAACCAGGCGTGGGGCTACCTGCTGGCGGAGCCCACCGGCGAGACCTGGGAGCTCGGCGGCCCCGCCGACCGCCGCGCCCACCTGCGCGCCCTGCGCGCCGCCGACCCCGCCGCGGCCAGGGAGCTGCTGGAGAGCACCTGGGAGCGGGAGACGCCCGACGACCGGGCCGAGTTCGTCGAGCTGCTGGCCGACGGGCTCGCCATGGGCGACGAGCCGTTCCTGGAGGCCGCGCTCGACGACCGCCGCCGGGAGGTCCGCCAGGCCGCCGCCAACCTGCTGACCCGGCTGCCCGGCTCCCGCCTGTCCAGGCGCATGGCCGAGCGGGCGCGGGCCTGCGTGTCGATCTCCGGCTCGGCCATCGCCGTCGAGGCGCCCCTGGAGTGCGACCGGGCGATGGAGCGCGACGGCGTGCGTCCCAAACCGCCGCGCGGCATCGGCGAGCGGGCCTGGTGGCTGCAGCAGATCCTGGCCCGCGCCCCGCTGGGCTTCTGGGGCCGGCCGCCGTCCAGGCTGCTGAAGATGCGCATCCCCGACTGGGACGCCGAGGTGAAGGCCGCCTGGGTCCGGGCCGCGGTGCTGCAGAAGGACCCCGAGTGGGCGCGCGCGATGTTCGGCTGGGACCCGATCGCCGACCTGCTCGAAGCGCTCCCGCCCGCCGAGCAGCAGGAGCTCGCCGCGGGCTTCGTCAACAAGCACGACCTCGACAGCCAGTTGATCATGGTTCTCGGCGGCGTCTCGTCCCACTGGCGGGAGGGCCTGGCCACGGCCGTCCTGCACAAGATCGTCAAGGTGGCGGCCGTCCAGCCGTGGAACCTCGGCGAGCTGGTCAAGCTGGCGGGCGAGCACATCGACCCCGCGCTGTTCCCGCTGGCCGAGAGCTACTCGCCGGTGGCGCCGATCCAGCAGGTCGCCGCCCTCCTGCGTTTCCGTGCCGACATGTACAAGGAGCTCGCATGACCGTCCTGCGTCCCCACGCCGAAGACCAGTACGCCGAGGAGCTGGCCTACCTGGCCAAGGACGACGACCGCCCGCGTCCCCCCGGCTGGAAGTTGTCGCCGTGGGCGGTGACCCGCTACATCCTGGGCGACGACGACCGCGTCACCCCCAAATACGTCGGCGCCCGCCGCATCGTCGAGGTCGCCGTGGCCACGCTCGCCACCGACCGCGCGCTGCTGCTGCTCGGCGTGCCCGGCACGGCCAAGACGTGGTTGTCGGAGCATCTGGCCGCCGCCGTCAGCGGCGACTCGACGCTGCTCGTCCAGGGCACCGCGGGCACCGCCGAGGAGGCCGTCCGGTACGGCTGGAACTACGCCAGGCTGCTGGCCGAGGGCCCCTCGTTCGAGGCGCTGACCCCCTCGCCGGTGATGCGGGCCATGGCCGAGGGGCGGATCGCCCGCGTCGAGGAGCTGACCCGCATGCCCTCCGACGTCCAGGACGCGCTGATCACCGTCCTGTCGGAGAAGACGCTGCCGATCCCCGAGCTCAACCGCGAGGTCCAGGCCGAGCGCGGCTTCAACGTCATCGCCACCGCCAACGACCGCGACCGGGGCGTCAACGAGCTGTCCAGCGCCCTGCGCCGCCGGTTCAACACCGTCGTGCTGCCCGTGCCCGCCAGCGCCGAGGAGGAGGTGCACATCGTCGCCCGCCGCGTCACCCAGCTCGGCCGCTCGCTGGAGCTGCCGGAGACCTCCACCGGCCTGGCCGAGATCAGGCGCGTGGTGACCGTCTTCCGCGAGCTGCGCGCCGGCGTCACCGAGGACGGCCGCACCAAGGTCAAGTCGCCGAGCGGCACCCTGTCCACGGCCGAGGCGATCTCGGTGCTCACCAGCGGCATCGCGCTGGCCGCCCACTTCGGCGACGGCGTGCTGCGGCCCTCCGACGTGGCGGCCGGGATCGTGGGCGCGGTGGTGCAGGAGCCGGTCTCCGACCGGGTGGTGTGGCGCGAGTACCTGGAGACCGTGGTGCGCGAGCGTCCCGACTGGCGCGACTTCTACCGCGCCTGCCGCGAGGTGTCATGAGCGCCGTCTCCGTGCTGGGCGTGCGCCACCACGGCCCCGGCTCGGCCAGCGCGCTGCGGCGCGAGCTCGAACGCCTGCGTCCCGACGCGATCCTGGTCGAGGGGCCGCCGGAGGCCGACGCGCTGGTGGCGCTCGCCCCCGACCTGGAGCCGCCGGTCGCGCTGCTCGCGCACGTGCCCGGCGCTCCGGCCAGGGCCGCGTTCTGGCCGTTCGCGCAGTTCTCGCCCGAATGGCAGGCGATCCTGTACGGCGCCGCGGCCGGCGTCCCGGTGCGCTTCTGCGACCTGCCCGCCGCCCACTCCCTGGCCGACGACGGTGACCACGAGGACGACGGTGACGGCGACGAGGAGACCGGCGACGGGCTGCGGGCCGACCCGATCGGCGCGCTGGCCGCCGCGGCCGGGCACGACGACCCCGAACGCTGGTGGGAGGACGTCGTCGAGCACCGCGGCGACACCCCCTTCGAGGTGATCGCCGAGGCCATGGCCGCCGTGCGCGAGGGGCACCTGCCGACCGGCCGGGAGGCCAGGCGCGAGGCGTACATGCGCAGGACGCTGCGGGCCGCGATCAAGGAGGGGTTCGGCACCATCGCGGTGGTCTGCGGCGCCTGGCACGTGCCCGCGCTCAGCGGGCCGCTGCCCCCGGCCGCGGCCGACAACGCGCTGCTGCGCGGCATGCCGAAGGTGAAGGCCGAGCTGACGTGGGTGCCCTGGACGTACGGGCGGCTGGCCTCCTGGAGCGGCTACGGCGCGGGCATCACCTCGCCGGGCTGGTACCACCACCTGTTCACCGCCCCCGACCGGCCGGTCGAGCGCTGGCTCACCGAGGCCGCCGCCGTGCTGCGCGAGGAGGGGCTGCCGGTCTCCTCCGCGCACGTCATCGAGTCCGTCCGCCTGGCCGCCACCCTGGCCGGGCTGCGCGGCAGGCCGCTGGCCGGGCTGGGCGAGGTGACCGAGGCGGCCAGGGCGGTGCTGTGCGAGGGCGACGACCTGGCCGTCGAGCTGATCCGGCGGCGGATGGTCGTCGGCGACCGGCTGGGCCACGTCACCGACGGCACCCCGATGGTCCCGCTCCAGCGCGACCTGCGCGAGCAGCGGCGGCGGCTGAAGCTGCGGCCCGAGGCCCTCGACCGGGAGCTCGACCTCGACCTGCGCAAGCCGCTCGACCTGGAGCGCAGCCATCTGCTGCACCGGCTGCGGCTGCTGGAGGTGGGCTGGGGCACGCCGGGGCAGGCGCGCGGCAAGGGCACGTTCCGCGAGTCCTGGACGTTGCAGTGGCGGCCCGAGCACGACCTCGCGCTCATCGAGCACGCCGCCCTCGGCACCACCGTCGCCGCCGCGGCCGCGCGGCGCGCCCGCGACCTGGCCGGGGCCACGTCGGCGGCGCTCGCCGACCTGACCACGCTGGTGGAGCAGTGCCTGCTGGCCGACCTGCCGCAGGCGCTGCCCGGCGTGCTCGCCGCGCTGTCGGCCAAGGCCGCGCTGGACACCGACGTCACGCACCTGATGGCGGCGCTGCCCGCGATGGTCCGCGCCCACCGGTACGGCGACGTGCGCGGCACCTCGGCCGAGGGGCTGGCGGTGATCGTGCGTTCGATGCTCGACCGGATCTGCGTCGGGCTGCCGGTCGCGGTCACCGCGCTCGACGACGACGCGGCGGCCGGGCTGCTCAAGCACGTCGACGCCGTGCACGCCGCCGTCGCCCTGCTCGCCGAACCCCCCACCGGCCCGCCGCCCCCCACGGCACCCCCCGAGGCGGCCCCCGAGGCGGCCCTCGCGACGGCCGACGCGGACGGCGGGGGCGATGCGGCGGAGGCGGCCGATGTCGACGGCGGGGGCGATGCGGCGGAGGCGGCCGACGAGGGCGGGGCGGGCGGTTCGCCGCGTGCCCGGTGGCTGGGCACCTTGCGGGGCATCGCCGACCGGCAGGACCTGCACGGGCTCATCGAGGGCCGGCTCACCCGCGTCCTGCTCGACTGCGGCGAGCTTGCCGACGCGGGCGACCGCATGGCCAGGGCCATGTCCCGGGGGCAGACCCCGGTCAGGGCGGCGGCCTGGGTCGAGGGGTTCCTGGCCGGCGGCGGCCTGCTCCTGGTGCACGACCCGCGCCTGCTGGGCCTGGTCGACGCCTGGCTGACCGCGCTGCCCGCCGACCAGTTCACCGACGTGCTGCCGCTGCTGCGCCGCACGTTCGGCGGCTTCGCCGTGCCGGAGCGGCGGGCCGTCGGCGAGCGGGTGCGCGCGGCGGGCCGCGCGGGCGGCACCGGCGGCACCGGCGGCACCGGCGGCGCGGACCAGTCGCACATCGACGAGCGGCGCGCGGCGGGAGCCGTGGCGACCGTGCTGGCGATCATCGGGAGAGACCGTGGATGAGCGCATGCGCAGGTGGCGGCTGGTGCTCGGGGGCGGCGACGCCGACGGCACCGGCTGCGCCCTGCAAGGTGCCGACGCGCAGATGGACGCGGCCCTGGCCGCCGTCTACGACCACGACGGCCGCGAGGGGCAGAGCCGGCGCGAGGGCGGCCTCGGGGCGTCCGCGCCGCGGGTGGCCCGCTGGCTGGGCGACATCCGCACGTACTTCCCGTCCACGGTCGTCCAGGTCATGCAGAAGGACGCGATCGAGCGGCTGAACCTCACCAGGCTCCTGCTCGAACCGGAGATGCTGGAGGCCGTGGAGCCCGACGTGCACCTGGTCGGCACGCTGCTCGCGCTCAACCGGGTGATGCCCGCGCAGGCCCGCGAGTCGGCCAGGGCGGTGGTGCGCAAGGTCGTCGAGGAGCTCGAACGCCGGCTGGCCGACCGTACGCGGGCGGCGGTGACGGGCGCGCTCGACCGTTCGGCGCGTACCCACCGGCCCAGGCGGGTGGCCGACATCGACTGGGACCGGACGATCCGGGCGAACCTCAAGAACTACCTGCCCGACCGGAACACGGTCGTCCCGTCGCGGCTCGTCGGCTACGCGCGCCGGCAGCGGTCGGTGCAGCGCGAGGTGGTGCTCTGCATCGACCAGAGCGGTTCGATGGCGGCCTCGGTGGTGTATTCGAGCGTGTTCGGGGCGGTTCTGGCCTCGATGCGGTCGCTGAAGACGTCGCTGGTGGTGTTCGACACGGCGGTGGTCGACCTGACCGAGCAGTTGCACGACCCGGTCGAGCTGCTGTTCGGCACCCAGCTCGGCGGCGGCACCGACATCAACCGGGCGATCGCCTACTCACAGGGTCTTATCACCCGCCCGGCCGACTCCGTCTTCGTCCTGGTCAGCGACCTGTACGAGGGCGGCGTGCGCGAGGAGATGCTGCGCCGGGTGGCGGCGATGACCCAGGCCGGCGTGCAGGTGATCGTGCTGCTCGCGCTCTCCGACGAGGGCGCGCCCTTCTACGACCACGACAACGCCGCCGCGCTGGCCGCGATGGGCGTGCCCGCGTTCGCCTGCACCCCCGACGCCTTCCCCGACCTGATGGCCGCCGCCATCGAACGCCGTGACATCGCGCGGTGGGCCGAACGCCACGTCAGCACCTGACCGGGGCACGCGAACGGCCGCGGCTCCACCCCCGCCGGGGAGCCGCGGCCGGGTCGGTGCTCAGTGGCCGGCCTGTTCGGGGCGGGCCCTGCGCGGCATGAGGAACGACAGGGCGAAGGTCACGGCCAGCAGCCCGACCTCGACCCAGACGGTCACCTGCATCGCCGAGCCGAAGCTCCACTCGTCCTTGAGCAGGTTGAAGAAGAGCGTGCCGAGCACGGCGGTGCCGAGCGCGCCGCCGAGCTGCTGGACGGCGGTCATCGTGCCCGAGGCCGACCCCGACTCGTGCGGCTCGACGCCGGCCAGCACGATGTCGAAGAACGGCGCCATGGTCAGGCCCATGCCGATGCCGACCAGCGCCAGCCCGGGAGCGAGCTGCCAGACGCCGACGTCGGTGCCGGCCAGCTGGATGGTCACCCCGAGCACGGCCGCGCCGGCGGCCATGACGACCACGCCGATCTGCAGCAGCCCGCGGCCCAGCTTCTCCTGCAGCCCGGACATGGCCAGGCCGAAGCCGAGCACGCCGCCGACCGCCTGGGGAAGGCTGGCCAGGCCCGCCTTGAGCGGGCTGAAGTGCAGGCCGGCCTGCATGTAGATGCTGAAGACCAGGCTGAGGCCGATCATGCCGGAGAAGAACGCCAGACCGGCCACCAGGCCGCCGGAGAAGGCCCGCTTGCGGAACAGGCTGGGCGTGACCAGCGGGTCCTTGCCGGACGCGGCGCGGCGCGACTCGTACCGGCCGAACAGGGCGAAGACCACCAGCGAGGCGGCCATCGAGACGAACGTCCAGGCGGGCCAGTCGAGCTCGCGGCCCTGGATCAGCGGGTAGATCAGCAGGAATCCGGCGACCGAGACCAGGCCGACGCCGACCAGGTCGAGCCTGGTGGCGTTGGAGAGGCGGTACTCGGGCAGGAAGCGGATGCCGGCCAGCGCGGCGGCCAGGCCGATCGGCAGGTTGATCAGGAAGATCATGCGCCAGCCGGTGCCGAAGAAGTCGGCGTCGACCAGCCAGCCGGCCAGCACGGGGCCGCCCACCGACGAGATCGTCATGACGGGCCCGAACATGCCGAACGCCTTGCCGATCTCCTGCGGCGGGAACATCTCCTTGATCAGCCCCAGCCCCTGCGGCAACATCACGGCGCCGAACAGGCCCTGCAGCACGCGGCTGGCGATGAGCATCTCGGGGCTGCCCGCCACTCCGCACAGCAACGAGGCGGCGGTGAAGCCGAAGGCGCCGATGAGGAACATGCGCTTGCGGCCGAACAGGTCGCCGAGCCGCCCGCCGGTGACCAGGCCGACGGCCATGGCCAGCGTGTAGCCGGCGCCGAGCCACTGCACGAGGCTGTCGCTGCCGCCCAGGTCGGCGCGGATGGTGGGGGCGGCGATCGTGGTGATCAGCGCGTCGAGCAGGTCCATCACCTCGGCGGCCAGGATCACGAAAAGGGCGGCCCAGCGCCACCGGTAGGGCGCGACGGCCTCCGTGGCCTGCCCCGCATTGGTCACTGTCACAGGAACTCCTTCAGAACGCCGTTCTTATCTACGAACACTGTTCGTTACGAACACCGTTTTAGTGGCGAACGGTGTTCGTGTCAAGTACAGTGTTCGCCATGGGGAGCAAGGAAGAAGCCGTGCCGGTGCCGCCGTGGCGCAAGTCCCGCAAGCAACCGCAGATCAGGCGGCAGCTCAGCCAGGACCTCATCGTCGAGACCGGGCTGCGCGTCCTCGACGCCGAAGGGTTCGACGCGCTCAGCATGAGACGCGTCGCCCAGGAGCTCGACACCGGCCCCGCCTCGCTGTACGCGCACGTGGCCAACAAGGAGGAGCTGCTCGAGCTGGTCTACGACCGGGTCCTCGGCGAGATCCGGCTGCCCGAGCGCGACCCCGGCCAGTGGAAGGGCCAGCTCAGGTCGTACGCGCTGGAGGTCTACCGGGTGCTGAACAAGCACGCCGACGTCGCCAGGGCGGCCCTGGCGAACATCCCCACGGGCGGCAACTCGCTGCGCACCGGCGAGTTCGTCTACGGGCTGCTGCTGGAGGCCGGCATGCCGCCGCGCGAGGCCGCCCTGTGCCTCGACCGCCTGTCCCTCTACCTCATCGGCGACGCCTACGAGGGTTCGGTGCACGTCAGCCGGATGCGCGCCGCGGACATGTCCTCGCCGCAGGAGTACTTCGCCTCCTTCGTCGGCCAGATCGCCGACTACTACCGCGCCCTGCCGCGCGACCGTTTCCCGTACCTGGTCGAGCACATCGACGACCTGATCGCCGCCGACGGCGAGGAACGTTTCCGCTACGGCCTCGAACTGCTGCTCGACGGCATCGAGTCGCGCATGCCTTAGGCCCAATTGCCTAGGCCCCGCGCCCGATGTGCCGGCCCGGGGTTCCTCGTAGCTTTGCGGTCATGACTACGACTGTTGATCCGATCGAGGACGTCGCCCCGGCCCCGGCCGGGGTGTTGTCCGCGCAGTACCGGGCGCTCAGCGTCGGCCTGGTCGCGCTCGTCATGCTGGTGGCCTTCGAGGCGATGGCGGTGGCGACCGCGATGCCGATCGTGGCCGGCGACCTGGGCGGCATGGGCCTGTACAACCTGGCCTTCAGCGCCACCCTGGCGGCCAGCGTGATCGCGACCGTGCTCGGCGGCAGGTGGAGCGACGTGCGGGGGCCGGTGCAGCCGATCGCCGTCGGCGTGGTCACCTTCGTGGCCGGGCTGCTGGTCGCCGGGCTCGCGCCCACGATGGAGGTGCTGGTCGCCGGGCGGTTCGTCCAGGGGCTGGGCGCCGGACTGATCCAGGTCTCCCTGTACGTGCTGGTCGCCCGGGTCTTCCCGGGGGCCATGCATCCCAAGGTGTTCGCGTTGTTCTCGGCCGCCTGGGTGGTGCCCTCCATGATCGGCCCGGCCATCGCCGGGTTCGTCGTGGAGAACGTGAGCTGGCGATGGATCTTCCTCGGCGTCTCCGCGCTGGTCATCCCCGCGGCCCTGCTGCTGTGGCGCGGCACCGCGGGCCGTTCGGCCGAGCGCGGTTCCGCCGAACCCGCCCCCGGCCTCGGCCGCAAGCTCGTCTGGGCCACGCTGACCGCCGTCGCCGCCGCCCTCATCCAGTACGGCAGCGCCGCGAAGCTGGCCGGCCTGCCGCTGCTCGTGGCCGGCGTCGTCCTGCTGGCCGTGGCGCTGCCCAAGCTGCTGCTGCCCGGCTCGCTGCGCGCCGCCCGCGGCCTGCCGACCGCTCCCGTGCTGCGCGGCCTGGCCTACGGCTCGCTCATGGCCGCCGAGGTGCTCATCCCGCTCATGCTGATCCAAGAGCGCGGCCTGACCGCCACCGGCGCCGGCGTCGTCCTCACGGTGGGCGCGCTCGGCTGGTCCACCGGCTCCTGGATCAAGGGCCGCGGCACGATCAGCCACATGGCCGCCATCCGCGGCGGCGCCGCGATGATCGCCGTCGGCATCTCGCTGGTGTCGCTCGTGCTCGTCGACTTCCTGCCGATCGCGGTCGCCTACGTCGCCATGGCCATCTCCGGCCTCGGCATCGGCGCGCTGCACCCCACGGTGTCCGTGCTGGTGCTGGAGATGTCCAAGGAGGGCGAGGAAGGGCAGAACAGCGCGGCCGTGGGCGTCGGCGAGTCGGTGTTCACCGTCGTGGCCGTCGCGGTCAGCGGCGCCCTGTTCACCGCCACGGGCGAGAACTACGCCGTGGGGCTCGGATTCACCGTCGTGCTCGCCGTCCTGGCCGTCGTGCTGGCCCCCCGTTTTGTGCAGTCCGCCAAGGCAGGCACTATGGAAGGGACCGCGTCATAGTGATGAGAACGTCATAGTGCTGAGAACGCTGCCAAACGCATCGGCGTGGATGGCCTTCACCAGGCGCGACGACTCTCTCGTCATGGCTTAAGGGGGGTTCATGCCGCGAGTGCGGGAGCTGGAGGTCTTCCGGCTGGTCCTGCCGTACGGCGCGAGGTCGGAGAGCCTGCTCGTCAAGCTCACCGACCACGGCGGCATGACCGGCTGGGGCGAGGCCGTCTCGCCGGAGCCCAAAGCCTGGTCGCGGCTGGAGGAGTCGCTGGCCGCGCTGCTGATCGGCGTCGACTGGGAGCACCCCGACGCCGTGCCGAGCGGCGATCCGGCCGTCGACATGGCCTGCTGGGACCTGTGGACCAGGATGCGCGGCGTGCCGCTCGCGCACGCGATCGGCGGCACCCGCACCTCGGTGATGGCCACCGTGCGGCTGGCGCCCGACCCGTCCGTCGAGAGCCTGGTCGCCCGCGTCAACCAGCAGGTCTGCGCCGGCTACGGGCACGTCACCCTCGACATCAGGCCCGGCTGGGACGTCGAGCCCGTACGCGCGGTGCGGCGGGCCTACCCCGCCCTGACCCTGGCCGTCGACGGCGGCAACGCCTACACCGACCTCGGCCAGCTCGTCGCCCTCGACTCCTATGGCCTGGAGGTCATCGAGCGGCCCTTCCCGCTCGGCGACGTCCACGCGCACGCCGCGCTCCAGGACGAGGTGGCCGCCTCGGTCGCCGTCGAGGTGCGCTCGACCGCCGAGCTGGACGACTACCTGACCCTGCGCGCCGCCAGGGTGCTCCTGCTGCGCCCCACCGCCTTCCCGTCGTTGTCGGAGGCCCGGCGGGCGCACGACCGGGCCGCCGCCGCCGGCTGGGACATCCAGTGCGCGGGCGGCCAGGGAGCAGGCCTGGCCAGGGCGGCCACGGTGGCGATCGCGAGCCTGCCCGGCTGCACGCTGCCGTGCGACGTCACCCAGCCGCCGAAGCAGAACCAGATCGTCACGCCGCTGGTCGGCGCGAACGCGGGCGTCATCGCCGTCCCGCTCACCCAGCCCGGCCTGGGCCACACGATCGACGAGAGCCGCCTCGGCCGCCTGGCCAAGGAATCCTTCCACGCATGACCGACCCGCAGCACCGCCCCGGGAAGCCGATGACCGAGCGCGACCCCGACGCCGACGCCAGGCGGCTGGCCGCCCGATCGCTGGCCGCCGACGACCCGACCGGCTGGTTCGAGCACCTCTACGCCGAGTCGGCGACCGGCGACGCGATCGTGCCCTGGGACTCGCGCACCCCGCACTTCCTGCTCGCGGAGTGGACCGCCGGACGCGGCCACGGCGGCGGGCGGGCGCTCGTGGTGGGCGCGGGCCTGGGCGACGACGCCGAGCACGTGGCGGCCCTCGGGCACGCGACGGTCGCCTTCGACGTGAGCGCGTCGGCCGTGCGCCTGGCCCGCGAGCGTTTCCCGGACAGCCCGGTCGACTACGTCACCGCCGACCTGCTCGACCCGCCCGCCGCCTGGCGGCACGCCTTCGACCTGGTGGTGGAGATCATGACCGTGCAGGCCCTCCCGGAGGAGCTGCACGCCCGCGCCACCGAGAGCGTCGCCGGGTTCGTCCGCCCCGGGGGCACGTTGCTGGTGATCGCCTCCGGCCGCGAGGACGGCGGGCCGGTCGGCGCCCCGCCGTGGCCGCTGACCGCGACGGAGATCGCGGCGTTCGCGACCGGCGGGCTGACGGCGGAGCGGATCGAGGACCTGCGCGACGGCGGACGCCACCGCTGGCGCGCCACCTTCCGCCGCCCCCGCTAAGCCGCCTCGTACAACGTCTCCATGGCCAGCCGCTCGCGCACGGCCAGGTCGTACAGCAGCGCCCCGGCCTGGTCGAGCGGCTGCTGCCGGCCGGTCTCCCCGGCCTGGGCCAGCAGGTCGGCCACCTCGCTCCACTTGGGCGCCAGCGCCATGTACGCCTGGCAGGCCGTCTCCAGGGCCTTGCCGGGCGCGATCGTCTGGGCCTCGGCCAGGAACTCGGTGTAGAGGTTGCGGAAGAACGCGCCGCCCGTGCCGCCCCGCTCCATGAGGTTGGCCGTACGCGTGAGCTGCGCGGTCGGCCCGCGTTCCAGCCAGGTGGGGATGAGCGCGGCGGCCTGCTCGATGCCCCGGTAGCCGACGTTCCTCATCGCCGGGTTGAGGAAGGCGGCGGCGGTGGACCGGACGGCCGCCCTGATGGCGTGCGGCAGGTCGGGCTCGGCGCACGGCCCCAGCGTGTACGACAGGTTGTGCGCCGTCATCGGCCCGGTCGCCGCGCGGGCCCGTTCGAGCGAGTCGAGCGGGACCCGGTTGCGGGTGCCCTGCTGGGCGGTGTCCACGAGGTGGGCGTGGCCCTCGTCGTAGCCGACCATCGCCACGTAGTGGCCGCCGAAGTGGTAGGGCGTCCGCACGTAGTCGAGGTGGAAGCAGTCGAGCCGGATCCCGACCGGGACGCCCTCGTCGAGGTGCCGGCGGACGTTCGACCAGGCCGTGATGGGCGAGGAGGTCTCCTGCGTGTCCAGCGTGAACCCGAGCGCGGCGGCCAGCTTCTCGGTGAGCGCGTGCGGCTTGACCCGCCCGCCGATCAGCGGGACGTCCAGCGAGCCGCTGTCCCAGTAGATGAAGCTCAGCCCCTCGCCCAGCCCGAACAGCATCGCCTCCGACAGCTCCACGCCCGCGTGCCGCAGCAGCGTGCCGGCGGTGGTCGTCTCACAGTGACGCCCTTCGAAGGGCGGGACCAGGTCGATGAGCACAAGCCCAGTGTGCAGGATGACCTGCGGATTCACCCGCCGGCCGGCCCGGCGTGCCACGGAAAACCGGTGGAGACACCCCGAGGTGCGCACGAGATGATGGGCGCATGAACGCCTTGGTCGCACGTCCTGCCCGCACGGGCACCGAACGGCTGCCCGATGGCCGCCTCCTGGGCTGGGCCGAGTGGGGGCCGCCGGACGGGAGGCCGGTCCTGCTGTCCCCGGGGGCCGCCACCAGCCGCCGGCTCGGCATGGGCGCGGCGGCGCCCGACGACCTCGGCGTGCGCCTGATCTCCCTGGACCGGCCCGGACTGGGCGCCTCCACCCCCGCGCCGGGCCGCACGTTCGCCGGCTTCGCCGCCGACGTCGAGGTCTTCGCCGGGCTGCGCGGCCTCGGGCGTCCGGCCATGGTGGGCAACTCGCAGGGCGCCCCGTTCGCGCTCGCCTGCGCCGCCGCCGGTGTGACCGGCGCGCTGGCCCTGGTCTCGGCCGCCGACGAGGTGGCCGCCCCCCGCTTCGCCGGCGTGCTGCCCGCCGAGCTGCGGCAGTTGACGGACCTGTCCACGCACGACCCGGAGGCCGCCGAGCGGGTCTTCGCGGGCTTTACCCCGCAGGCGATGTGGGACCTGGTGATGGGCGGCAGCCCGGCCTGCGACCTGGCCGTCTACCAGCGGCCCGAGTTCGCCGCCGGATACCGCGAGGCGCTGGGGGAGGCGTTCGCGCAGGGGCCGGCCGGTTACGCCCGCGACACCGTCCTGGCGATGGGCCGCTGGGGCATCGACCTGTCGTCGATCACGGTGCCGGTCGACGTCTGGTACGGCGAGCACGACGCCACCCACTCGCCCGACCAGGGGGAGGGCCTGACCACCCGCATCCCGGGAGCCGTGCGGCACGTCGTGCCCGGCGCCGGCGGCGCCCTGCTGTGGACGCACCCCCACCGGATCCTGCGCGCCCTCCTGGACCGCCTTCCCGCCTCAGCCCACCGGTGAGTCCTGAGCGAAGGTGATCACCATGTAGCGGCCGTTGGAGTAGCTGACCACCGGCCGGCCGAGCAGCTCGCCGACCTTGCGGGCGACCCCCTGGAACACCTCCACCAGCTCGGCGCTGTCGGCGCTCACCCGGAACCGGCCGTTCTCGGCGAGCTGCTGGGCCACGAGGGGCACGAAGCCGGCCTCGGCCCGTACTCTCTCCTCGGCGTCGAGAGGGGTGTGCCGGACGGCGGGTGAGCTGCCGAGGGGGTGGGACATCGCGAATCTCCTCCAGATTTGCCGGTCCACCCAGCATGCCATCCGCGACCGAGTCATCAGGGCGTCCGGCTCAACCCGCGCCGCATCCCTCGGTGAGCCCCTTGGTCGGCGGCGCGGAGGGCTGGGTGGACGGCTTGCCGGACTTCCTGGGCGACGAACCCTCCGTCGCCGACGGGCTCGCCGACGGGCTCGCCGAGGCGGCGACGGCGGACGTGGCCGCGGCCGAGTCGCGCACGGCCTTGGCGGTCAGCCGGCGGATCTTGTCCCAGTCGGGGTAGCCGGTGCGGATCAGCGGCGGCACGAACTGCAGGCTCGTCACCTTCGCGTTCTTGACCCTGAGCGCGAGCGGCACCAGGTTCGTCAGCATCGAGCGCGGGATGTCGGTCCTGATCAGCTCCTTGGCGGCCAGCGCGATCCGGTTGAAGCGGGCCAGCACGGTCGCCGGGTCGGCCTGGTCCAGCAGCGCGCCGAGCACGCAGCGCTGCCGCCGCATCCTGGTGTAGTCGTCGCTGTAGGTGCGGGAGCGGGCGTACCACATCGCGTCGGCGCCCTTGAGCTTCCTGGTGCCGGCCTTGACCAGGCCCTCGTTGTACTTGCCGAACACCACGTCCTGCTCGACGGTGAGCGTGATGCCGCCGATGGCGTCGATGAGCCGGGCGAAGCCCCACATGTTGACCAGGGCGTACCAGTCGATCTTCAGGTCGAGGGTGTAGCCGATGGTGTCCATGAGCACCTGCGGGCCCTGCTGCCGGCGGCCGCCGAAGATCTCCGGGTGGGCGTCGGCGTACTCCCAGACGCTGTTGAGCAGGTCGCTGCGGCCGCCGCCGGGGTCGGGCGGCAGGCGGAAGCCGTCCGGGAAACGCTGGGCCATGGGCGTGCCGGGGCGGAAGCGCACGTTCTCCAGGTTGCGCGGCAGGCTGACCAGCACGGTGTTGCCGGACTTCACGTCGATGCTGGCCACGTTCATGCTGTCGGTGCGCACGCCGGTGCGGTTGTCGTCGGCGTCGCCGCCGAGGAGCAGGATGTTGACCCGCTCCCGCCCGGCCCACGGGTCCTGCGGCGGCTCCTGCCCGGCCGGTACGGCCGGTTCGGCCGGTTCGGGGCCGGTGAAGATGTCGCCGAGGGTCTTCTGGTACGTCCACACGTTCTGCGCGACCAGCCCGAACGGCACCACCACGGCGACGGCGAGCAGCCCCGCGAGGGTGCCGGCCAGGATCTGGCCGTTCTGCGGCAGCCGCCCGGGACGCAGTACCACGAAGGAGTGCACGATCACCGCGAACCAGGCGACGCCCAGCGCCGCGGCGCCGACGACGATCGCGGTCAGCCACGAGTCCTGGGTCAGCGAGCCCAGCAGGTTGTCGGTCGTCAGCGCCAGCGCCAGCAGCGCCAGCAGGCCGGCGAAGTAGCACGACAGCAGGATCAGGCCGGCCGTGCGCCGGCCGGCACGCAGATGCGCGGCCCCGGGCGCCAGCGCCGAGAGCGCCAGCCAGCCGAGGACCGCTCCCGCGCTCACCGGTTCCTTACCCTGCACGGCCATCCCCGTTCCCCGAACTCCACCGTAACCCGCAGGTACGGACAGCGCGGGCAGCCTACGCATCGAATGCGAAATATGTCTTTATCGGAGGGTGAACATCGGTAACCGAATAAGATTCGGGTCATGGCCTTCTCCGAGATCGAGTACCACGTGGCCGATCGCGTCGCCACCATCACACTGTCTCGCCCCGAGCGGCTCAACGCGTTCACCTTGACCATGCGCGCCGAGCTGATCAGCGCGTTCGACCTCGTCGACGCCGACGACGACGTGCGCGCGGTGGTGGTCACGGGAGCCGGGCGGGCCTTCTGCGCGGGGGCCGACCTGGGCGGCGGTGGTGGCACGTTCGGCCACCGGGAGGGGGCCGAGCTGGTCGAGGGCGCGCCGCGCGACGGCGGCGGCACGGTCGCGCTGCGGATCGCCGCCTCGCTCAAGCCCGTCATCGCCGCGATCAACGGCCCGGCGGTGGGCGTGGGCGTCACGATGACGCTGCCCATGGACGTCCGGCTGGCCGCCGAGAGCGCCAGGTTCGGGTTCGTGTTCGCCCGGCGCGGCATCGTCACGGAGGCGGCGTCGAGCTGGTTCCTGCCCCGGGTGGTCGGCATCTCCCGGGCCATGGAGTGGGCCGTGACCGGCCGGGTCTTCCCCGCCGCCGAGGCACTGGAGGGCCGCCTGGTGTCGCGGGTGCTGCCGGACGAGGAGCTGCTGCCCGCCGCGTACGCGCTGGGCCGCGAGATCGCCGACAACACCTCGGCCGTCTCCGTCGCCGCCGTGCGCAGGCTGATGTGGTCGGGCCTGTCGGCGGCCTCGCCGTGGGAGGCGCACGCCGCCGACTCCAGGCTCATGGCCGAGCTCGGGGGCGCGGCCGACACGGTGGAGGGGGTGACGGCGTTCCTGGAGAAGCGCCCGGCCGACTTCCCGATGAAGGTGAGCACCGACCTTCCATCCGGCGTCCCCACATGGCCGGACAATCCATATTCTGTCTGATATGTACGAGATCACCGTTCTCCCCATGCAGCCCGACTTCGAGGGCGAGGTCGTCGCGACCCTGATCTCCAGGAAGACCGGTTCGCGCAGGGCGGTGCTCTACGTCCACGGGTTCACCGACTACTTCTTCCAGGACCATCTGGCCGACCACTACGTCCAGCGCGGCATCGACTTCTACGCCCTCGACCTGCGCAAGTACGGCCGCTCCCTGCTCCCGCACCAGACCAGGGGGCTGATCAGGAGCGTCACCGACTACTTCCCCGAGATCGACGAGGCAGTCCGCCTCATCCGCCGCGACCACGACGAGCTGACCGTCAACGCCCACTCCACCGGCGGCCTGATCGCCGCGCTGTGGGCCGACCGGGCCCGCGGCCGGGGCCTGGTGCAGGGACTCGTGCTCAACAGCCCGTTCCTCGACCTCAACGTGCCGGCCCCGCTCCGGCTGGCCGCCGACCTGCTCAAGACCCCGATGTCCTACGTCCGGCGCCCGCTGCCCCTGGGCATCAGCACCGCCTACGGCCAGAGCCTGCACCGCACCGAACAGGGCGAATGGGACTATGACCTGGAGCTCAAGCCGCTGGTCGGGTTCTCCGTGCACGCCATGTGGCTGGCCGCCATCCGGCGGGCCCAGCGGCGGCTGCACCGCGGGCTGGCGGTGGACGTGCCGGTGCTCGTCCTCGCCTCCTCCACCGGCCTGCGGGTACGCGACTTCGTGCCCGAGGCGCGCTCGGCCGACATCGTGCTCGACCCGGAGCACATGGCCCGCTGGGCCACCTCGATCGGCCCCCACGTCACCTGCGTGCGGATCCAGGACGGCGTGCACGACCTGGTGCTGTCGGCCGAGCCCGCGCGCAAGCAGGTCTTCGCCGAGCTCGACCGCTGGATGAACGCCTACCAGGGCACTTCCTACCGGGGCACTTCCTACCAGGGGAACGAGAACAGGCCGTAGTAGGCCGCCGCCACCAGGAGCAGCCCGGTGCCGCCGAGCACGCCGCCGATCGCCACGTACTGCCACCGGGTGGGCTGCATGCCCTCCCGCAACGCCGACACGTACGCGGCCACCGCCGTGACCTCCTGGACCAGCATGAGCGCGGCCAGCACGCGGACCACCAGCCAGCCCGCCAGCACGGCCGGCCAGGCGCCCGCCTGGTTCACCGAGAACAGCACCAGCAGCATGATGAACGCCACGACCGAGGCCAGCAGGCCCAGGCCCGTCCACGCCATCCTGCGCAGCCTGCGCCTGATCGGCGGCCACAGCCGGGCGTTGGTCTCGACCGGCGGCCTGCCGTGGCCGCGCAGCCGGACGACCATCGCCGCCACCGGGCCCGCCACGTACCCGACGGCGGCCAGGCAGACGGTCAGCCCGAGCATCGTGCCCCCCGCGTACCAGGGGGCCGCGGGCACGTCGCTGGCCTCGAACCGCTGGACCGGCGTGCTGCCCGCCATGTGCGCCGCCGGCCTGGCGGTGGCCGGCAGGCCGGTGATCCAGTTGGCCAGCGTCTCCAGGTAGCCCTTGGTGAACGGGCCGCCGTTGACCCGCATCGCGTGGTCGCCATTGCCCATGAAGCGGATCGTGTACCGGTCGTTGCCCGCCTCGGCGAGCGCCGTGACCAGCGCCTTGGTGGACTCCACGAAGGGGATCGAGGGGTCGGTCGTGCCGTAGAACGCCAGGACCGGCTGCTTGACCTGCCGTAAGGCCGGCATCGCGTCGTAACGCAGGAAGGTGAGGCCGACGCCGCCCATCGCCCTGGTCAGCAGGTCGCGGGCGCCGATGGGGGCGTGCAGCCGCAGCAGCTGCTCGTTCAGGGCCCAGGCGACCTGCCGCAGCGGCGAGACGTTCGGCGAGGAGACCAGCACCGCGAAGCCCACCGCCGCGCTCTTCGCCGCCGCGATCGGGACGACCCAGCCGCCCTCGCTGACCCCCCACAGCCCGACGCGGGAGGCGTCCACCTCCGGCCGGGTGCGCAGGTACTCCACCATGCGCAGCGCGTCGTCGGCCAGCAGCCCGAAGTCGCGGTCGCGGAAGTCGTAGCCGACCGTCCGCTTGTCGAACGCGATCGTCGCCACGCCCGCCCTGGCCAGGAACTCCGCCTGCGGCGTGAACTCCGTCCGCGACCCGTTGCCCGACCCCGACACGAACACCATCGCCGGGTGCGGGCCGGGCGAGAGCGGCACGCGTAAGGTGCCCTCCAGCCGCTGGCCCTCGGCCGGCAGCGAGATCTCCTCCCGCCGCACGGGGGCGGCCGCCACCACCGGGCGCAGCTCGTCCGCCGGTTGCGGGGGGATCGCCGCGAACGCCGGGTCCGCCTTCAGCGGCGGCGGGTCGAACGCGGGCGGCAACACGTAGCCGACCGACGCGAGAGCCACCAGCGCCAGGCCGGCGGCGACGCTCAAGGTGCCACGGCCAGTGCGCATCGGCCTCCCCATGTGCGTTGGTTTGCCCGCTGATCATCCAGCCTACTCCCGGCTTCTGTGACGGGAGGGGCCGCATTTGTCGGTGAGAGATGTTAGCTTCCTGCGACATGCGGATCCTGCACACCTCCGACTGGCACCTCGGGCGCTCCTTCCATCGGGAGAGCCTGCTCGGGGCGCAGGCCGCGTTCGTCGACCACCTGGTCGAGACGGTGCGCGCCGAGCGGGTCGACGTCGTGGCCGTCTCCGGCGACGTCTACGACCGCGCCCTGCCGCCGGTCGACGCGGTGGCCCTGCTCTCCGACGCGCTCGCCCGCCTGCGCGCCGCCGGGGCGCGGGTGGTGCTGATCAGCGGCAACCACGACTCGGCGCTGCGGCTGGGGTTCGGGTCGGCGCTGTTCGAGTCCTCGGGGGTGCACGTCCGCACCGAGCCCGCGCAGTCGTGGGAGCCGGTGCTGGTCGGCGACGTCGCCTTCTACGGCATCCCCTACCTGGAGCCCGAGCTGGTGCGCACCCCCTGGCAGCTGCCCGACCGCGGCCACACCGCCGCGATCTCCCACGCGATGAGCCGGGTCCGCGCCGACGCCGTCCGCCATCGGGCCGCCGTCGTGCTGGCCCACTGCTTCGTGACCGGCGGGCAGGCCAGCGACAGCGAGCGCGACATCAGCGTGGGCGGCGTGTCCCACGTCCCCCTGGCGGCCTTCGACGGCGTCGACTACGTCGCGCTCGGCCACCTGCACGGGCGGCAGCGCATGTCCGAGACCGTGCGCTACTCCGGCTCCCCGCTGGCCTACTCCTTCTCCGAGACCGGCCACGTCAAGGGCTGCTGGCTGGTCACGCTCGGCTCGGGCGCGGAGTTCGTGCCCGCGCCCGTGCCCCGGCCGGTCGGGCGGCTCCGCGGCGACCTCGACGACCTGCTGACCCTGCCCGCCTTCTCCTCCTACGAAGACCACTGGCTGCAGATCACCCTGACCGACGCCGTCCGTCCCAAGCAGGCCATGGACCGGCTGCGGGCCCGTTTCCCGCACGCCCTCGCCCTGTCGTTCGAGCCGGTGGGCGCGGCGCCCGCCGCCGGGCCGGTGAAGGTCAGCGGGCGGCCCGAGGCAGAGGTCGCCCTCGACTTCGTCCGCGAGGTGCGCGGCGAGCCCGCCGCGCCCGAGGAGGAAGACCTGCTGAGACAGGCGGTCGAGGCGTCGCGGGTGAAGGAGGCGATGGCGTAGATGCGGCCGCACCAGCTCTCCCTCACGGCCTTCGGGTCCTTCCCCGGCACCGAGACGGTCGACTTCGACGCCCTCACCGAGGCGGGCCTGTTCCTCATCCACGGGCCCACCGGGGCGGGCAAGACCACGATCCTCGACGCCCTCTGCTTCGCCCTCTACGGCGTCGTGCCCGGCCAGCGCAACAGCGCCCGCAGCCTGCGCTGCGACCACGCGCCCGCCGGCACCGGCCCTTCGGTGACGCTGGAGGTCACGATCCGGGGCCGTTCGCTGCGCATCCGGCGGTCGCCGTCGTGGCAGCGTCCCAAGTTGCGCGGCACCGGGTTCACCGAGGAGAAGGCCAAGGTCGTCGTCGAGGAGCGCCGCGGGGCCGCCTGGCAGGGGCTCACCACCCGGCTCGACGAGGCGGGCGACCTGGTGGGCGGGCTGCTCGGGATGAACGCCGAGCAGTTCTGCCAGGTGGTCATGTTGCCGCAGGGCGACTTCGCCAAGTTCCTGCGCGCCGACGGCGACGACCGCGCCCGGCTGCTGGAGCGGCTGTTCACCGTCAAGGTGTTCACCCACGCCGAGGCGTGGCTGGCCGAGCGGCGGCGGGCCACGGGGCGGGAGGAGCAGGAGCTGGGTCGCGAGGTGGCCTTCGCCGTCGAACGCCTGGAGGAAGCCGCCGGCCCCGTCCTCGCCTCCGCGCCGGACGGTGGTGCCGGGGAGGGGGATCCGCCCTCGGCGGCCGACGATCCGCTCGGATGGGCCGGCGCGTTGCTGGACGCGGCGCGGGCCGTCGTCCACCGGTGCGAGGAGCGGCACACCGCCGCGGGCGAGGCCGTACGTGCGGCGCGGTCCCGGTTCGAGCAGGCCGCCGCCCTCGCCGAACGCCGCCGCCGCCACGCCGAGGCCCTGACCCTGCGCCGCACCCTCGACGAGCGCGCCGACGAACGCGCCGACCTCCAGGCCGTCATCGACGACGCCGCCCGCGCCGACCGCGTGCTCCCGCTCATCACGGCCGCCGGGCAACGCGCCGAGGCCGCCGCCAAGGCCCGCGCCATGGTCGCCGACGCCCTGGCCCGCGCCCGCCCCCTCCTCGCCCGCCGCCCCGCGCCGAGCGTCGAGGGGCCGGCGGGCGGCGGGCAGCCGTCGGTGGAGGAGCTGGAGGGCCTGGAGCGGGAGCGCCGGGCCGAGCTGGCCCGGCTGTCCGAGCTGCTCACCGAGGAGGCCCGGCTGTCGGTCGTCCGGCGCGACCTGGCGCGGGTGGAGCAGGAGCTGGCCGAGCTGGTCAGCGCCGACGAGACCGTCGCCGCGCGGCTCGCCGTCCTGCCCGGCCTGGTCGCGGACGCCGAGGGCAGGCTCGCCGGGGCGCGGGTGGCCGCGGCGCGCATCCCGGCGGCCCAGGCCGTCCGCGACGCCGCCGCCGACCTGATCGACGTCGACCGGGAGCTCGCCGCGCTGGCCGGTGAGCTCGAAGCGCTGGCCCAGCGCGAGGCCGAGGTGGCGGCGGCCGAGGCCGAGCTGCCCGCCCGGCTGGCCGCGGCGGGCGCAGCCCTGGCCGAGGTGCGCGCCGAGGCGGCGGCCGTGCCCGCCGCCGCCGCCCGTCTCGACGCAGCCCGTGCGGTCCTGGAGGCCGCCCACCGCCGCGACGCCCTCGCCGCCGACCTGGAGTCGGCCGCCGCCGCCCACCAGGTCCTGGTGGACCGCGCCCAGGAGACTCGCGAACGCTGGCTCGACCTGCGTCAGGCCAGGATCGACGGCATGGCGGCCGAGCTGGCCCGCGATCTGGCCGACGGGCGTCCGTGCGCGGTCTGCGGCTCCGAGCACCACCCCGTGCCCGCGGCCCCGGCGCCCAGTGCGCCCTCGCCCGATGACGAGCACGCCGCCGAGACCGCCCACGAGGCCGCCGCCGCCGACCGGGAGGCCGCCGAACGTGCTCTGGCCTCGATCGAGTCCCGGCTCGCCGACGCCTCTGAGGCCACCGAGGGGCTGTCCGCCGACACCGCGGCCGGGCGCGTGCTCGCGGCCGAGGAGGAACTGGCCCGGCTGCGGTCGGTCGCCGATCGGGAGCCCGCCCTCGCCGACGCGCTCGACCGCCTCGAAGGCGATCGTGACCACGTCCGCGACCGGGCCAGGGAGATCGCCGAGGCGCTCGCCGCCCACCACGCCCACCGCACCCGGCTCACCGCCGAACGCACCCGCCTCCACACCCGCCTCGCCCAGACCCTGCACCCCGGGACCCTGCTCGTCGAGCGCCCGCTCACGGCAGATCCCCTTCCTGAGACCCCGGGTGGGGTCGACGGGAGGCGGGTGCTGGCCGCGGCCGAGGAGGAGTTGCGGCGGCTCGCGGCGGTGGCGGCCAAGGAGACGAGGCTGGCGGCCGAGGTCGCCGCGCTCGGCCGCGAACGTGCCGAGCTGGAGGAACGCGGACGCCGCATCGCGGCGCGGGTGGCGGCCGGGCGTACCAGACATGAGGAGCTGAGCGCGGACGCCGGGCGGCTGGGCGCACGGCTCGACGCGGCCCGGGGCGGGGACACGACCCTGACGGCCCGCCTGTCCAGGCTCAACGACGAGGCCGAGCTGCTGCGCGAGGCGCTGGAGGCCACCAGGGCGGCGGTCGCGGCGGCCGGTGAGCTCGACGCCGCGGCCGAGGCGGCCGGGCGGGCGGCGGCCGAGGCGGGGTTCGCCGACGTGCGGGAGGCCGAGGAGGCGTACCGGAGCCCGGCCGAGCGGGAGGGCAAGACGGAGCTGCTGCGGCGGCTGGACGACCAGCACGCCGCCGTCACCGCCCTGCTCGCCGACCCCGAGCTGATCGCCGCGGCCGCCGAGCCCGAGCCGGACCTGGCGGCGGCCGCGGCCGGCAGAGACGCGGCGGAGGAGGCGCACACACGGCTGGCGAGCGAGCGCGACCGGGCGGTGGCCAGGGCCGCCCGCCTCGCCGAGCTGCGCGATGAGCTGGCCGCGCGCATCGAACGGTGGCGTCCCGCGGCCGAGCGGCACCGGCTGGCCGAACGGATGGCGGCGCTGGCCTCGGGCACGTCCGGCGACAACCAGTGGAACATGAGCCTGACCTCGTTCGTGCTGGGGGAGCGGCTCAGGCAGGTGGTCGACGCCGCCAACGAGCGCCTCGACCACATGTCGTCCGGCCGCTACCTGCTCCGGCACGACCTGCGCAAGACCGCCGGATCACGGGCCCGGTCCGGCGGCGGCCTGGGCCTGAAGGTGGCCGACGCCTGGACCGGAGTCGACCGCGACCCGGCGACCCTGTCGGGCGGCGAGAGCTTCATCACCTCGCTCGCGCTCGCGCTCGGCCTGGCCGACGTGGTCACGGCGGAGGCGGGCGGCGCGGAGGTCGGCACGCTGTTCGTGGACGAGGGCTTCGGCACCCTCGACGAGGACACCCTCGACGACGTGCTCGACATCCTCGACGGGCTGCGCGACGGCGGACGCGCGGTCGGCATCGTCAGCCACGTCGGCGAGCTGCGTACCCGGATCCCCGTGCAGCTCAAGGTGGGCAAGACCCGCAGGGGCTCGACCCTGGTCGGCTAGGCGTCTGGTCAGCCAGGCGGCGGCGCGGTCGAGGCGCGCACGATCAGCTCGTACGGGAACAGCCGCCGCTCCGGCCGGGCCGCGGCCCCCGACAGCAGCAGCCGCCCGGCCGCCTCCCCGATCTCCTGCTTGGCCTGCCGGATCGTGGTGAGCCCCGCCTCCTCGGCCGCGCTGTCGGAGAACCCGACGACCGACAGCTCACCCGGCACGTCGAGGCCCAGGTCGGCGGCGGCGTCGAGGACGCCGAGGGCGAGCACGTCGGTGTTGGTCAGGATCGCCGTGGGCCGGGGGTCCAGCCGCAGCAGCGCGTGGCCGGCCTTCCTGCCCGCCTCCCGCGAGTTCCTGGCGACCTCGTAGCAGGGCACGTCGTCCCAGTCGAGGCCGGCCTGCTCGCAGGCCGTCTGGTAGCCGCCGCGCCGGGCGCGCATCGCCGCGAACACCGCACTTTCCTGGCGGGCGCGGTCGGCCCAGCCGGTGTGGCCGTCGTCGTGCAGGCCGACCATGGCCACCGCGACCCGCCGGTGCCCGAGGCCGAGCACGTGCGCGGCGGCGGCGGCCCCGGCGGCGGGCTCGTCGATGCCGACGAAGGGGTGGCCGGGCACGTACGGCTCGTCCACCACCACGACGGGCAGCTTCCTGGCCAGCACCTCGGCCAGCGCCGGATGGCCGTCGGGCAGCGAGACCACGCAGAACGCGTCGACCACCGCGTCACGCACGGTGTCGCTGCGCCGGTCGCCGTGCGGCAGCGGCAGGATGAGCAGGCCGACGCCCGCCTCCTCGGCCGCCGTGGCGAGCCCCTGGAAGAACCCGAGCGCGTACGGGTCGGCGAAGGCGTAGGCCAGCGTCTCGCTGAACAGCAGGCCGAGCGCGCCGGCGCGGCCGAGCCGGAGCGAGCGCGCCGTCGGGTTGGGGCCCGCGTAGCCGAGCTCGTCGGCCACCTCCAGGATGCGCCGCCGCAGCCCGTCGCTGAGCTGGTCGGGCCGGGAGAAGGCGTACGACACGGTGGCGCGGGACACGCCGAGCCTGTCGGCGATCGTCTGCAGGGTGACCCTTGCCATCGTCCAACCGTATCGAACGGCCTTGCCGGTGCGTTCTTAATTGATTAAGGTCTTAATTGATTAAGGAGGAGAGACATGGATGCCATGCAGGTTCTCGCGCACCGGACGGCGATGGGGTTGCGCGGCTCGCTCGACGCGGCGCTGCCGGGGGCGCCGCGCAGGCGGGACCCGGAGCGGGTCGCGGTACGGGCGCGGCTCGCGCACTCGCTACGCCGCACCGCCGACCGCCTCGACCCCACCTGCCCGCCCACCCGATACGGCGAGGTGTGACCGCCCCTTCTCGGGGCGCCCTCGGGGCCGGTCGGGAGGGGCGGGGGCCGGGCCGGTCGGGGTGTCAGGGGAGGTCGGCTATGAGGTCGGGGATCGTGGTGGGGTCGTGGAAGAGGGTGGCGCCCAGGCCGGACAGGCGTGCGGGTGGTGTCAGGCCGCCCGCGAACGCCAGGCAGCGCATCCCCGCGCTCATCGCCGCCCGCACCCCGAACGGGCTGTCCTCGATCACCACGCACCCCTCCGGCGCGGCGCCCATCGTGGCCGCGGCGTGCAGGAACAGGTCGGGGGCCGGCTTGCCGCGGGCCACGTCCTCGGCGCTGAAGACGCGGCCGTCGAAACGCCGGGCGAGGCCGGTCAGCTCCAGGCTGTTGCGGACGTTGGCGTGCCGGCCGTTGGAGGCCACGCAGTAGGGGATGTCCAGGCGGTCGAGGGCGACCTCGATGCCCTCGATGGCACGCAGCTCGGCCTCCATCGCGGCCAGGTACTCCTGGGTGATCTGGTCGTGCCAGCCGGGGGGCGTCTCGCCGACCTGCTCGTCCCAGTACTCGTTGCTGCAGCCGACGAAGCGCTCGGCGTACTCGGTCTCGTCGATCGTCCAGCCCAGGCGGCGCAGGGCGGCGGTGCCCACGCGTACCGAGATGCGCTCGCTGTCGACGAGCACCCCGTCACAGTCGAAGATGACCAGTTCCACGGCCAAGGTGCGGTCCTCCCAAAAGACGACGTTTGCGGTCGAATCTATCGGGCGGCTGTGTGACATTGCGCAGGTGGTAGCGTCGTTGTACCGCTTGACAAGATGTCAGTCCGGATAGTGAGACATGAAGTGAAGACTTCCCCCCGGGTCTCGGCGCCCAGCACGACCAGGATCGCCATGGCCAGCCTCATGGGCACCGCGATCGAGTTCTACGACTTCTACATCTACGGGACCGCCGCCGCGCTGGTGCTCAACACCGCGTTCTTCCCCGGCATGGACCCCGTGGCCGGCCGGCTGGCCGCGTTCTCGACGTTCGCGGTGGCGTTCGTCTCGCGTCCGCTCGGGTCGGCGCTGTTCGGTCACTGGGGCGACCGCGTCGGGCGCAAGTCGATGCTGGTCGTCTCGCTGCTGGTGATGGGCCTGTCCACGGTGGCGATCGGACTGCTGCCCGGGTACGCGGCCATCGGCGTGGCCGCGCCCGTGCTGCTGGTGCTGCTGCGGTTCACCCAGGGCGTCGGCCTCGGCGGCGAGTGGGGCGGCGCGGCGCTGCTGGCCACCGAGCACGCCCCACCCGGCAGACGCGGCCTGTACGCGATGTTCCCGCAGCTCGGCCCCGCGGCCGGGTTCATCGTGGCCAACGGGCTTTTCCTGATCCTCGGCGAGACGCTGACCGACGAGCAGTTCGGCGGCTGGGGCTGGCGCCTGCCGTTCGTGGCCAGCCTGCTCCTCGTGGTCGTCGGCCTGTACGTGCGGTTGCGGATCTCCGAGACGCCGGTCTTCCGGGCCGCCCTGGACCAGCGCCGCATCGCCAAGGTGCCGTTCGCCGGCCTGATGCGCCACCAGTGGCGGCGGGTGCTGCTCGCCGCCGGGGCGATGACCGTCGCCTACACGCTCTTCTACACCGCCACCACCTACTGCCTGTCCTACGGCACCGCCACCCTCGGCATCCCGAAGACCACCATGCTGACCCTGACCATGGTCGGCGTGCTGTTCATGGCGGCGGGCACGGTCGTCTCGGCGCTGGTCAGCGACCGGCTGGGCCGCCGCCGCACCCTCCTCACCGGCACGGCCGTCGCCGTCGCGTGGGGGCTGGTGATGTTCCCGCTGATGGAGACCGGGTCGGTCGTCCTGGCCGGGGTGGCGCTGGCCGGCGCGCTCGGGCTGATGGGGCTGATCTTCGGGCCGATGGGGGCGTACCTGCCCGAGTTGTTCAGGACGGAGTTCCGCTACAGCGGCGCCTCGGTCGCCTACAGCCTCGGCGGCGTGCTAGGCGGGGCGGTGCCGCCGCTGATCGCCACCAGCCTGCAGACGAGCGGCCTCGGCGTCATGGGCGTCGGCCTCTACGTCTCGGCGATGGCCCTGCTGAGCCTGCTCTGCCTGCTCGCCCTGCCGGAGACCGGCGACATCTCACTCCGGTAGTCCGGCTTTTCCTGTCACATCCGCCGGGGCTGTCTCGTCCTCCTGGTGAAGAACCTGATGAGGAGGAGCGGACGATGAGCAAGCACATTCTGATCGTCGGCGGTGGATATGTCGGGATGTACACGGCCCGCGGGCTGCGGCGGCTGATCCGGTCGGGCGAGGTGACGGTCACCGTGGTCGATCCGCGGGGGTACATGACGTACCAGCCGTTTCTGGCCGAGGCGGTCGGCGGGACGATCGAGCCCCGCCACGTCGTCGCCCCGCTCAACCGGGTGCTCAAGGGCGCCCGCGTGCTCACCGGCAACGTCACCCGCGTCGACCACGAGGCCCGCACCGCGCGGTTCCAGCCGGTCCAGGGGCCGGCCAGGACGCTCACGTACGACATCCTCGTGATGGCGGCCGGGTCGATCACCCGCGCGCTGCCCGTCCCGGGGCTGGCCGAGCACGCGGTCGGGTTCAAGAGCCTCGGCGAGGCCGTGCACCTGCGCAACCACGTCCTGGCCCAGCTCGCCGCGGCCGCCTCGACCGACGACCCGCTGGTGCGGCGCAGGGCGCTGACGTTCGTGGTGGTCGGCGGCGGGTTCTCGGGCGTCGAGGCGCTGGCCGAGATGCAGGGGCTGGCCGACGAGGCCCTGCGCTACCACGACGGGATCGCGCCCGCCGACCTGAGCTGGACCCTGGTCGAGGCGACCGGCGGCATCCTGCCCGAACTCCACCCCGGCCTCGGCCGCTGGACCGTCGACGCGCTGCGCACCCGCGGCGTGTACGTGCGGCTGGAGACCCGGCTGAACTCGGCCGAGGGCGGCGTGGCCAGGCTGTCGGACGGCACGTCGATCGAGGCCGGAACGCTGGTGTGGGCGGCCGGCGGCCGGCCCGGCCCGCTCGCCGCCGACAGCGGGCTGCCCGTGGACGAGGCCGGACGGCTGCGGGCCACCGAATACCTGACGGTGGCCGGGCTGGAGGACGCGTTCACGGCCGGCGACGGCGCGGCGGTACCCGACCTGACCCGTCCGGGCACGTTCACCGCGCCCAACGCGCAGCACGCGGTGCGCCAGGCCAAGCTGCTCGCCCGCAACCTGGCGGCCCACGTCAGAGGACGCCGGCTGAAGGCGTACCGGCACGCGTACCTGGGGTCGGTGGCCGGGCTCGGCCACCACCAGGGCGTGGCCCAGGTGCACGCGATCCGGCTGACCGGGTTCCTGGGGTGGCTGGCGCACCGGGCGTACCACCTGGCGTGGGTGCCGACGTTCAACCACAAGGCGCGGGTACTGGCGGACTGGGGGTTGTCGATGGTGTTCCGGCGCGAGGCGGTGCAGCTCACGGCCATCGAGCACGCGGGGGAGGACTTCCGCCGGGCCCTGGCGGCCGACGAACTCGGCCGCGCCGCCTGACCCGCCCTCCCCGGTGCCTGCTACACCGGCTGCTCGACCGGCTGGCCGCGGTCGACGTACGCGGCCAGCGCGCGCACCCGCTCGGCGTGCTGGTCGTGGCCGACGATCACCGGTGGCTCGTTGTACGGCATCGCGTCCGACGACCGCCGCAGCTTGACGTACTGGCCGCAGGCGTCGATGGCGTACGGCTCCATGTCGTCCTGCAGCGCCCCGATCACCGTGATGCCGTACGTCTCGCCGATCCGCCGGAACAGCGCGACCGCCTCCCTGCGGTGCTCCTTGCCCAGGTTGCGGCCGAGCTCGTCGAGCACCAGGCACAGATGGCCGCCGCCGGAGGAGGCGATGGCCGCCGCGCACACCAGCTTGACGGCCTTCTCGTCCATGAGCGCGGTGTTGGCCCGCCGGTTGTACGGCACGAACCCCTGCCCCTCGCCCCGCCGCCACTTCGGCGTCACCCGCCACTGCCAGCGCTGCTCGGGGTCGGCGGGCGCGGGCGGCACCGGGAACTCCAGCGTCGCGCCGTAGCCGCCGTAGGAGGTGTCGAGCTTCTCGAACTCCTCGGCCACCCGCGTCAGCCTCGCCTTGATGGCCGCCGTCAGCGCCGCCCGGTGGACGGCCGTGGACTGCGCCGCCTCCTCGGCGCCCCGGGCCGCCGCCGCCAGGTCGCGCTGCCGGGAGACGACCTGCGCCTCGATCTGCCGCCGCTGGTGCTTCTCGTACTCCTCCTGGCCGCGCAGGTAGGAGGCCAGCGCCCCGCACACCGCCGCGAACGTCGCCTGCTCGCGCGCCGTGCTGCCGCCCCGCTCCGACAGCAGGAACGCCAGCTCCTCCGGGATCTCGGCGTCCTCCTCGGGGAAGGTGTCGCGCAACGCCTGGTCGAAGTGGCGTTCGGCGACGCGCCACCACTCCTCGGCCGCGCGCGGGCGCTGCTCCTCCGGCAGCGCCGCGATCCACTCGCGGGCGGTCTCCACCGTGCCGCCCCAGTCGGCGGCCAGCGCGTCGAGCCTGAGCGCCTCGCGCTCGGCGGTGACCTTGGCCTCCTGCTCGCGAGCCTGCGCCCGCTCGCTCTCGTGCCGCTGCCGCCGCCCGTCGAGCCGCTCGATCTCCATGTCCCGGGTACGGGCCCGGAAGTCGAGCGCGCCCGCCTGCCGCTCGGCCTCGGCGACCTTCGGCGCCAGCTCCTCGATCGCCGCGTTGAGCCCGACGAGCCGGTCACGCCGCTCGGCCAGCCTGGCCTCCAGCTCCGCCAGCCGCACCCCGGCCCGCGCGCCCTCCAGCCGCCGCTGCGCCTCGGCGACGGCCTCCTCGGCCTCGCGCACCACCGCCGCGGCGTGCTCCTGGGCGTCTTCGGCGCGGTTGAGCCGCTGGCCGGCGGCCTTGATGCGGGCCTCCCGCCCGGTCGCCACCCCGTCGAACGCCCCCACCACGCTCACCCCGGCCGCGCTGACCAGCACGGACCCCGGCAGCTCGGCCAGGGCGCGGGCCGCCTCGCCGAGCCGCGCGGCGTCGACGATGACGGCGTGCTCGTGCGGCCAGCCGCGCAGGCCGGCGCCGGGAAGGGCGGCGTCGCGGGCCTGCTCGGCCACGTCGAGGGCGTCGAGCAGGCCGGTCGCCCCGACCCCCGCCGCCGACAGCGCGTCGAGCTGGGCCGCGGCCGGGCCGCCCTCCGCGTCGTCGAGCGCCGCCCGCGCCGAGGACACCTCCTGGTCGGCCACGCCGAGCGCCTTGAGTGCCTCGTTGAGCCGGAGCCCGGCCTGCCGCAGCTCGCCCTCGGCGGCGGGCACGTCACGCCCGTCGGCGAACCTGCGGGTCTCCTCCAGTGCCGGGATCGCGGCACGCAGCTCGTCGGCGGAGTTCTCGGCCACCGCGCGGTCGGCGTCGAGCTTGGTGCCACGGGCCTGCAGGGCGGCCAGCTCCTTGCGTGCCTGGGACACCTGGCGGTCGAAGGTGTCCTCGCGCAGCGTGGCGATCTCGGCCTTGACCAGCGCGATCTCCTCGGTCGCCGACTCGCCCGCGGCGCGGTGGCGGTCGAGGTCGGCGGCCAGCAGCTCGTCTTTGGCGGCGGCGTCGGCGAGCTTGCGCGCCTGCCTGCCGCGCCAGCAGCGCAACGCCTCGGCCAGGCGTACCCGGGCCTGGTCGCGGCGGTCGAACGTGCCGAGCAGCGCCTTCGACTCCACCTCGAACTCGGCCAGCCGGTCGGCCGCCTGCGCCGCCCGCACCCGCTTGGCGTGCTCGTCGCGCCGGGCCTCGCGCTCCTGCTCCAGCTCGGCGTCGAGGCCGGTGAGCGCCGCGATGGCCTCGAAGACGCGCTCGGGGGAGATCTCGTTGAGCGGCTGGGAGAGCAGGTTGGTGGCGACCTTGCTGCGCACGGACGTGGACAGGAACGACACGCACCTGACCCGGTCGCCGTAGAGCACCTTGGTCAGGTCGCGGGCCACGACGTCGCGCTTGCCCGCCGACCTCGGCAGCGACGCCCAGATCTCGTCGGCCCGCGCCACCCGCTCGGCCTCGGACGGCGAGGCGGCCAGATGGACGCCCTCCCGCCAGCGGATCTCCAGGTGCGGAGCCTCCTGGTTGACCTTGAGCCACACGGTGATCGCGCCGCCCGAGGTGTCGGGCACCTCGAACAGCTCCCCGCTGTCCTCCTCGCCCTCATCGGTCAGGGTGAGGTCGGCAGCGGCGACCGGCTCGGCCGGGACCGGGGCAGGCGGCGGGGCGAAGGAGTCCATGCCGGGCGGGCCGAAGACGCCCACGATGTAGCCGTGGTCGGCGCTGGCCCACTGGCGGGCGCCCGCGCCGCTGGCCAGCTCGGCGTTGAAGAGCAGCTCGGAGACCGCCTTGGCGCCCGAGGCGAACCGCCACTGCTCGTCGCCGAGCAGCGCCGTGATGGAGGCGATGAACGACGACTTGCCCGCGCCGTTGGAGTCTTTGGGGCCCGCGCCCGCGACGACGATGAGCGTGCCGGGGACCGTGGGCACCGGATGGGTCGAGAGCCGTGAGATGTTGACCGCCTGCACGGCGATCAGCACCCGGTCTCCGACGACGTTCTCCATCTGCGACACCCGAACCCCCGTAACCCTTCCATCTGTCCTGACGTTCAACGCGCCGACCTGCGGGCGCGTACGGCCGCCGCGAGCGGCGTGTGCGGGCCGGCGGCGAGGATCAGCTCCTCCTGCAACCGCCGCCGGGCCGCCGGCGTGAGCCGGTGGAACTGCGGGCCAGGGACGTAGCCGCCCGCCTCCTCGCCGGCCTTCACCTGGGCCAGCAGGCCGGCGTGCCGCAGCGTGCGCAGCGCCGACTCCAGCTCGCCGATCGGGACCTGGGTGTGGCGGCGCAGCTCCTCGACCGGGGTGGGGTGCGGCGACAGCCAGGAGTCCTCCGGCAGCAGGCCCTCGGCCCTGGGGATCGCGACCGAGTGCACCAGCACCAGCGTCAGCACCGCCCGCTCGCTCACGCCGAGCCCCGCGCCCCCCGCGACCGCCGGCGGGCGATCCGCCGCCTCCGCGCCCGCCGCCTCCACGCCCGCCGCCTCCGCGCCCGCCGTCTCCAGGGCCGCCTCCGGCTCGGGGGCGGGGGACGGGGGCTGGACCAGGGCGGCCGTGTGGGCCTCGTCGTAGCCGGAGGTCCAGCGTTCGCGCAGCTGGATGAGGGCACGGCCGCGGCGGGCCAGCATCTCGCCCAGCGTGTGGCGCAGCGCCGGATCGCGCAACGCGGCGAAGCGGCCCTCGGCGACCGGCTCGGCGGCGTGCTCGACCACCATGAACGCGGCCACCAGCTCGGCCCGCCGCCGCTCGTCGTAGGCGCCCAGCAGGTCGTCGAACTCCGCCACGCCTAGCTCGGCCCGCCCTCCCGCGCCGGGCAGCGGCAGGACCGCGGCGGCCACGATGTCGGCGTCGCCCACCACCGTGAGCTCCGGCCGCTCGGGCTCGGGCAGGCGGCGGACCAGCTCCTGCAACTGGGCGTGCGACTCCACCGGCCACAGCGCGCAGCGCGGCCCGAGCGTCACCACCCCGTCGTCGAGGACGATCCACGCCGAGTCGTGCAGCCGCCGCAGCGCGCCCCGCGCCCAGTTGCGCATCAGGTCGTCGGTACGCCCGATCAGCGCCCGGTAGGTGTCGAGCACCAGCTCGACGGGCGCCGGGTCGCCGGGCCACGGGTCGACGGAGAGATCGTTCCAGCAGCACTTGAGCGTGGCCGCCAGCACCCGCCGCGTCTCGCCGGCCCGCTCCACCGGGACGGCGGCGACCTGGTACTCCTCCAGCAGCGACGGCGTCATCCCGTCGGGCCACACCGGCAGCGCGTGCCCGGTGGAGTCGGGCCGGGTCAGGCGGGTCATCCCGGCGGGCGCGGGCACGCCCGCCCCCAGCCGCAGCGGCCCGCCGGAGCGCGCCCGCGCGTGGGCGAGCGCCTGGCCCGCGGACCGGCCGCGCTCGGAGGCCGGAGAACCGGTGGACGTCATGAGGTGCGCTCCAGGTAGCCGTGGGACAGCCAGGCGGGCTCGCCGTCGGGATCGACGGTCAGGCCGTCGGACCAGGCGAGCCGGTAGGGGAGCTCGGGGCGCAGGTCGGCGGTGGTCAGGTCGGCGAGCAGACGGCGGGCGGCGGGCCAGTCGCAGCCGATCACGTCGGCCAGCGCGACCCGCGAGGCGGTGCCGAGCAGCGACTCGGCCACCTGAGTGAGCCGCTCGACGGCGGCCCCCGGCGAGGAGTCGAGCGAGCCCTCGGGCCCGGGGTCGGGCAGCGCCGAACGCGGAGGAGTGGGCTGGACGGGAGCCGGCCGCGGCGCCTCGTCGACCGCCCGCGCGACGGCGGCCGGATCGTGCCACGGCGCGGGCGCGTCGAAGACGAACCCGTCGAGCACCGAGGCCAGCCGCTCCTTGGAGGCGGTCTGGGCGAACGTGCGCCACGTCTCGGTGGGCAGCAGCGTCAGGTTGCGGGTGGTGCCCGCCGAGTCGGCCAGGCGGCCGGCGGCGCGGCGCGAGGCGTCGCTGTAGGAGTAGATGGAGGCCCGCAGGTCGGTGCAGACCCGGTCGAGCTCGGGCCAGCGGGTCAGGATCGTGCCGTGCAGGCCCTGCGCGCGCCGGGCGATCTCCTCGGTGCCCCAGAGCTTGGGGGCCTGCTCGCGCAGCTCCTCGATGGTGCCCGTGGTCAGCGTGATCAGCTCCAGGGCCCAGAGCCGGAACGCGCGCGCCAGGTTGACCGCGCTCTGCCGGGCCTCCTCGCTCGTGGTGCGGGGGTCGGCGACGTTGAGGTCTTCCAGGGCGAGCAGGCGGTGCATCTCGGACTGGCCGCCGTCGTCCATCATGCGGCGGATGAACATCAGGCCGACGACGCTGGTGAACGAGGCGCGGTAGCGGAGCTGGTTGGGCTTGGGGAACACCTCGCGGATCGCGCCGAGCCCCTTGAGCACCCGCAGCCGGTTGTCGAACTGGTCGCCGGGGTAGGCCCGGCAGGCGAAGCGCATCTGCTCGTGCGTCAGCCACTCCTCGCCCGCCTCGGCGAACGCCGCGAACAGCGTCTCGGCGATGTCGACCAGGGCGGGGTCGTCGACCACCGCGCCGCTGTCGCGGGCCAGCGCGGCGAACATGCGGCGGTAGGTCGACAGCACCGCCTCCTCGGAGAGGGCGGCGTCGAGGGTCAGGGGCTGTTCGGACACGCGCACTAAGGTACGGCTTCAGACCGACAGACTCGGAACCCGGCGCGGGCTACCAGTCGGTACGGACGCAGATGGGACTCCTGCCCGCTAGGGTGATCCCGGTTAAAGCGGGGCAAACTCTCTGTGATCGCACATACGGGGTGAGTGACGGTTGTCCATCCGTGTGCTCGGCGGGGACCGGGCGACGGCCCTGATGGCCGGTGGGGCGGCCATGATCCTGGTGGCCGCGGCGGCGTGGTTCGGCGTGGGCGTCTCCAGCGCCAACCCGGAGCTGGCCGACGTCGGCGCGTGGCTGTGGACCAAGGCCAGGGGCAGGGTCGTGCACGTGAACGGCCTGTCGGGCGAGGTGGACGGCTACCTCGACGACAAGGCCGGCAAGCAGTTGCGCGTCGTCCAGGACGGCACGAACGTGCTGCTCGTCGACGACCGCACCGGCTTCGTCAGCCGGGTCGAGCCCAGCCAGCTCACCGTCACCCAGACCCGCGACCTCGGCGCGGCCGGGATGCAGCTCGCCGTCTCCGGCGGCACGGCCTACGCCGTCGATCCGGCGGCGGGCCGCGTCCAGCGCATCGACCCGGTGACGCTGAACGCCGTGGGCGCGCCGGTCACCCTGCCCGGCCCGCTCGGCGCGGCCAGGATCGACGGCGGCGGCCGGTTGTGGGTGCCGGTGACCGCCAGGGGCGAGGTCGTGCCGGTGTCCGGCGGCGTCGCCGCGACCCCCGTCAAGGTGGGCGAACCGGGCGAGGAGCTGGCCGTGACCATCGCCGGCGGCCTGCCCGTCGTGGTCAACACGCGTGCCGCCACCGCCGTCACCATCGGCGCGGACGGCGGCGTCGGCGAGATCGCCCTGCCCAAGGAGGTCGCACGGGCGGCCAAGGGCGGCGTGCTCACCCCGGCCACGACCGAGGGCCCGCTCGTGCCGGTGCTGACGCCGGGCGGCTCGGGGCTGCTCGTCGTGCTCGACACCTCCTCGAACGCCGTGCTCAGCACCAGGTTCTCGATCGACGACCCCGCCGGGCTCGGAGTGCCGCAGGTGCTCGGGTCGAAGGTGTACGTACCGGACAAGAGCCGTGGCGCGCTGATCGTCTGGGACAGCGCCGCCGGCGGGCGGCCCACCACGCTCCAGGTGGCGGACGGGCCGGGCCCGGTGGACGTGTTCGTCAAGGACGGCCTGCTCTGGGCCAACGACGAGAACGGCGACAAGGCCCTGGTCATCGACCCCGAGGGCCGCAAGCACGACGTGGACAAGGACGACTCCGACGTACCGGGGCCGACCAACACCCCCAAGCCCAAGCAGACCCCGCGCCCCGACCCCACGATCACCGACCCGCCGCCGGACGATCCGCCCGAGACCAGCGAACCCGACCCGACCAGGACGAAGGACGCCGAGCGGCCCCGCCGTCCGGCCAGGACGGCCACGCCGACCCCCGCGACCACCCCGACCACCCCGACCCCGACCCCGACGCCCACCCCGACGCCCACCACGCCCGGCGCGCCCGGCGCGGTGACCGCGCGATCGGGCCCCGGCCGGGTCACCGTCACCTTCAGCCCGTCCACCGGCGGCAAGGTCGAGCGCTACACGCTCAAGGCGTCCGGCGAGGGACGGCCGGAACCGCAGTCGGTGGACGGCGACGGGCCGTTCCAGTTCGAGTTCACCGGCGGCGACTGCGCCCGGGAGTACACCTTCGTCGTCGTCGCCCACTGGCCGGGCGGCGAGGTGGAGTCGGAGCAGAGCGCGGGGGCCAGGCCCTGCGTGGCGCCCGGGGCGCCGTCGAACTTCGCCGCCAAGCCCAGGAACCGGGGCGCCGAGCTGACCTGGAACGCCCCCGAGAACGGCGACGCGGGCGTGACCTACCAGCTCAGCGGCGGGGCCGCGAACGACGCGATCAAGGGGACGTCGTTCACCGTGGACGGGCTGAAGAACAACGCGAAGTACGCCTTCAAGCTCAAGGCCACGAACGCGGCGGGGGAGAGCCCGGACGTCGCCACCGCCGAGGTGGACCTGACCTACCCGAGGCAGCAGTACAAGAACGCCAACAACAACGTGGTGGACACGCTGGTCCGCCCCGCCGCGACGAAGACCGGCGAGGCGGGCCGCATCCCCAAGGGGCAGTACCTCTCGCTCACCGTCATCTGCCAGGTCAAGGGCCAGAGCGTCACGGAGGACGAGTCCAAGGAGACCAGCGACGTCTGGAACAGGATCGAGTGGAACGGCGGCGTGGCCTACCTGAGCGAGACGCTCATGACCACGCCCCGCGGCTCGTTCCCGGCGCCACCGCTCTTCGAGTGCACCGACTGAGGAGGGGGACCCGGTTGACCCAGTACAACTACCCGGACCAGATGGCCCAGGCCCAGCAGCCCGCCGCCCTGGCCGGCCAGTTCGCGCAGCGGTTCCAGCTCCTGGCCGGCAACATCGAACGCGTCGTCCGCGGCAAGCACGAGGCCGTCGAACTGGCTCTGATCTGCCTGTTCGCCGAGGGCCACCTGCTCATCGAGGACGTCCCCGGCACCGGCAAGACCACCCTCGCCCGCTCGGTCGCGGCCAGCGTGGACGCCGAGTGGCGGCGCATCCAGTTCACCCCCGACCTGCTGCCGAGCGACATCACCGGCGTGTCGATCTTCAACCAGGCGCACCAGAAGTTCGAGTTCCACCAGGGCCCGGTGTTCGCCAACATCGTGCTCGCCGACGAGATCAACCGGGCCTCGCCCAAGACCCAGTCGGCCCTGCTGGAGGTCATGGAGGAGCGCCGGGTCACGGTGGACGCCGAGCCGCACCCGGTGCCGCGGCCGTTCCTGGTGGTGGCCACGCAGAACCCGGTGGACATGGACGGCACGTACCCGCTGCCCGAGGCCCAGCTCGACCGGTTCCTGATGAAGATCTCCGTCGGCTACCCCGACCACGTGTCGGAGGTCGAGGTGCTCAAGGGCGGCCCGACCGGGCCGCAGGTCGAGCGGCTGCCGGTGGTGGCGCGGGCGACGGACGTGGCCGGGATGATCGACTTCGCCTCCCGGATCCACGTGGCCGACCCGGTCTACGACTACATCGTCGGGCTGTGCGCGGCCACCCGTACCAGCCCGCACCTGCGGCTGGGCGCGAGCCCTCGGGGGAGCCTCGCGCTGCTGCGCGCCGCCCGCGTCAGGGCGGCCGCCGCCGGACGGCACTACGTGGTGCCCGAGGACGTCAAGGCGCTGGCCGTCCCGGTGCTGGCACACCGGCTGATCGTCACGCCGGAGGCCGAGCTGCGCGAGATCGGCGCGGCGTCCGCACTCGGTGAGATCCTCGCCGGGATGCCGGTGCCGCAGGCGGCGTAGATGCGGCTCACGGCCCTGTTCACCCCGCTCGGGTGGGCCACGCTCGCGGGCTCGGCGGCGCTCTACGCCGCCGGGTTCGCGCTCGGCTACCCCGAGCCGGTCGTGCTGGCCACCGGCGGCGTGCTCGCCCTGGCCGCCGCCCTCGCCTGGACGGCCCCCGCGCCCGACCTGGAGGTGCGGCGCGAGGTGACGCCGCTCAAGGTGCCGAGGGGCGAGGCGGCGGTCGCGGTGCTGAACGTGGTCAACCGGGGCCGGCGCGGCCTGTCGGGGCTGCGCGTCCAGGACCGCGTCGGGGCCTCGGAGCACCTGATCGGCCTGCCGCGGCTGCCCAGGAACGCCGCGCGCACCGTCTCCTACCCGCTGCCCACCGACGTGCGCGGCGAGATCCCGGTCGGGCCGCTGCTGCTGGTCCGGGCCGACCCGTTCGGCCTCACGCGCCGGGTGCGCCGGTACGGCGACGCCGTCACCCTCCTGGTCCGCCCGCGCACCGTCGCGCTCTCCGTGCCGCCGTCCGGCCGGGCCCACCACCTGGAGGGGCCCACCAGCGACAACGCCCCCAGCGGCACCGTCACCTTCCACACCCTGCGCGAGTACGTGGTGGGCGACGACCTGCGGCACGTCCACTGGCGCTCCAGCGCCAGGACCGGCACGCTGATGGTGCGCCAGCTCATCGACGCGAGCCTGCCCACCACGACCGTCGTCCTGGACACGCGGGAGCTGACCGAACTGGCGGTGGACGCTGCGGCGTCCGTGGCGGTGGCGGCCGCCCGCGCGGGCTTCCCGGTGCGGGTGCTGGCCGGCGGGCGGGCGGCGGCCGACGCCGATCCCGACGCGATCCTCGACCGGCTCGCCCTGGCGCGGCCGGGCACGGCGGGCGTGGGGGAGACCATGCGGCTGGCGCGCGGCGGCGGGGCCCTGGTGCTGGTCACCGGCGACGCGGCCGAGGTGGGACGGGCGGCGGGCGTCCGGCGGCGCTTCGACCGGGTGATCTGCGTGCACACCGGTCCGGGGCCGGTGAGCGTCCCCGGCGTCACGGTCGTCCCGCTCACCGACCTGGCCGCCCTCCCCTTCGCCTGGACCCCCCGATGACGCCCCCAGCACCCTCCACGCCCGCCCCTGTCCTGCCCGCGCCCGCCCTTCTCGCGCCCGCCCCTGTTCCGCCCGCGCCCGCGCGCGCGGCCGGGGTGGGGTGGCGTGGGGGCGCCGGGCTGGTGGTGGTGGCGGCCGTCGCCGGGGTCGCCGGGTGGGGATTCCACCGGGTCTTCCCCGGCACGGAGCTCCTGCTCGCGATCGCGCCCGCCGCCGTCGCACCCGTCCTGGTGGCGGCGCTCACCGCGCGGCGGCCCCTGTGGCTCGCGCTCGCGCTCGACCTCGTCGCCTGGATCGCCGGGACGATCCCGCTCTACCACGGCCTGGCCCCCGGCGTGCTCGCCGACGTGGCCGACGCCTGGCACGCGCTGCTCACCACACTGCTCCCCGCCCAGCCCGAGCCGCGCCTGCTCGTCCTCGTGCACACGCTCGTCTGGGCCGCGGCCGTCATCGGCGCCGAGACCCTCACCCGCACCCGCACCAGGATCGCCGCCGCCGTCCCCGCCCTGGCCGTGTTCGCCGCCGCGCTGCTGCTCGGCGTGGACGGCGAGGGCTCGAACCTGCCGGTCGCCGCCGCCCTGTTCGTGCTCGTCGCCGCCCTCGCCCTGGTCCGCGACGACCGCTCGCCGCTCTGGCTGCTCGGCGGCCTGCCCGCCGCCGCCGTCCTGGCCGCCCTGGCCCTGGTGGTGGGGCCGCTGCTGCCCGTGGCGGCGCAGCCCTACGACCCGAGGCGGGACGCCGAGCTGCCGCCGCCCCGGCGGGTGGACAGCGTGAGCCCGCTCGACCGCGTGTCGGGCTGGCTGCAGATCCCCGACAGGGAGCTGTTCACCGTCCAGGCGGACAAGCCGCTCAACTGGCGGCTGGCCGTGCTCGACCGCTACGACGGCGTGCGCTGGACGTCCGGGGCCCGCTTCCGTCCCACGGGCGGCCGGATCCCCGAGGGGGAGTGGACGGGGGCCGCGCGGGTCGTCCGGCAGCGGGTGACCTTCACCGGGCTGCCGGGGACGTGGCTGCCCGCCGCCGAACGGCCGGTCGAGGTCGACGGCGTCCCCGGGCTGGCCGCCGACCCGCAGAGCGGCGCCCTGCTGGCCGACCCCGCCGCGGGAACCGGCAGGCGTCCCGGCAAGGGCTTCGCCTACGAGGTGACGTCCAAGGTGCCGGAGCCGTCCAAGGAGGACCTGCTGGCGGCCACCCCCGCGCACGAGGACGCCGCGCTGACCGCGTTCCCGCCGGGGCCGCAGGAGAAGCTGTTCCGCGAGCTCGCGCAGGAGGCGACCAAGGGCGCGGACGCGCCGATCAAGCAGGCGTACCGGCTGCAGAGCTACCTGCGCACCAGCGCCTCCTACGACGTCACCGCGCCGCCCGGCCACTCGCTCAAGGGCCTGGAGTTCTTCCTGCGGACCACGCACCGGGGCACGTCGGAGCAGTTCGCGGCGACGTTCGCGCTCATGGCCAGGACACTCGGGCTGCCGTCGCGGGTGGTGGTGGGCTTCCGGCCGGGACAGGCGTCCGGCGGGATCTACCACGTCAGGTCAGGGCACGTCATGGCGTGGGCGAAGATCAAGTTCGAGCGGCTGGGCTGGCGGCCGTTCTACCCCACGCCCGGCCGCAGCGGCGCCAAGGACGACCACGACGTCGTCTCCTCGGCGATCGAGGAGAGCGAGCAGCTGGAGGGCGAGTTCACGCGCGGGGGCGGCGACCGGTCCGGCACGGCCCGGCCGAAGGCCGGGGAACAGGGCGCGCGGCCCGGCGGCGGGCCGTCGCCCTGGGTGCTCGCCGCCGTGGGCGGGGGCCTGCTGGTGGCGTACGCGGTGACGGCCGCCGTGCTGCCCTGGTGGCGCAGGCGGTCCAGGAGACGCGGCGGGGCGCCCGGCGACCGAGTGCTCGGCGCCTGGCGGCAGACCTGCGACGACCTGCGGCTGGGCGGCAGGCGGACGCTGACCGCCGAGGACGTCCTGACCGGCCAGCCACCCGACATCACCACCCATCTCAGGCCGTTGGCCGAAATTTCGAACTTCGTCCGGTACGCCCCCGACGACGTCACCGACGCCGACGCCGCCCGCGCATGGGACAGCAGCGACGCCGTCCGCCGCGCCGCACGCTCGCGCACCCCCCTCCCCACCCGCCTGCGCGACCGCCTCCTCCTGCGATGATCCAGGCCATGAGAAGCGTCGAGGCCCAGCTCCTGCACCGCCCGTCCGGCCTCACCGCGGCCGACGTCGTCCGGCACCTGACCGCGATCCAGGCCCAGGACGTGCCCTCCGCGCTGCTCGCCTTCCGCGCCCGCTCGGCCACCCTCGCACCGTCCGGCATCGAGGCGGCCTGGCAGGCCCGCGAGATCGTCAGGACGTGGGGCCCGCGCGGCACGCTGCACTTCGTGCACGCCGACGACCTCCCCTGGATCCACACCCTCACCAGCAGCGACACCGCGGCCCTGCGCCGCCTGCGGCAGGAGGGCGTCACGGGCGACGACCTGCTCCCGCTCGCCGAGGGCGCCCTCGCCGGACAGGGCCCGCTGACCAAGGCCGAGCTGACGGAACGCCTCGGCGGGCGGGCCCGCGGCCAGGGCGTCGTGCACCTCATGGCGCTGGCCGCCCATCACGGCCTGGCGGTGCTCGGCCCGTCCAGGGCGGGCAAGCCGACGTACGTGCACGCGGGCGACTGGCTCGGCGCGCCCGTCGTGCCCGAGCCCGACCGAGGGAAGGCGCTGAAGGAGCTGGCCGTGCGCTACCGCCGCGCCCACCACCCGGCCACCCCCGAGGACCTGGCCGCCTGGTCCGGCCTGCCGCTCGGCGAGGCCCGCGCCGCCTGGCGGACGAGCGCCGCCCAGGACCCGCCCGAGCCCGGCGAGCCCGTGCTGCGCCTCGCGCCCGCCTTCGACGAGTACCTGATGGGCTGGCACGGCAGGGACGGCGTCCTGGCTCCCGAGCACGCCGCGAAGGTGTTCCCCGGCGGCGGCGTCCTGCGTCCGGTCGTGTTGTTCGCGGGGACGGTCGCGGGCGTGTGGTCCAGGAAGGGCGCGCAGGTGAGCGTGCAGCCGTTCGGCGAGCTGCCCGAGGAGCTGGTCCGGGCGGAGGTCGAGGACGTCCGCCGCTTCCTCGGCGGACGCCCCACCCCGACCAGGGCGATGACCAGCTCCCCCATGCCGTCCGCCTGTCCGGGGAAGAGGGCGTGTGACCGTTGAGAGTGAATTGTCGTGAAAGCGATCCGGCGCGTCGGGTGATAAGAGAAGAACCACTTGACGCACGGAGGCAGGACATGACGGGGGAGACCATCGCGACGGCGGTGCCGTGGGCCGCCCGCGCGCCCGGCGAGCGCACGCTCGACGAGCGCTTCGAGGAGGTGTTCGACCGGTACTTCGGCGAGATCCACGCTTACGTCGCCCAGCGGCTCGGCCCCGACCACGCCGAGGACATCGTCGCCGAGACCTTCCTGACCGCCTTCCGCAAGCGCGCGCACTACGACCCGTCGCGGGCGGGCGTGCGCGCCTGGCTCTACGGCATCGCCACGAACCTCATCGGCAAGCAGCGCCGGCTGGAGGCCCGCACGCTGCGGGCGCTCGGCCGTTGCGGCCCCGACGGCGACGCGCCCGGCCACGAGGAGGCCGTCGCCCTGCGGGTCAGCGCCCAGAGCCTGCGCCCCAACCTGGCCGCCGCGCTGGCCGAGCTCGACCGGCGCGACCGCGACGTGGTGCTGCTCGTCGCGCTCGCCGGGCTGAGCCACGACGAGATCGCCACCGTCCTCGGCATCCCGTACGGGACCGTCGGGTCGCGGCTCAGCCGGGCCCGCAGGAAGCTGCGCGGCCTGCTCGGCACGCACGTCCTGGAGGCCACCCATGGCTGACCCCCGCGCCTCCCACTCACCCTCCACCTCCGAGCCCCGGCCCGCTGCCGACCCGCGTTCCGCCTCCGTTCCCGAGCAGTCCCGGCCTGATCACGACCCGCGCTCGGCTTCCGTTCCCGAGCAGTCCCGGCCCGATCACGACCCGCGCTCGTTCCCCGGCGGTGACGACCTGCGGGCCGTCCGCGACCTGTACGGGCATCCGGCGCCCGCCCCCTACGCCCAGGCCAGGGTGTGGCGGCGGGTGGCGGCCGCGCGCCGCCGCCGGCGCCTGGCGCGGTGGTCGGCGCTCTCCCTGGCCACCGCCGCCGCACTCGCCGCGGCCCTCATGCTGGTCAGAGGGACGCCGTCCGCCGTGCCGGGCCGTTCGATCCTGCTCGCGGCGGCCAGTACGGCGGCCTCCGGGCAGCAGGCGGCCTACTGGCACATCGGCCGGCTGCACGACGGCGACCGCCTCACCGAGCTCTGGGCCACCAGAGACGGCCGAGCCTGGACCTGCACCTCCACCCCGGCTCCCGACTCCGCCCTCACCATCACCTCCACCCTGGCCCCCACCTCCGCCCCCGCGCCCCTCTCGGGGCCGGCCTCCGAGAAGAGCTGTGCGGGGCGCGGGCGGGTCGTCCCGGTGACCGGCCGGGCGCCGTTCACCATGGCCGGCCGCGACCTGACGTTCCGCCAGATCCAGGAGCTGCCCGCCGACCCCGCGGCGCTCAAGGAGCGGGTGGCCGCGATGTTGCCCGCCGGTTCGGCGGACCTGCTGGCCGACGCGCTCAGCGGCCTGCTGTGGAGCAAGCCGTCACCCCCCGCCGTACGCGCCGCCGCCTACCGGGCGCTGGCCGACCTGCCCGACGTCCGTTACCTGGGCGGCCGCGCCGACCCTCTGGGCCGCCCCGGCGAGGCGTTCAGCTATCCGCTCCCCACCGGCGTCCGGCGGACGTTGATCATCGATCCGGCCACCTCCCAGGTCCTCGCCGGCACCGACGCGGGCGGGACCGGCGGCTCGCAGATCGTCCTCACGGCAGGCTGGACCGATCAGGCCCCCGACCTGCGCTGACCCCCCCACCTGCACTGACCCCCACCTGCACTTGACCCTCACCCCGACCTGTACTTGACCCTCACCCCGGCAGGCGCGTGACCGCCACGCGGCGAGTTCGGCGCGCCCGGAAACAGGAGCCGCGACGTGTTCTGGCGTGCCCGCACGACCACCGGCAGGGCCATCTGCCTGAGCGACCAGTTCCCCGCCGCCGACGTCGCGGAGGTGATGGACGGACGGGTCAGGTTCGCCGGCCTGCCGCCCGCCGACCTCGGCACGGAGATCGACTGGACCGCCGACCCGTACGGCAACCGCTCCTGGGCGCTGAACCTGCACACGCTGCGCTGGGCGGGCCGGCTGGTCGCCGCGTACGAGCGCACGGGCGAGCGGGCCTGCCTGGAGCGCGCCGCCGACGTGACCGCGCAGTGGATCAGCCGGAACCCGCGCGGCGGGCACGAACTGAGCCCGTGGGCGTGGGCCGAGCACGCCGTCGCCCTGCGCGCCCCCGTGCTGGTCTGCCTGAGCGAGCACGTGCGCACCCCGCTGCTGTGGTCGAGCCTGGCCGAGCACGGCGAGGTCCTGGCCGACCCCGCGCTCTACCGCGCGGGCCACAACCACGGGCTGGACCAGGACATCGGGTTGCTGCTCGTCGGCTGCCGCCTCGGCCGCGCCAAGTGGCGCGACCTGGCCGTACGCAGGATGATCGGGTCCGCCGAACTGGCCGTCGACGCCCAGGGCGTACTGCACGAACAGGCCCCCCGCTACGGCCTGTACGTGCACCGCCGCCTCGGCGTGGCCCTGCGCGCGATCAGCGAGAGCGGCGCCGAGCCCCCGGCCCGTCTCGCCGCCCGCCGGACCGCCCTGGAGGGCTACATCGCGCACGCCACCCAGCCCGACGGCTGCCTGACCCCCATCGGCGACGGCCCGGCCGACACCCGCGCCCCCGGCTTCCCCCACGACGGCCCCCTCGTACGCGTCTTCGACGCCGGATACGTCTTCGGCAGGACCGCCTGGGACGACCCGCGCTCGGCCCACTACTCGATCAGGTTCGGCCCCGGCCGCCGCCTGCACGGCCACGAGGACCACCTCGGCGTCACCTACAGCGCCCAGGGCCGCCGCATCCTGGTCGAGGCCGGGTTCCACTCCTACGAGCGGACCGAGTACGTGGCCTGGACCCGTACCCCGCAGGCCCACAACGTGCCCGTCCCGGACGGGGACTTCCGACCCGGCACGGCCACCCGCCTGGTGCACGCCGACCTCGCCCCCGGACGTCAGGAGTTCGAGCTGGCCGACGACGCCTACGGGGTGACCAGAACCCGCCGCGTCCTGGTCGGGCACGGCGAGGACGTGATGGCCGTACGCGACTCGGTCCCCTCGGGGACGCTGCGCAGCCTGTGGCACTTCGACCCCGCACTACGACTGGTCGAGCGGCGGGCGGACGCGGTGGTGCTCGGCGACGGCGACTGGCGGGTCACGCTGCTCCAGTGGCCCGCGACGGGCATGGAGGTGGGGGCCACCACCGTCTCCACCGGCTACCTGCGCACCGAGGAGGCGGTGACGGTCACGTCAGGAAGAGCGGCCGAGGTCCTGACCGTGATCCTCCCAGGCACCGACAGGCCGGACCCCGCCCGTCTGCCCCCGCCATGGAACCATTCGCCCTGACGCGGAACACAGGCACTCCTGTCAGGCGGCCCAGTGCCGCGGTAGGGCGGCCAGCGTCGCGGTCAGGCGGCCAGCATCGCGGTTGAAGCGGCCAGCGTCGCGTCCTCGCCACCGCCGGACCCCGCGGCCGGCTCGCACGCGTCCTCCCTACAGCCCGCCAGCCGCCCATGGCCAGGCCCCGCGACACCGGCTCCGCGACACCGGCTCCGCGACACCGGCCCCGCGACACCGGCCCCGCGACACCGGCCCCGCGACGTCCCCCACCAGACACCGCATCACCGCCCGCACGCCATCACCGGCGAAGAACCAGACAGCCCTGCTCCACACACCGACTGCGGACCGGCCCTCCAGGTGCCATGGCCGACTGCACTTCGTCCACCGGGACCGCCACCCCACCCGTCCACCGGGACGCCACCGGACCCTGCCCCCTCCACGTCTGCCGAGACCGTCACCGCCCCGGGCCCACCACCACCTCCCCGTTCGCCAGCACCGCTACCGCACCCTGTCTGCCGGAACCATGACCGCCGCCCCAGCCCGTCCGCCAGGACCGCCACCGTGCCCTCCCCGCCGGGATCGTCACCGTGCCCTTGCCCGCCACAACCCCGTTCGGCCGGGACCGTCACCGCAAGCGTGCGCTGGGACCGCCCCTGCACTGTGTCCTGCCAGGACCTTGACCGCTGGCCCAGCCAGTCCGCCGTGACCGCCGGGACCGCCGCCGTGCCCTGCCGCCACCTCCGTTGACCGGAACCACCATCGCACCCGCCCGCTGGGATGCCACCGCGCCCTGCCCACAACCCCTTCGCCGGGACCGTCACTGCATCCGTCCGCTGAGACCGCCCCTGCACCGTGTCCTGCCAGGGCCATGACCGCCGCCCCAGCCCGATCGCCGGGACCGCCACCACACCCGTCCGCAGGGACCGCCCATGCACCCGTCTCGGGCCCCCGCCGAACAATCGTGCAGTTCGGCAGCCACCCACGACGGCCGCCGCGCCCCCCGGCAGCGCCAACAGACGGTCGAGGTCGCCGCGCACGGGCAATCAACGAAATAGGTCGTCGCGGCACCCAGCGAGACCAGGCCGGGCCCGGGGCGGTCCGGGAAGTACGTCGCCCCGGCGTCCAGCGAGGGCCGGTCAGACCAGGCGGCGAGCCGTGTTCACCAGCTCGCCGACCCCCGAGATCCGGGTGACGACCTTGCTCCCGTCCGCCAGATAGCGGGGCGGCCTCCGGGCATGCCCCACACCCCCTGGTGTGCCGGTCGCGATGACGTCGCCCGGCCGCAACGTGAGAATCTGCGACAGGTACGCGATCAGCTCGCCCGGCGGGAACACCAGACCGGCCGTGTCCGCCTGCTGTACGACCTCCCCGTCCACCACACACTCCAGAGTCATCGCCCCGCTGATCTCGTCCGGCGTGACGAGGAAGGGCCCGAACGGCGTCGTCCCCTCGAACGTCTTGCCCTGCAGCCACTGCGCCGTACGGTTCTGGTAGTCCCTGGCCGTCACGTCGTTGAGCACCGAGTACCCGGCGATGGCCGCCTCGGCCTCCTCACGCGAGGCGCCGCGCACCTCCGCCCCGACGATCACGGCCAGCTCACCCTCCCAGTCCATGGAATCCGACACAGCGGGCAGCTCGATGTCGTCGTACGGCCCGATCAGCGCCTCGGCGAACTTCGCGAACACCGTCGGATACCGCGGCAGCTCCCGTCCCATCTCCAGGATGTGGTCGCGGTAGTTGAGCCCGACACAGATGATCTTCCCCGGCACCGGCACCACAGGCGCCAGGTCGGCCGTGGACAGCGGATGCCGCGCGCCGTCCGCCGCGGCGGCCACCTCCCGCCACCGCGGGTCGGCCAGCAACATCCCGACGTCGGGCGCCCCGACCTCAACGGCGTGCTCCCCGTCGATCCGGACGGCGGCCGTACGGCGCGGCAGTCGCAGCGTCGCGAGCTTCACTCGAGCTCCTCTCGATACCGGTGCAGGCCCTCGAACGCCCTGAACTCAAGACGTACAGGCATCAAATCGCCGACCTGCTCCCAGAACGGGACAGATGCACGGGGCGAGGTCCGCGTACAACCTCTCCTCGAAATTCATGCTGCCCAACGCTAGGGAGTAATTCCGCGTACTGCACTAGCGTTCTGCTGTGAAGAACAAGCCCGCGTACCCCCTGGGCTCGGTCGACAACGTGCTGCTCCTGCTCCACATGCTGCGTGACCAAGGACGTCTCAAGGTCACCGACGTCGCCAAGGAGCTCGGCATCGCCCGCTCGACTGCGCACCGCCTGCTGGCGATGCTGGTCTATCGCGACTTCGCCGTCCAGGACGAGCACCACACATACCTGCCGGGACCTTTCCTCGGCCCGGTGACGGCCGACGGTGGCGGCTCGTCCCTGCGCGAGCTGCGCGCCCACGTCCGGCCCGCCATGGAGTCCCTGTGCGCCCGCGTCCGGGAGACCGTGAACCTCATGGTCAGGATGGGCACCGAAGTACGCTTCCTGGACAGCATCGAGTCCCCGCAGATCCTGTACGTCGGCGACCGCCGCGGCACGATCCTGCCCGCCCACCGCGCCTCCGGCGGCAAGGTCCTGCTCTCCTCCCTGCCCCGCGACCAGCTCGCCGACCTCTACCAGGACCTGCCCGACCAGGAACGCGCGTCCCTGCTCCGCGAACTCGACGAGATCCGCCCCCGCGGCTACGCCCTCAACCTCGACGGCACGGAGCAGGGCGTCTCGGCGGTCGGAGCGGCGCTACGCAACGGCCGCGGCACCCCCGTAGGAGCCCTGTCCATCTCGATCCCCTCGGCCCGCTACACCCCCGACCGCCTCCCGGCCCTCCTCACCGACCTCCGCCAATCCATAACCGAGGCCGAACCCCACCTCACCAACTTCCCCACCTGACCCGCCCGAGGCCCCGAGCAACCACCCGCCCGCCTCCCACATGCACCGATCACCACGAGGCAACTGACTATCGAGACGACGTGAGCAGCAGCGGCTTGAGCTGCCGAAAAAACTCCACCGCATCCGCCACCGAATCCCTCCCCGGCGCCCCCTTCGTCACCTCGATGCTGAGGAGACGCTGGTAGTCAGGGGTCCAGCCGTAGACGAAAGCGACCACTTGGCCGGTGGCATCCTTGCGTCGCGACGCGAATCCCGGCCCCAGTCCAGCAGGCAGGTCATTTCCCCTAGTGGCCATTTTCGTGTTCTCGAGCCCTTCGGGGCTGACCGGAGACGGCTCATGGACCTTGATTACCAACCCTAGCTCGCCTTCCAGGGAAAGACCGTCAATAACTGAGCAGGACGCGAACTGACCTCCGCTCATTTTTGTACCGATGGCCCGATAATCCGTGAAGCCGGTGGCGATCTGGATCGCGTTCGCCGAAATCAAGTCACATTCGCGCGGGCTGGCCGTGACGTTCCCCAGTGGCCGAGTGTCCGAAGCCGTATCGGACGATGAGGAGCATGCCGCCGTGAGTGACAGGAGCGTGGCAACGTATACAAGCGACAGTTTCCTTCTCATGAGTCATGCCCGCCGTAATGCTTTTCCGCCGCCTTGAAACTGAGTGCGATAGCGTCATCGGGCTGGCCGAAGACGCGGGCGGTTACGGGCAGTGACAGCCACTCGTCGTAGGCGGAACGTTGTTCGGCATTCATCTCACCCCAAGGTTTGATGGACCTGTCTGCAATGAAATGCCCTGGCGCGCCAGGCGAGAAATCCTCGTAGTAGTACGGGTGAGTCTGTTCGGAAGCTCTTCCGAACAAGCCATGGCGCATCATTACGGATGCCGTCAGATCGGTGAACATGTGCTTGGCCGCGCCCAGTGCAGTGTCGGCGTCCTGGCGGGACTGCTCCTCATAACTCGGTGAAGCCTTGTCGAAGATCACTCCCTTTGCTGTGTCGGCCATGAGTCCGATGAACTTCCCTGATGGCATCGGGATCAGCCCGACGACCTGTTCGGTCAACCTCTTGAAAGAGCTCAGGCGGACGTCGTCCGCTTTCGCCTTTGCGATTGAGGAAATGTTGGCGGCATCAGTGATCAACCAGGTCGTCATGCCGAGATTGCCCACCGCTGCGGCGAACTCCGCTCCTCCGCTACGCATCATGCGCTCCTCCAGCATGTCCTGGCGCATGTTGTCTCGCTGCTGCTGTGTTGCCTCCGGGTGTGCCTCTTGCCATGCAATGAAGGCGCGTTCGGCCTCTGTGGCGACCTTGGCTGCGAGTTCGTTCAGCATCCTGGCGGCGTACAGGCCATGCGCGGAGGCGACGACCCGAAATGTTTTTTCGTCCTCGAAGGCCCATGTCATGGCCTTTTGGATTTCATCCGCGTCGAACCTCGAACCATAGGGTTTCCAGCCGTGCAGTTCCTTGGCCGGGTCAAGACCGCTTACGACGCCTGGTACCTCCTTGCTGAAGATTTGCGTGGAGCGGTGGACGTCGCCGATGTACTGGCTGAGGAGGGTGGCGAGGTGGGGGCGGGTGGAGGGGAGGTTGGTCTGGACCTTGGGGTCGCTCCAGAAGCGGACCGCCCATGAGGCGATCAGGGCGGACTTGTAGCCGCGTGATCCGCCCGGTGGCAGGTCGTGGTCGCGGAACTCCGTGGTGGCGGCCTGGATGGCCCAGCCGAGGTCGGCGTCGGCGTCGCCGAGCCAGGGGTGGGTGCGCATCAGGTAGGCGAGGGGTTTGCGGGCGGGGTCGGTGAAGAAGTCCTGGGCCACGGCGGGGTGGTGGGCCAGGGCGATCAGGGCGGTGCCCATGGGGCTGAGGTCGCCGGGGGAGACGTCTCTCGGGCCGGGGAGCGTCCAGGGGTCTCGGGGGAGGGACAGGTCGGGGGGATGGGCCAGGTCCTGGTCGTGCAGCTTGCGGACCAGGGTGAGCAGGAAGGTGTGGTCGAAGTCGCCGTCCTGGAGGAGTCTCTTCACGGCGAACGCGTTCTGGGGGTGGTCGATGTCCTCGATCAGACGGTCGGCGTAGTCGGCGGCCAGGCGCATCCGGCCGACGCCGTGGGAGGCGGTGCCGAGCAGGGTGCTGAGCATGGTGAGGAACCTGTCCTGGGTGGCCGTGTCGTAGAGGAGAGGACGGTCGCCGGGCGGAAGGTCGCAGGAGTATGCGCGGGCGATGAGTGATTTGAGTTCACGCGGCGGCATCAGGGTGAGAAAGGCCACGGCGAAGAACGGGTCGTTCTTGTGGCGTTCGAGTTCGGCGACGGATTCGGCGTCGAGTGAATGGGATGCGATTTGCGTACGGAGTCGCGCGGCCAGTGCGGTGGCCGCGGCCGCGCCTTCGGAGGGGGATTTCGACAGCCATGGGGATTCGTCGGCCCAGAGGACGCCGCTCTCGCCGGGGCGCCGGTCGGGGGTGGCGAGGATGAGGTCGAGACGGCCCTGCAGTGTGGGGATCTGGTCGTTCAGCCGGCGGCCGATGGTCGACAGCTGGGCCGGCCCCCACAGGGATACGCCGAGGGTGGTAAGGGCTCGTTCGACTTGGAGGCCGATGTCGGGAAGTGTGCTGCTTGCTCGTTTCATGCCGTTGATGAGCTGGGTCATCAGGGCGGGGTCGATGCCCACGGGAGGGGTCATGAGGCGGGCTCGGACGGGTGCAGCGTGTCGAGCAGCCTCAGTGCCCGGGTGAAGAGGTCCTTGAAGCCGTGGTCCCAGGTGCGCAGGTCGGCGGCGAGGTTGTCGCCGGCGGGGCCCTTGAGCGCGCCGCCGTCCACCAGGCGGATCAGTGCGGTGAGGTCGTTGGCGTGTTCGTCGCGCAGCCGTTCGATGTGACGCCGGGCGGCGGTTATTTCGTGCTGCGTCGCCATCATCACCCGATTTCGTTGCGCTTGGGGGGAGGGGGAAGGGTGGTCGATGGCATATTAGCCCGCCGCGTCGACGCCGGTGAAACGGAAAAGGAGCCCTCGCGTAATTCGGCTCTGAGCTGATGAATTGGGCGAAGGATTTGTGATGGCAAATGCTCCGAAACGGGTTATTTCGTTGTATTTGTGGGATAGGGCGGAGCGGGGAGCGTTGGGGCGGGTGTCAGGTGAGGGGGTGCAAGCGCTGGAGGCGAGGCCGAGTGCGGGGTGAGGTGCCGGGCCCGGGTGGCGCAGGCTGGGCTGAGTGCGGGTGCGGGTGCGGTGTCGGGCTCGGGTGGCGCAGGCTGGGCTGAGTGCGGGTGCGGGTGCGGTGTTGGGCTCGGGCGCCCCAGGCTGGGCTGAGTGCGGGTGGCGGGGCCGGGCGCCCCAGGCTGGGCTGGGGCGGGTGGGGTGGCGGGTGAGGGAGCGAGTGGGAGGCTGGTGAGGCAGGCGTTCTTCGAGAGTGAGGCGCCGCCCGCCCACCCCCACGAAGCCCGCGGGTATGGGCAGCGCGCAGTGCTGCCGGTGGAGCAGGAGAGATGGGGGAGCTGGGGAGCGCGTCCTCTTGGGTGAACGGCCGCTCATAGGTGTTCGCCCAAGAGGACGGACGGACGACCTAACGATCATCCCCCGGAAGCACGCTCTGAACGGCCGCGACGAGGTCGGCGACGACTTCGGCCGTCAGCCCGATCCCGAACGTCCGGAACTTGATCAACGGGATGCCGAGCGCCAGCCCCACCAAAGGCGAATCCGTCCGGTCGAGGTCGGGCAGCCCCGGGGCCTGCCTGAGCCGTTCCTTCAGCACCCGGCCGCCCACCGGGTGCGCCAGCCACTCGCCCAGCGTGGACATCTCGCTCAGCTCACCCACATATCCGTCACCGGGCGTGCTCAGCCCGGCGCGCAGGCGGATGTCCCGTGACGACGCGCCCACCTCGACGGTGAACGGGCCGGGGTCGATCCGCCAGCCGCCGCCCGTCACCGACCACCGCGCCAGGTCGCGCGGCCCGAGGGTGAGCCGTACGCGCTCGCTCGCCCCGGGGGCCAGGCCGACCTTGGCGAAGGCGCGCAGCCCGTGGCGGGGCCGCGAGGGCTGCTCGGCCTCGAAGGCGACGTAGAGCTGGGCCACCTCCTGGCCGTGGCGGTCGCCGGTGTTGGTGACGGTGAAGGCGACGTCCCAGGTGTGGGGGCCGGTCTCGCGCACGTCCAGATTGGAGTACTCGAACCGGGTGTAGGTCAGCCCGTGACCGAAGGGGTAGGCGACCTCGGTGCCCAGCGTGTCGTGGTGCCGGTAGCCGACGTAGCGGCCCTCGCCGTACACGACGTGGCCGTCGGAGCCGGGGAAGTGCAGGTGGGACGGTACGTCGGCGAGGCGCAGCGGGATCGTCTCGGTGAGCCGTCCGGACGGGCTGTGCGTGCCGAGCAGCAGGTCGGCCAGCGCCGCGCCGCCCGCCTGGCCGAGCAGCCAGCCCTCCAGGACGGCCGAGGCGAGGTGCCGCCACCCGGCCACCGACACGACCCCGCCGTTGGACAGCACGACGACCACCCGCGGGCACACCTCGGCCACCCGCCGCAGCAGCTCCACCTGGACGCCGGGCAGGTCGATCGAGGTGCGGTCGAAGCCCTCGGACTCGGCGGACTCGGGCAGGCCGAGGAACACCACCGCCACCTCGGCCGCCGCCGCGCTCTCCACCGCCTCCCGCTCCAGATCGGCGTCGGCCTCGCCGTCGAGCCGGTAGCCGGCGGCGAACGTCAGCCCCTCCACGGCCCGGCCGAGCGCGTCGAGCGCGCTGTCCAGGCGGGTGGGCACCACGTGCGAGCTGCCGTGCCCCTGGTAGCGCGGGGTGCGGGCGAGCTCGCCCAGCACGGCCACGCGCAGGCCGGGGGCGAGCGGCAGCACGCCGTCGTTCTTCAGCAGCACGGCGGAGGCGCGGGCGGCCTCGCGGGCCAGCTCGTGGTGCTCGTCGACGTCCCAGCCGTCGTGCCGCTCGCGGCCGGCGACGCGTTCGGCGAGCCTGGCGACGCGGCCCGCCGCCAGGTCGAGCACGGGCTCGGGCAGGCGGCCCGAACGCACCGCGTCCTCGATCAGGCCGTCGGTGCCGGTGGGCGGCATCTCCAGGTCCAGGCCCGCTTCGAGGGCCGCCACCCGGTCGTTGACCGCGCCCCAGTCCGACATCACCAGGCCGTCGAAGCCCCACTCCTCGCGCAGCAGGCCGGTCAGCAGCCGGCGGTGCTGGGAGGCGTACACGCCGTTGACGCGGTTGTAGGAGCACATGATCGCGTACGGGCGGGCCTCGCGGACGATGTGCTCGAAGGCGGGCAGGTAGATCTCGCGCAGGGTGCGCTCGTCGACGTCCGCGCTGATGCGCATGCGGTCGGTCTCCTGGTTGTTGACCGCGAAGTGCTTGACGCACGCCCCGACGCCGCGCGACTGGACGCCGGTGACCAGCGCCGCCCCCATCACCCCGGTCAGGTACGGATCCTCGGAGAAGTACTCGAAGTTGCGCCCGCACAGCGGCGACCGCTTGATGTTCACCCCCGGGCCGAGCACGACGTCCACGCCCAGCGCGGCGGCCTCCTTGGCCAGCGCCGCGCCGACCCGGCGGGCCAGTGCCGGGTCCCACGAGGAGCCGAGGGCCACGGCCGGCGGGAAGCACGTGGCGGGCTCGCTGCGGGTCAGCCCGAGCGCGTCGCCGCCGTCCGCGCGCTGGCGGCGGATGCCGTGCGGCCCGTCGGACAGCGTGAGCGCGGGCACCGCGTCGCGGACCGCCGTGGTGTGCCAGGTGTCGCTCCCGGACGTGAGCGACGCCTTCTCTGCCGTGGTGAGGTCGGGGGGAAGAGCCATGGAAAACCTCGTTATCTGGGATGCAGTCCTAGTTGCTTGAGGAAGGTGATGACGGCGGCATGCATGTCCACCTGGTCCGGGTCGAGCAGCCATTGCGTCTGCAGGCCGTCGATGAGCGCGATGAGCTGCTGGGCGACGGCGTCGGGGTCGTGGTCGAGCGGCGGCGTGGCGCGTTCGAACAGGGCGCCTAGCAGCCACGCGGCCTGCCGGCGCAGCCTGCGGTAGCGCTTGACGAAGTAGTCGTGGGCGGGATGGCCGGGATCGGCAGCCTCGCCGGAGATCTTCACGTACAGCCCGACCAGGCCGGGCGTGCTCATGTTCCTGGCGACCTGGGCGATCGCGCGGTCGAGCAGTTCCTCGGGCGACAGGCCGTCGGCGGGGCCGTGCATCAGCTCGCCGTCGACCTCGTCGCGGCGGCTGAGCACCTGGATGAGCAGGCTCTCCTTGCCGGGGAAGTGGTGCAGCAGCCCGGCGTGGGTCAGGCCCGCGTGCGCGGCGATGTCGCGCAGCGACACCGCGTGGAAACCCGAGCGGGAGAACAGCTCTGTGGCGGAGTCGAGGATGCGGGCGCGCGTGCGCTCGCCCTTGCGCCCTCGGTGTGGCATCGGTTCGGTCACCGACCGGCCCTTTCTGGGGGTCTGGGGGCACGCGGGCTGCGGATGCGTGCCGCGGTACGGCGAGATCGGCCCTCCACCGGCTCGCCCAAGAACCTACCACGTGGTTAGTTTTGTGGCGTACGCCCCCCGCGGACCCTAGAGCCAGTCGCGGCGCTTGAAGACCATGTAGAGCACCATGCACACCGCCGCCATCAGCAGGATCGCGAACGGGTAGCCGAACACCCAGTGGGTCTCGGGCATGAAGTCGAAGTTCATCCCGTAGATGGTGCCGACCAGCGTCGGGGCGAACAGGATGGCCGCCCACGCGGAGATCTTCTTGACCTCCTCGCCCTGCTGGATGCTGGCCTCGGTCATGCGGGCCATCTCCGCGTTCTGGGCCTGGGTCACCAGCGTGGAGTTGACCACCAGGATGTTCTGCAACATCTGACGGAAGGCCGAGATGCGCTCGGTCACCGTGATCGCGTGGTCGGCGACGTCGCGCAGGTAGCTCTGCAGCTCGTCGTTGACGCCGTACTTGGCGGCGCCGGCGATGAAGCCGTGGATCATGCCCACCAGCGGCGCGGTGGCCCGTTGGAACTCGATCACCTCGCCGGACAGCTCGTAGACGCGCCGCGACACCGAGGGGTCGCCGCTGAAGACCTCGACCTCGATCTCCTCGATGTCCTTCTGCAACCCGGCCACCACCGGCGCGTAGCCGTCGACCACGGCGTCGAGGATCGCGTACAGGACGGCCTGCGGGCCCTGGCGCAGCAGGTCGGGGTCGGACTCCATCCGCTTGCGCACCCCCTGCAGGTCGGGGGCCTCGGCATGGCGCACGGTGATCACGAAGTTGGGGCCGACGAAGACGTGCAGCTCGCCGAAGGCCACCTCCTCCACGTCGTCGAGGTAGCGGGCGGCGCGCAGCACCACGAACAGCGTGTCGCCGTAGCGGTCGGCCTTGGCCCGCTGGGAGCCGACGATCGCGTCCTCCAGCGCCAGCTCGTGCAGCTCGAACTCCTCGGCGAGCTTGACCAGCTCCCACTCCTTCGGACGGTAGAGGCCGATCCAGGCCATGCTGTCCGGCATCTGCTTGAGTCGTTCGAAGGCGTCGGCGAGCGAGCCGGGGTTGTCGACCCGCTCGCCGTTCTGGTAGACGGCGTTGTCGATGACGGTGGGCCGGTAGGGGTGCTCCTCGCTGGCGCGCGGGTCCATCGAGTGCTCCGGCGCCTCCTCGCGGTTGTCACCGCTGCGCCTGAACCCCTTCACCCTGGCCATGCACCCTCCGATCCGGTTGTGTGAGGACTACTGCGACAGGCTGTCGAGCTCCTGGGTCGCCCGGTCCCTGATGGTCTTGCGCCACATCGGCGTCCAGCCGAACAGCAGCCCCTGCGGCCTGCCGAGAGCCATTCTGGACCAGCGCCTGAAGTCGAACTCGTCGTGGTGGCGGACGATGAGGTCGTCCTCGAACCTGAACAACGCGTCGATCTCGTTGACGACCGTGCGGCCGGTGGAGGAGAAGGTGTAATTGGCCGTCCAGTGGGCCGAGCCGCTGAACTCGTCGGCCTGGACGTCGCGGTAGGCGCATCTCAGCCCGTCGCGCACGCCGAGCTGCAACCGCCACATCGCCATCACCCGGTCGCGGCCCTCGACCTCCTGGAAGATGGGGTCGCCGAAACTGATCTCGGGGTGGTAGCAGCGCTCCATGGCCGCGAAGTCCGCGCGGCCCAGAGCGTCGTAGAAGGCGCTGATGAGCGCCACGTGCCGATCGTTCACCTTGCTATCGAATCATGGCCGCACCGTTGTCCCAGCACACCGCCCGCAGCCACTGCTCGCCGAGATCCAGGCGGGCGAGTGCGTCGAGCTGGTGCGCGTAGGGGTACGGGATCGTCGGGAAATCGCTGCCGAGCACCACCTTCCCCGAAAGCCCGAGATCACGCAGAACCGGGCGCAATCGGGTGGGAAACGGCATGCCACGCTCGGAGAAGTCGGTGAAGGCCATGGTGGTGTCCAGGGCGACCCGCTCATGGCGGACGGCCAGCTCGAAGAACGGCTCGTACTCGGGCATGCCCAGATGCGCGATGACCGCCCGCAGCCGTGGATGGGCGGCCAGCACCGCGCCGATCGGCCCCGGCCCCACGTGGCCGCCGGGCACGGGCACCGAGCTGGCGTGCACGACCACGGGCACGCCCGACTCCGCCAGCAGCCCCCAGACCTCGGTCAGCTCGGGCGCGGCCGGGTCGAAGCCGCCGACCTGGAGGTGCACCTTGAAGATCTGGACGCCGTCCGCCAGCGCCGCGCGCACATAATCGGCGACGCCGGGCTCGGGGTAGAACGTCGCCGACGGCAGGCAGTCGGGGTTGCGGCGGGCGAAGTCGAGCGTCCAGGCGTTGAGGTCGCGCGCCATGTCCGGCCGGTGCGCGTACGCCAGGGCAGGGAAGCGCCGTACGCCCATCTCGCGCAGTCCGGTCAGCCGCTCCTCGACCGGCCGTTCGTACTCGATCTTCCAGCCGGCGCCCATCAGCGGGCCGCCGTGGTTGAAGTGATGCCAGACCCGGCGTTCCATTCGTTCGGGCAGGAAGTGCACATGCAGGTCGATCAGACCCGGCAGCCCGAGCTCGCGCCACCACGCCGGAACGTCCGCGTCAGAATGTAGTTCTGCGGCCACAGCCGGGACTTTACCCGGCTAGTGTTTCTCCTCGATGGACATGCTCTGGACCCACCTGATCAAGGTTCAGCCTGACCCCGATCCCTGGGTCGTGCTGGTCTCGGCGCTGGCCGCGCTCGCGGTCGTCGCGTTCCGCACACCCTGGCAGGTGTCCAGGGGCCTGATCACGATCGCCCACGAGGGCGGCCACGCGGTCATGGCGCTGCTCACCCGGCGCAAGCTCGAAGGCATCCGGCTCCACTCCGACACCTCCGGCGTCACGCTGACCAGGGGCCGCCCCAACGGCCCCGGCATGGTGCTGACCGCGCTCGCCGGTTACCTGGCCCCCTCGCTGCTGGGGCTGGCCGCCGCCTGGCTGACCGAGCAGGGCCGCATCACGCTGCTGATCTGGAGCGTGCTGCTCTTCCTGGTGTGCATGCTGCTGCTGATCCGCAACCTCTACGGCGCGCTGATCCTGCTGGTCACCGGCGGCGCGGTGTTCGCCCTGTCCATGTACGCCCCCGCCGAGGTCCAGCAGATCGTGGCCCTGGTCGCGACGTGGTTCCTGCTGTTCGGCGGCGTCCGGCCGATCGTCGAGCTGCAGCGCAAGCGGCGCAGGCGGCAGGCCAGAGACTCCGACGCCGACCAGCTCGCCCGGCTGACGTTCCTGCCCGGCGGCTTCTACGTCTTCTTCTTCCTGGTCGTGGCCGCCGTGTCGGTGGTGTTCGGCGCGTACCTGATGAACCCGTTGGCCCCCTGAAAGCCGAAATTTCACATTAAACTCACCGGCAACAGGGGGGAGTGCCGTGTTGCCAGCCGAGGACGCGCCCGGCTACCGGGTACTCGATCAGGCGGGCCAGGGCGGTTTCGCCGTCGTCTACCGCGCCTACCAGGAGCGCCTCGACCGGGTCGTGGCGCTGAAGGTCCTGTCGGTCGACCGGGTCGACCAGCGCACCATGCGCCGCTTCCAGCGCGAGCTCCGGCTCACCGGCCGCCTGACCGGCCATCCCAACGTCGTGACCGTCTTCGACACCGGCGTGACGCGCTCGGGCAAGCCGTACATCGCGATGGACTTCTTCGAGAACGGCTCGCTGCGCGACAAGATCCGCAAGGAGGGGCCGCTCGCGGTGCCCGACGTGCTGCGCGCGGGCGTCAAGCTGGCCGGCGCGCTGGCCGCCGTGCACGAGGCCGGGGTGCTGCACGGCGACATCAAGCCGCAGAACATCCTCATCTCCCGCTACGGCGAGCCCGCCATCGCCGACTTCGGCGTGGCCAGGGTGGTGGACTCCGCGGAGATCTCGGCCACCTCCCAGGCGTTCACCCCGCTGCACGCCGCCCCGGAGGTGCTCACCGGGCAGCCGCACTCGGCCTCCGGCGACATCTACTCCCTGGGCTCGACGCTCTACCACTTGCTGGCCGGGCAGCCCGCCTTCCACAACCCGGCCGACCCGTCGATCGCGCCGCTGATGTACCGGGTGCTGAGCCTCGACCCGCCGCCGATCAACCGGCCGGACGTGCCACCGGTGGTGTTCGGGACGATCCTGCACGCGATGTCCAAGCAGCCCGAGCGGCGGCCCGGCTCGGCCAGGGAGCTGGCGCGGCGGTTGCAGGAGGTGCAGGCCGAGCTGGGGTTGTCGGTGACCGACCTGGTGGGCCAGGATCCGGGGCCGGGGCCGGCGACGTCCACCGTCCCGCGCCGCCCGCAGGCACCGCCGCATCCGGGCGACTCCTCTCTGCCCGCCACCGGAAGCCGGCTCGCCCCCGCACCCGTCCCGCCACCGCCCGGCCCTGCGGGGGACATGGGCGGGGCACGGCGGGAGGCTCCCACGACGGGGGACGTGGGCGGCGCTCGGCGGGAGGCGCCGACGACGCCGCCCGCCGGGGCCGGGAGCCTCGGGAGGCGCCTGCTGATCGGTGGCGCGGTCGCGGCCGTGGCGATCGCCGGCACGGGCCTGGCCGTCTACCTGTCGCTGCGGCCGCCCGCCGGTCCGGGCCCCGCCGACCGGCACCCCGAAGCGACTTCCGCGGCGACCGCCGCCACCACGCCGCCGCCGATCAGCAAGCGGGACGTCGCCGCGCTCGCCCCCCGCGGGCTCAAGGTCACCGCCGACCGCGGCGCCCTGGTGGAGCTGAGCTGGGCGCTCCCGGCCGACGCCCGCCGCTACCCGGTCGTCCTGCAACGTTCGCGGGCGGGTGGGGGCGACGTGACCGTCGTCGCCCTCGGGCCGGGCGCCACCAGCGGCCGCGTCGCCGGGCTCGACCCGGACACCGGCTACTGCTTCCTGGTGGGCGTGCCACTGCGCATCTCGGCGGCCACCACGGTCGCCTGGTCGAAGCCGGCCTGCGTCAGAGGGGCGCGCTCAGCCCAGTAGCTTGCGCGCCGCCTGCTCGATCTCCTCCTCCGACAGCAGCACGTGGTTGGCCGCGTCGCCCAGCGGGATGAAGCTGTCGGCCGAGGTCACCCGGGCCACCTGCCCCGTGAACCCGGCGTCGATCAGCTCGGTCGTCACCCCCTCGGACACGCCCCCGGAGTGGCGGGTCTCGTCGGCGATCAGCACCTTGCCGGTCAGCTCGGCCGCCCGCAGCAGGTCGTCCACCGGCAGCGGGGCCAGCCAGCGCAGGTCGAGGACGCGGCAGCCGTAGCCCTCCTGGGTGAGCCGGACCGCGGCGCGCAGGCTCATCCGCAGCCCGTTGCCGAACGTCACGATCGTCAGGTCACGGCCCTCGCCGTACGAGCGGGCCCGGCCGATGGGCACGTGCGTCTCGCGCCAGCGCCCCGGCGCCGTGTACGGCGCCAGCCAGCCGCCGTCACCCTCCTCGAACAGGTCACGCGTGTGGTAGAGCGCGATCGGCTCCAGGAACACGCAGACAGACCCGGCCGTACGGGCGGCGGCCAGGCAGGTGCGCAGCATGGCGGCGGCGTCGTCGGGACGCGCGGGCGAGGCGAGGACCAGGCCCGGGATGTCGCGCAGCGCGGCCACCGCGTTGTCGTTGTGGAAGTGGCCGCCGAAGCCCTTCTGGTAGGCGTAGCCCGCGACGCGGACGACCATGCCGTTGGTGTAGGCGCCGCGTGAGAAGAACGACAGGGTGGCGCCCTCGCCGCGGATCTGGTCGAGCGCGTTGTGCAGGTAGGCCAGGTATTGGATCTCCGGCACCGGGAGCTGGTTGGACACGGCCGAGCCGAGCGCGAGGCCGAGGATGGCCTGCTCGTCGAGGAGCGTGTCGAACACCCGCGAGCCGCCGAACCGCTTCTGCAGCCCCCGGGTGACGCCGTAGACGCCGCCCTTCCTGGCGACGTCCTCGCCGAAGACCGTCATCTCGGGGTAGACCACCAGCGCGTCGGCGAGCGTGCGGTTGATGGTCTGCGACAACGTCAGCGGCTTCTCCAGCTCGGGCAGCGAGCCGGCGAACGCCTTCTCCCTGAGCGGGCCCTCGGCGGAGGTCGGGCTGATGTTGGCGATCAGGTCGGGACGGCGCGGCGCGATCGGCTCCATGACCTCCGCGGCCGAGCCGAGCCGCGGGGCGCGGGTGGTCTCCAGGGCGATGCGCAGGATGTGCTCGCGCGCCGACTCGTACGTCTTGAGCAGCTCCTCCGGCGTCTCCAGACCGGCCTCCACCAGCAGCCGCGCGGTGCGGACGAGCGGGTCGCGCTCCATGTCGGCCCGCAGCTCCCGCTGGGTGCGGTAGGCCGACTCGACGTCGGACCCGGCGTGCCCCATCAGCCGCACGGCGGACAGGTGCAGGAACGCGGGGGAGCGGTTGGCGCGGACGTGCTGGACGGCGAGCGTGGCGGCGTCGTAGGCGTCGGCCAGGTCGCAGCCGTCGGCGGCGAAGTAGGCGATGCCCGGCCGCCGCGCCGCCGCCTCCACCCAGCCCTTGGGGGTGCGGACGCTGATGCCGATGCCGTTGTCCTCGCACACGAACAGGATGGGCAGCGGCTGCCCCTGGAAGGTGGCGTAGGAGGCGGTGTTGAGCCCGGTCAGGGCGCTGGCGTGGTTGATCGAGGCGTCGCCGAAGCTGCACACGGCGATGGCGTCGGGCGGCCAGGCCGACCGGTCACCGAGCGCGGCGGCCCGTTCGATGGCGAAGGCCACGCCCACGGCGCGCGGCAGGTGGCTGGCGATCGTCGAGGTCTGCGGGATGACGGCCAGGTGGGGGTGGCCGAACACCTTGTGCCGGCCGCCCGCGATCGGCTCGTCGGCCGCCGCGGTGAGGCCCATCAGCACGTCGCGAAGGCCCTGCTCGGGCAGCCGGCCGGCCTGCTCGGACCTGGTCAGGTAGAAGGCGCCGGACCGGTAGTGGAGCAGCGCCGGGTCGCTCGCCCTGGCCGCGGCGGCGACCGCCGCGTTGCCCTCGTGGCCGGCCGACCCGATCGTGTAGAAGCCTTCGTCCTGCTCGCGGAGCCAGCGGGCGGCGATGTCGAGCAGGCGGCTGTCGAGCTGGCGCTGGAACAGGGTCCGGCATCGGTCGCCGGTGAGCGACGTGCCCTCGCGCACCGGGCCGCCGGGATCTCGGGCGGGGCCTGACTTCAGCGCCTCAACGGATTGGATGAAATGTGTCTCAACAGTGTCGCGCGCCACACCCTGATTATGTCCGTCATCGCCGCCGCCGTCTGCCGGAGTGCATGACAGATTGTGGCCCGGTCCGTTTGACCCAGATCCATGGCCTTTTGCAGAGGTCTACGACGCTTCGAGGTTTTCGTCCGGCCGGTATGCGCTGTCTGTCAGTTAGTGATTGTTAACGCTGGCCTCGATCGCGGCGCGGGCCATCGTGTGCAGCAGGGGGCGCATGTCGTGCGGGGCCAGCTCGCCCGCGCTGTGGGGCGTCGAGTTGAGCAGGCCGAAGACCGCGTGCGTCGCCGCGCGCAGCCGGGCCGGCGGGCACGCCGGGTGCAGCTCGGCCAGCACGGTCACCCACTCCTCGACGTAGAGGCGCTGCAGCCGCCTGATCCTGCGCCGCTCCGGCTCGGGCACGTTGCCCAGCTCGCGGTCGTGCACGGTGATCAGCGCCGGCTGGTCGAGCGCGAACGTGATCTGCACGTTGAGCAGCGCGTCGAGGGTCTCGGCCGGCCCGTCGGAGGAGGTCGCCACCGCCACCGCCGACTCCCGCAGCCGCGAGCTGACGTCGAGCAGCATCTCGGCGAGCAGCGCTTCCTTGCCGCTGAAATGCCGGTAGAGCGCGGGGCCCGAGACGCCGACCGCGCCCCCGATGTCCTCGATGGAGACCCCGTGGAAACCGCGCGCGGCGAACAGCCGGGCGGCCGCCGCGAGGATCTCCATGCGCCTTCTGCCGCGCTCGCGGGTAGGTGTGGAGGCAGTGGTCACGTCTCACATGCTAGACGATTACGTTAATGATGACTAACATCTCGGCCATGACGAGAGGGGACTCATGAGCGACTGGCCGGTGCTGAAGTCGGCCGTGGCGCCCGGGAGCGAGGCGTACAAGCACAACGCCGAGCTCAACGAGCGGCTGTCCGCCGAGCTGCTCGAACGGCTGGCCGCGGCGGCGCTCGGCGGCCCCGAGCGGTCGCGGCAGCGCCACGTCGAGCGCGGCAAGCTGCTGCCGCGCGACCGCGTCGACGGGCTGCTCGACCCGGGTTCCCGCTTCCTGGAGCTGTCGCCGCTGGCGGCCGGCGGCCTCTACGACGACCAGGCGCCCGCCGCCGGGATCATCACCGGCGTCGGCAGGGTGGCCGGGCGCGAGTGCGTGGTCGTGGCCAACGACGCGACCGTCAAGGGCGGCACGTACTACCCGATGACCGTCAAGAAGCACCTGCGCGCGCAGGAGGTGGCCCTGCACAACCACCTGCCCTGCGTCTACCTGGTGGACTCCGGCGGCGCGTTCCTCCCCAAGCAGGACGAGGTCTTCCCCGACCGGGAGCACTTCGGGCGCATCTTCTACAACCAGGCCACGATGTCGGCCCGCGGCATCCCGCAGATCGCCGCGGTGCTCGGCTCGTGCACCGCCGGCGGCGCGTACGTGCCGGCCATGAGCGACGAGGCGGTCATCGTCCGCGGCCAGGGCACGATCTTCCTGGGCGGTCCGCCCCTGGTGAAGGCGGCCACCGGCGAGGAGGTCACGGCCGAGGAGCTGGGCGGCGGCGACCTGCACTCCCGGGTCAGCGGCGTCACCGACCACCTGGCCGAGGACGACGCCCACGCCCTGGCCATCGTCCGCGACATCGTCTCGACGCTGGCCCCCCGGGCTCCCCGCCCCTGGGACACGGTCGCCCCCGAGGAGCCGCGGCACGACCCGCGCGACCTCTACGGCCTCGTCCCGGCCGACACCCGCCAGCCCTACGACGTGCGCGAGGTCATCGCCCGCCTGGTGGACGGCTCGCGCTTCCTGGAGTTCAAGGCCGAGTACGGCTCCACCCTGGTCACCGGCTTCGCCCACCTGCACGGCCACCCGGTGGGCATCGTGGCCAACAACGGCATCCTGTTCAGCGAGTCGGCGATGAAGGGCGCGCACTTCATCGAGCTGTGCGACCAGCGCCGCATCCCGCTGGTGTTCCTGCAGAACATCAGCGGGTTCATGGTCGGCAAGGCGTACGAGGCGGGCGGCATCGCCAAGCACGGCGCCAAGATGGTGACGGCCGTGTCGTGCGCGCGGGTGCCCAAGTTCACGGTGGTGATCGGCGGCTCGTTCGGGGCGGGCAACTACGCCATGGCCGGACGGGCGTACTCGCCCAGGTTCCTGTGGATGTGGCCCAACGCCCGCATCTCCGTCATGGGCGGCGAGCAGGCGGCGAACGTGCTGACCACGGTCGGCAACGCCGACCCCGACGCCATCCGCGCCCAGTACGAGCACCAGGGCAACCCCTACTACTCCACCGCCCGGCTCTGGGACGACGGCGTGATCGACCCGCTCGACACCCGCACCGTCCTCGGGCTGGCCCTGTCCGCGGCGGCCAACGCGCCGCTCGAACCCGCCGGCTACGGCGTCTTCCGGATGTGATCATGTTCTTCGACCGTGTTCTCATCGCCAACCGGGGCGAGATCGCCGTCCGGGTCGTCCGGACGCTGCGCGCGCTCGGCATCGAGTCGGTGGCGGTGTTCACGCCGCCCGACGCGGGCGCCAGGCACGCCCGCGAAGCAGACATAGCCCTCGAAGTCTCGAAATATCTGGACATCGAGGCGATCGTCGAGGCGGCGCTCGCCTCCGGCGCGCAGGCCGTGCACCCCGGCTACGGCTTCCTGGCCGAGAACGCCGCCTTCGCGCGGCGCTGCGCCGAGGCCGGGCTGGTCTTCGTCGGCCCGTCCCCCGAGGCCATCGACGCCATGGGCGACAAGATCCGCGCCAAGGCCACGGTGTCGGCGGCCGGCGTGCCGGTCGTCCCCGGCGGGGCCGAGCCCGGCGACGACCTGGCGGAGTGGGCGGAATTCCCGGCGCTGATCAAGCCGTCCGCGGGCGGCGGGGGCAAGGGCATGGTGCTGGTGCGCTCGGCCGCCGAGCTGCCCGACGCGCTGGAGTCGGCCCGCCGTACGGCGCGGGCGGCGTTCGGCGACGGCACCCTGCTCATCGAGCGCTACGTCGAGAACCCCCGGCACATCGAGATCCAGGTCATGGCCGACGCCCACGGCAACGTCGTGCACCTGGGCGAGCGCGAGTGCAGCCTGCAGCGCCGGCACCAGAAGATCATCGAGGAGGCGCCGTCTCCCTTCGTGACCCCCGGCATGCGCGCCGACATGGGCGCCGCGGCCGTCGAGGCCGCCCGCTCGGTCGGGTACGTCGGCGCGGGCACGGTCGAGTTCATCGTCGACGGCACCACCGGCTCCTATCACTTCATGGAGATGAACACCCGGCTCCAGGTCGAGCACCCGGTCACCGAGCTGGTCACCGGCCTGGACCTGGTGGAGCTGCAGCTGCGGGTCGCGGCCGGCGAGCCGCTGCCGTTCGGCCAGGAGCAGGTGCGGCTCGACGGCCACGCCGTCGAGGCGCGCGTCTACGCCGAGGACCCGGCGCGCGGCTTCCTGCCCAGCGGCGGGCGCGTGCTGGCCCTGCGCGAGCCCGGCGACGACGGGCCGGGCCGGGTGCGGGTCGACTCCGGCCTGGCCGAGGACGGGGTCGTCGGCAGCGACTACGACCCCATGCTGTCCAAGGTGATCGCCTGGTCGCCGGAGCGCGGGGCGGCGCTCAGGGCGCTCGACCGCGCGCTCGCCGGTACCGCGGTGCTGGGCGTGGTCACCAACGTGCCGTTCCTGCGCGCGCTCGCCCGCCACCCCGCGGTCGTGGCGGGCGAGCTGGACACCGGCCTGGTCGAACGGGTGCTGCCCGAGCTGCTGCCGGAGTCCGGCGTGCCGCGCGAGGTGGCCGCGGCGGCGGCGCTGATCTTCCACACGCTGCCGCAGGGCCCCGACCCCTGGCAGGTCACCGACGGCTGGCGGGTCGGCGAGCCCGCTTGGACGACCTGGCGGCTGGAGTCGCGCGACGGCGTGCACGCGGTGCCCGTCCGCGGGCTGCCCGGCCGTTCGGCCGAGGTGCTGCTCGACGGGGAGGCGGTGCCCGCCCGGATCACGACCGGCGGCGGCGGGGCGGCCGTCACGCTCGGCGGCCGGACCACCCGCTACCTGACCGCCCGCCACGGCGACACGCTCTGGCTGGGCAAGGACGGCGAGTCGTGGGCGTTCACCCGCCACCTCATCGGCGACCCGGGCGACCGGCCAGGCGCGGCGGCGGCCGGCGACGGCGTGGTCCGGAGCCCCATGCCCGGCACCGTCCTGCTGGTCAAGGTGCAGCCCGGCGACCGGGTGAGCAAGGGGCAGCCGCTGGTCGTCGTCGAGGCCATGAAGATGGAGCACACGGTCACCGCCCCGTGCGACGGCGTGGTCGCCGAGCTGCCCGTCCAGCCGGGCAGGCCGGTCGACATGGACGCCGTGCTGGCCGTGGTCACCGGTGAGGAGGCGTGATGCCGTACCGCATGCAAGGGCTTCCCGAGCGGGTCACGGTCTACGAGGTGGGCCCGCGCGACGGCCTGCAGAACGAGTCGGCGATCGTACCGGTCGATGTGAAGGCCGAGTTCATCGACCGGCTGGCCGACGCCGGCCACCAGGTCATCGAGGCGACCAGCTTCGTGCACCCCAAGTGGGTGCCGCAGCTGGCCGACGCCGGTGAGCTGCTCGGCCGTCTCGACCGCAGGCCCGGCGTGCGCTACCCGGTGCTGGTGCCCAACGAGCGCGGGCTCGACCGGGCGCTGGAGCTGGGCGTCACCGAGATCGCGATCTTCGCCAGCGCCACCGAGACCTTCGCCGCCAAGAACCTCAACCGCACGCTGGAGAGCCAGTTCGACATGTTCGAGCCGGTCGTGGCCAGGGCGCTGGAGCAAGGTCTGCGGGTGCGCGCGTACGTGTCGATGTGCTTCGGCGACCCCTGGGAGGGACCCACGCCGGTCGGGCAGGTCGTCGCGGTCGGCGAGCGGCTGCTCGGGCTCGGCTGCTACGAGCTGTCGCTCGGCGACACGATCGGCGTCGGCACGCCGGGCCACGTCACCGAGCTGATCGGCGCGTTCGGCGGCCCCGAGCGGCTCGCCGTGCACTTCCACGACACCTACGGGCAGGCGCTCGGCAACACGCTCGCCGCCTTGAAGGCGGGCGTGACCACCGTCGACGCCTCCACCGGCGGCATCGGCGGCTGCCCGTACGCCGAGTCCGCCACCGGCAACCTGGCCACCGAAGACCTCGTGTGGATGTTGCGCGGGCTCGGCATCGAGACCGGGCTCGACCTGGACAAACTCGTGTCCACCAGCACCTGGCTGGCCGAGCGGCTGGGCCGGCCCAGCCCCTCGCGCGTCGTCCAGGCCCTCGCGAAAGGCTGATCATGCTGAACGACGAATACCAAGAGTTGCGCAAGACCGTCGAGGCGTTCGCCCGTGACGTGGTGGCGCCCGTGATCGGCGACTACTACGAGCGCGAGGAGTTCCCCTACGACATCGTGCGCAAGATGGCCGACATGGGGCTGTTCGGCCTGCCGTTCCCGGAGGAGTACGGCGGCATGGGCGGCGACTACTTCGCGCTGTGCCTGGCCCTGGAGGAGCTGGCCCGCGCCGACTCCAGCGTGGCGATCACCCTGGAGGCCGCGGTCTCGCTGGGCGCGATGCCGATCTACCGGTTCGGCACCGACGAGCAGCGCCAGGAGTGGCTGCCCCGGCTGGCCTCCGGCGAGATGCTGGGCGCGTTCGGGCTGACCGAGCCCGGCGGCGGCTCCGACGTGCCGGGCGGCATGCGGACGACCGCCGTGCTCGACGGCGGCGAATGGGTGATCAACGGGACGAAGGCGTTCATCACCAACTCCGGCACCGACATCACCGGCGTGATCGGCGTGGCCGCGCTCACCGGCGAGCGGGAGATCTCCACGATCCTGGTGCCGAGCGGCACGCCGGGGTTCACCGTCTCCAAGAAGTACTCCAAGGTCGGCTGGAACGCCTCCGACACCCGCGAGCTGTCCTTCTCCGACTGCCGGGTGCCCGCCGCCAACCTGCTCGGCGAGCGGGGACGCGGCTACGCGCAGTTCCTGCAGACCCTCGACGAGGGCCGCATCGCCATCGCCGCGCTCAGCGTGGGCCTGGCCCAGGGCTGCGTGGACGAATGCCTCAAGTACGTCAGGGACCGCAAGGCGTTCGGCCACCCGATCGGCCACTACCAGGCCATCCAGTTCAAGATCGCCGACATGGAGGTGCGCGCCCACACCGCCCGGCTGGCCTACTACCACGCGGCCGAGAAGATGCTGGCCGGGGTGCCGTTCAAGAAGGAGGCGGCGATCGCCAAGCTGGTGTCCTCGAACGCGGCCATGGACAACTCCCGCGACGCCACCCAGGTGTTCGGCGGGTACGGCTTCATGAACGAGTTCCCGGTCGGCCGCTTCTACCGCGACGCCAAGATCCTGGAGATCGGCGAGGGCACCAGCGAGGTGCAGCGTATGCTCATCGCCCGCCAGCTCGGCCTCGGCGACCTCTGACCGCAGGCCGTTCCGGACGCCGTACCGGACGTCACGGCACACTCCCGTGGCACGATGGACGAAAGGGCACAGAGGTTCTAGTGTCGTACCTCATGACGGCGGACGATCTTCTCATCAGGAGGGCGGAGAAGGCGGACGCGGACGAGGTGTTCGCGTTGGCGCGCGAGTTCGGGCTGACCTTCAGGCCGGAGCGCGCGGCCTTCGACGCCGCGCTCCCGCAACTCCTGCGCAACGAGGACGCCCTGCTGCTCACGGCGGTCGTGGGCGGGCGCGTCCACGGATACCTGCTGGGGTTCGTGCACCTGACGCTGTTCGCCAACGGGCCGGTTGCCTGGGTCGAGGAGGCGATGGTCCAGTCGGGCTCGCGCCGGCAGGGCATCGGCCGCCGGCTGCTGGAGGAGTTCGAGGCGTGGGCCCGTACCCGGCGGGCCGGGTACGTGGCGATGGCCACCCGGCGGGCGCCGGAGTTCTACCACGCCCTGGGCTACGAGGCGTCGGCCACCTTCTTCCGCAAGGTTTTGCGCTGACAGACGACGGCCCGGAGTTTCGGTCCGTTTTGTCGGTGTTTGATGGCATCCTTGGGGCGTGAGCATTCACACCGTCAGCCCCCTGTTCGTCGGGCGCGCCCGCGAGCTGCACGCTCTGGGCGACGCCCTGGTCAGAGCACGTGCGGGCGCGTCGTCCACCGTGCTCGTCGGCGGCGAGGCGGGGGTCGGCAAGACCCGCCTGATCAGCGAGTTCATCGACCGGGCGGGCGACGCGCGGGTGCTCGTCGGCGGCTGCCTGGAGCTGGGCACCGAGGGCCTGCCGTTCGCGCCGTTCACGGCCGTGCTGCGCGGGCTCGTGCGCGAGCTCGGGCGCGACGGCGTGGCGGCGCTGGTGCCCGGGGGCACGACGCGCGGGCTGGCCCGGCTGCTGCCCGAGTTCGGCGAGCCGGACAAGGACGGCGCCGAGGCGCGGGCCCGGCTGTTCGAGCAGGTGCTCGGGCTGCTGGAGCGGCTGGCCGAGGAGCGTCCGGTGCTGCTGGTGGTCGAGGACGCCCACTGGGCCGACCGTTCCACCCGTGACCTGCTGTCCTTCCTGGTCCGCTACCAGCGCACGGCGGCCCGGCTGCTGATCGTGGTCACCTACCGCACCGACGAGCTCCACCGCACCCATCCGCTCCGGCCGATGCTGGCCGAGCTGGGCCGCATCGAGTGGGTGAGCCGGGTCGAGCTGCGCAGGCTCACCCGCAGGGAGGCCGTCGCGCAGGCGGCCAGCATCCTGCGGCGCGAGCCGTCGGCCGCCGCGATGGACCTGATCTACGCCCGCAGCGAGGGCAACCCGCTGTTCGTCGAGGCGCTGCTGAGCGAGGCCGACGGCGGCGACATGCTCCCCGAGTCCCTGCGCGACCTGCTGCTGGCCAGCGTCGAGCGGCTGCCCGACGAGACCCAGGAACTGCTGCGGGTGGCCAGCGCGGGCGGCCAGCGCATCGAGCACGACCTGCTGAGCGCGGTGGCCGGGCTCGACGACACCGCCCTGTCGCGGGCGCTGCGCCCCGCCGTGGCGGGCAACGTGCTGGTGGTCGACGGCGAGGGCTACGGCTTCCGGCACGCGCTCATCCGCGAGGCGCTCCACGACGACCTGCTGCCCGGCGAGCACACCCGGCTCCACACCCGCTACGCCGAGGCACTCGAACGCGACCTGTCGATCCTGCCCGCCCCGCGCGGCGCGATCGAGCTGGCCCACCACTGGCACTCCGCCCACGACTCCACCTGGGCGCTGGTCAGCGCCTGGCGCGCGGCCGCCGCGGCCCGCAAGTCCACCGCCTACGACGAGCAGCTCAGGATGCTCTCTCGGGTGCTGGAGCTGTGGGACCAGGTGCCCGACGCCGCCGAGCGCATCGGCTGCGGCCGCCTCGACGTGCTCCGGCAGACCGCCACGGTCGCCCACCTGGCCGGCGAGTACGAACGCAGCCTGGCCCTGGCCGGGGCCGCGCTCGCCGAGGTCGACCTCGACGCCGACCCGATCACCGCGGCCACCCTGCTGCGCCAGCGCGGCCTGACCCGCTACGACCTGGGCCGCGCCGGCTATCTCGACGACCTGCGCCAGGCGGCCGAGCTGGTGCCCGCCGAGCCGCCGACCAAGCTGCGCGGCCAGGTCCTGGAGACGCTGGCGCGCATGCTGCACCGTCCGGAGGACTGGCCGGAGAAGCTGGCGACGGCGCAGCTCGCCATGGAGATCGGCCACGAGATGGGCGACGCCAACGTCGAGGCCCACGCGCTCATCAGCCTCGCCTGGGCGCGGTCCCGCTTCTCCGACATCGAGGCCCAGCTCGGGCAGTTCGCCGAGGCGCGCCGAGTGGCCCGCGCCCAGGGCGCCTACAACGCGCTGATGCGCTGCGCGATCTCCGAGTCCGACGCGCTGGAGGGCGCCGGACGGCACGAGCGGGCCGCCCAGGTCGCCCGCGAGGGCGTGCAGGAGGCCGGGCACTACGGCCTGGCACGCACGTCCGGCACGTTCCTGGCGATCAACCTGACCGAGCCGCTACTCTCGCTGGGCCGCTGGGACGAGGCGCTCCAGGTGGTCGAGCAGGCGCTCGACCTCGCGCCGCCGGCCCCCTACCGGGCCAGTCTCCAGGGCTTCGTGATGGACATCGCGCTCGCGCGGGGGCAGATCGACCGGGCCGACAGGCTGCTGTCGTCCTCCGCCAGCGTGTTCGCGCGCGGCACCTACCGGGACCAGACCGTGCTGCCGCATCTGCGCAGGCAGGTCCTGCTGCTGCGGGCGCAGGGGCGGCTCGGCGAGGCGCTGGAGGCCGCCGCCCGGGGGCTGGAGAACCAGGACCTGCGACCCTCGCCGCGCTACGCCTGGCCGCTGCTGGTGACGTTCGCGCAGCTCGCCCGGCCCGCTCTCGGCGAGGGCGGCGCGCCGTACGCGGGGGTCGCGGCGGCCGTCGTGGCGCGGCTTCTGGAGGTGGCGCGGGAGCTGGCCGTCGACGGCGACCTCCAGGAGGCGCAGCGGCTGACGTTCGCGGCGCTGACCGGGCCGGAGGAGGGGCTCGGCGGGGCGGCCCAGCTCAAGGCGTGGGAGTCGGCGGTGGCGGCCTGGGCGGGGTTGCGGCAGCCGTACGCGGAGGCGCAGTGCCTGGTGGGGGCCGCCCAGGCGGCGCTGGCCGAGGGCGCCCGGCGGGCCGCGGCCGCGATGGTGACGCGGGCGCGGGAGCTGGCCGCGCAGCTGGGCGCCACGCCGCTGCTCGAACAGCTCGACGTGTTCGGACGGCGGGCCCGCGTCGGCGGCGCCGACGAGCCCGACGGGCCGCCGCTGGGGCTGACCGCGCGCGAGCTGGAGGTGCTGCGCGAGGTGAGCGACGGGCGCAGCAACCGGGAGATCGCCGCGGCGCTGTTCATCTCGGTGAAGACGGTCAGCGTGCACGTCTCCAACATCCTGGCCAAGCTGGGCGTCGCCACCCGCGGCGAGGCGGCGGCCACGGCCCACCGGCTGGGCCTGTTCGGGTGACCGCGTAGGCGCGAGCGTCAGCCGGTGAGCTGGGCCTCCAGGCGGTAGCCGTCCACCGTGACGTAGACCTGGTCGCCGGGGCGGGCGTTCAGGCGCATGAGCACCGGCTGCAGCGAGTCGAAGACCGGCTGGTGGCCCTGCCAGACCAGCACGATCGCGTTGTCGCCGGGCCCGGTCACCGACAGCAGGGTGCCCGGACGCATGCCGAGCTGGGCCGCGTAGCCCTCCGGCACCGGCACCGGGCCGCCCCTGAGGTGTTCCGGGGTGACCTCGATGCGCTGCCAGCGGCGCGGGTCCGACGACGGGCTCGGCAGCGGCGGAGGCGGCGTGGCCGGCGTTCCGGCCAGGCTGCCGGGCAGCATGCCCGACCGGCCGCCGGACAGCGCGGACAACGTGGCCAGGGCCGCCGAGGGGTCGATCGAGTTCGCGCCCGCCGTCGGGATGGGCTGGCCGCCCCGGTGGTGGTGGCCGTTGGCGCCCGGCGTACGGCGGGGGAGGGGCTGGGCGGGCTGCGGGGAGGCGTCCGCCGGGCCCGGGGCCGACTCCGAGGGCAGGGCGTCGAGCCACGCCTTGGCGGAGTGGGCGCGGATGCCCAGCTCGGCGAGCAGCTCCACGACGTCGGTGTCCGGCGGGGCGGCGGCCAGGAGCTGGCGCGTACGGGCCTGGAGGCCGTGGATGTCGCCGACGACCAGCCAGCCGTCCTGGAGCCGGCGGTCGGGCATGAGCGTCACCAGGACCCGCCACAGGGGCGTGCGCAGCGACGGGACCATCGCCGGGTGGGCCGGGTCGGCGCCGATGAGCTGCTCCTCGGTGGCCGCCGCGCCGAGCCATTCGGTGAGCCGGAACATGTGGCCGGTGACCGGCGCGGACTCCGACGAGCGCAGCCAGTGCAGGACGCGTTCCTCGGCGGTGCGCTGGGCCTGGGAGAGCACCTCGCGGTCCACCAGCAGCTTGTGGGCCAGCGTGCGCAGGCTGACCGGGTCCTCGGCGAACAGCCGGTGCACGGCGACGGCCAGCTCCAGCTTGTCCAGGCCGCGGAACAGGCCGTCCACGACGCGGACCATCGCGTGGTCGGGGTCGGCGGGGACCTGGCCGGGAGCGGGCGTCCCGCCGGGGGCGGGGGCGGCGTACGGGGGGCCGTCGGCGGCGGCCTGGGGGCCGCCGTCCGGACGTCCGGCGGTGGGCCGCTGCGGCAGCCGCGCTCCACCCTGCGCGGGGAAGGACCCGGTCTGAGGGCCGCCGGACGGCTGTGCGGGGAACGAGCCGGTCTGACGGCCGCCTTCGGGCTGGACCGGGAACGAGCCGGTCTGGCGGGTGGCGTCGGGCTGGGCGGCGAAGGAGCCGGTCTGGTGTCCCTGGCCGCTCTCGGGCGGCGGGGGGAACGAGCCGGGCTGCTGGGCGGCGGGCCGGGCCGCGGCCGGGCGTTGCGGCAGGCCGCCCTCACCGGCCGGGGCCTGGCGCGGGGCGCCCTGGGGCTGGGCGGGGAAGGCGTCGCTGTGCGGGGTGAAGGCGGCGGGCGGGCGCTGGGGGCCGCTGCCGGGCTGGGCGGCGTACGCCTCGGGTTCGGCCGCCGGGACGGCCGGGAAGGACCCCGTCGCGCCGCGCGCGAGCGGACGGGTGACGTCCGGCGACCCGGACTGCTGAGCGGGTACGGCCTCCCGCTGCGCCGGGATGCGCCCGAGCACCTCGCGCAGGACCGAGCCGATCACCACCTCGGGCGTCGCCGACGGGGTGCCGAGATCGCCGGGCGACAGGCGGCGCAGCCGCTGCCAGCCGCCGAGCCCCGTGATCGCCGTACGGGTGGCCTCCGGCCAGCCGGGCAGCGCCGGATCGACCTGATGGACGGCGAGCGCAGGAAGCAGGTCCACCAGCGGCAGATGGTCCCAGCGGGCGGAGATCAGCCGGGCGAGCCGTTCGCAGACCCAGTCGAGACCCGCCGTGCCGAGCGCCCTGGACACCGCGAGCGAGGACCACCACCCCGCCGGCAGCCGCGGATCACCCAGCACCTCGGCCACCTGCTGAGGGCGGCTCCAGCGCAGAGCAGGGACGAGGTCGCTCAGGCAGATCGATGACTCGACTTCCATCGGCGGACCTTATCCTCCCCAGTGGGCCGCGTGGGCAACCCGGTACGCATGTGGCTAATGGTGCAGCCTACGCGGCAAGCTATCAATCAGTGTGAATAGGGTAAAGACGGTTCAGATCCAAACCGTACCGTGGACGGCCGCCCACCTGGGCCACACATTGCGCACCGGCACGGCATCCCGCCTCCAGCGCGAGCGCGGCGTCCGCCCCCTGGAGGATGGCGGCGAGATAGCCGGCCGCGAAGGCGTCACCGGCGCCCGTGGAGTCCACGACCTCGGCGGACATGCCCGCGCACGTCGCCGTGACCGCGCCGTCCACCGCCACCAGCGCGCCCTCGGCGCCCAGTTTCACGACCGCTGTGCCGTACGTCTCACTCAGCAGCACTGCGGCCCGCTCCGGGGACGGGGCACCGGTCAGGACCAGGGCCTCGTCCAGGTTCGGGATGATCAGATCGGCCGCGGACGTCTCCCGCATGAAACGTTCGACGCCGAAGTCCCGCAGCGGGCCCGTCGAGGCCGGGTCGATGCTGACCGGCACGCCGGCGGCGACGGCGTCCCGGACGGCGGCCCTGGCCAGGCGGAGGCCGGGCGCCGCGAACAGCGTGTAACCCGACAGGTGCAGCCGCCCGACCCCGTCGAGCAGGGCCGGGTCCCAGTCGGCGTCGGAGATCAGGCCGCCCGCGCCGCGGTTGGTGAGCATGGAACGTTCGCCGGTCTTGTCCACCATGGCGATGACGACCGCCGTGGGGTGCTCCAGGTCCACCAGCACGTGGGGCCGGACCCCGGTCCTGACCAGCTCGGTCGTGTGCCACTCGCTGCTGTCGTAGCCGAGCTTGGCCAGCAGCCGCGAGTCGGCCCCCAGGTGGGCGGCCCAGGCGGCGGTGTTCGCGCCGGAGCCACCGGGCCGCAGCACGATCTCCGCGGCGGTGTCGGTGCCCGCCATGACCGGCGAGCCGTGCAGCGCCACCACATCGGTGACGACGTCACCGACGACCAGGAGACCCGTGTCACTCACGGACCCACGCCCACGCCACGGCGATCCGGGCGGCCAGCGCGGTGTTCCCGCGCACGGCGGCCAGGTTCGCCTCCAGCGAGGCGCCGCCGGTGCCGTTGACGAGATAGCCGAGCAGGAACGGCGTGATCGCCTGCCCCTTGACGCCCTCGCGCTCGGCGGCGGCCAGCGCCTCGGCCAGCACGCGGTCGTGCAGCGCCGGGTCGAGCTGCTGGTCCTCGGGCACCGGGTTGGCGACGATGAACGCGGTCTCCGGGCCGGCCAGCGCGTCCTGGCCGCGCATGACGGCGGCGGCGTCCTCGGGCGACTCGATCCGCCAGTCGATCGGCTGGCCGGAGGAGTTCAGGTAGAAGCCGGGGAAGGTGTCGGTGCGGTAGCCGGCCACGGTCACGCCGCGCGTCTCCAGCCGCTGCAGCGTGGCCGGCACGTCGAGGATCGACTTCACGCCCGCGCAGACGACCGTGATGCGGGTGCGGGCGAGGGTGTCGAGGTCGGCGGACTCGTCCTGGTCCTCGGTCCAGCCGCGGTGCACGCCGCCCAGGCCGCCGGTCGCGAAGATCCGGATGCCGGCGCGGGCGGCCAGGAACGACGTGGCCGACACGGTCGTGGCCCCGCTCGCCTTCAGCGCGGCGGCCAGCGGCAGGTCGCGCTGGCCCAGCTTGCGCAGCCCGGACTCGGTGGCGATGCGCTCAAGCTCCAGCTCGTTCAGGCCGATCCTGGCCACGCCGTCGAGGACGGCGATCGTCGCCGGGACCGCGCCCGCCGCGCGGACCGCTCCTTCAAGCTCGCGGGCCACCTCCAGGTTGCGCGGCTGCGGCAGGCCGTGCGAGATGATCGTGGACTCCAGGGCCACGACGGGCGCGCCGCCGGCCAGGGCCTCGGCGACCTCGTCGGACGGCTGGAGGAAAGGATCGGTGGCGCTGCGCATGACGGGTTTCAAGCTCCTTGAGTGGTCCTGGCCGGTTCAGGGAGAACGGCGTGCCTGACGGAATTTGTTCCGAACAGAGCAGCGTACGGTGGCCTGGCCAGGACGTCCACTCAGGTGGTTGTCACAGCAGCACGGCGACCCCGGTGAGCGAGACGGCCGCGATGAGCCCGGTGGCGATGGCGCCGAGCAGCACGGCCCGCCCGCCCTTGACGAGCTTGCGCACGTCGATCCCGGTGCCCAGGCCGAACAGGGCGGCGGCCATGAGCACGTTGGTGACCTGCGGGACCGCCCGCGTGACGACGTCCGGCACCCAGCCGGTGCTGCGTACCGCCACCATGAGCAGGAACGCCGCCACGAACAGCGGCATGACCGGCGTCCGGCGCCCCTCCCGCCGGTTCGCCGCGGCTGCACCGCTCATCGAGCGGCGGGCACGGAAGGACGTCAGGGCGACGAGCGGGGCCAGCAGGACGACGCGGGCCAGCTTGACCGTCACCGCGGCGGCCAGGACGCCCGACGCGGCGCCGATCGCGGCCACCTGCGCCACCTCGTGCACGGCCGCGCCGGTCCAGACGCCGAGCTGGGCCGGCGACAGCCCGAGCAGCGCCGCCAGCGCCGGGACGGCCACGATGGCCGCGCTGCCGTAGAGCACGACCACGCTCAGCGCCGCGGCCGCGTCGTCGTCGTCGGCGTCGTCCGCGCTCTCGCGCATGGCCGCGACCGCCGCCGCCCCGCAGATGGACACCCCGGTCGCGACCAGCAGCGACGTGCCGGGCGACAGGCCCAGGCGGCGGCCGATCACCGGCGTCACCGCGAACGTCACGCCGGTCGCCGTCACCACGATCACCAGCGTCTGCCAGCCGAGCGCGAGCACCTGCGGCAGCGCGATCTGCAGCCCGAGCAGCGCGATCGCCACCCGCAGCACCCGCCGGGCCACGAACGCCAGCCCCGGCCTGAACCGCTCCCAGACGGCCCCCGCCCCGGCCCACCGCGCGGACGTCGCCGCCCAGGCCACGAGGTTGGCCAGGACCGCCCCGGACAGCACCGCGATCACCGCCGGGCTGAACGCCGGGGCGAACCGGTTCACCACCACGGCCACCACCACCGCGGCGGCCGCCAGCCCGATGCCCGGCCACACCGACGCCGCGGGGGCGGCCGGCGCCTCGCCGCCTCGGGGGTCGGGGGTCGGCCGGGGCGCGGTGAGCGGAGGGATCCGCTGGTCGGGGAGAGGCATGATGCCAGTCTTCGGGGCCTGCGTACCGGCCGGTAGACACGCGTTGACTGGGAGGCCATAGCCTGTGGCTATGAGCGCGCTGCCGGATCTCGACTCGCTGAAGCTGCTGGTCGACGTGGGCGAGCTGGGCAGCCTGGGGCAGGCGGCCAAGGCGGCGGGCATGGCCCAGCCGTCGGCCAGCAAGCGGGTGGCCATGCTGGAGCGCCGCCTCGGCGTCCCCCTGCTGGAGCGCACGCCGCGCGGGTCCACGCTCACCGCCGAGGGCCGGATGGTGGCCGGGTGGGCGGCCCAGGTGCTGGCCGCGGCCGAGGAGCTGATGCGGGCCGTGGAGGCCGTGCGGCACAGCGAGGCGGCCCACCTGCGGGTGGCCGCCAGCATGACGGTGGCCGAGTACCTGGTGCCGCGCTGGCTCGGCGAGCTGCAGAACCGCGAGCCCGAGGTCCAGGTGGGGCTGGACGTGGTCAACTCCACCGACGTCGCGGCCAGGGTGCTGGGCGAGGAGGTGGAGCTGGGGTTCGTCGAGGGGCCGACCGTGCCCGAGGGGCTGGACAGCCGGGTGGTGGGCACCGACCGGCTGGTCGTCGTGGTGGCCTGCGGCCATCCCTGGGCCCGCCGCCGTACGGCCCTGCGCGGGGCCGAGCTGGCCGCCACGCCCCTCGTGGTACGCGAGCCGGGCTCAGGTACCCGCGAGACCCTGGACGTGGCGTTCAAGAGCCTCCACCGGGCCAGCCCCCGCCTGGAGCTCGGGTCGAACTCGGCGGTCAAGGGGGCGGCGCAGGCGGGGGCCGCGCCCGCGGTGCTCAGCCGTTACGCGGTCGAGGCGGACATCGCGACCGGCCGCCTGGTCGAGGTGCCCCTCGCCGGGATCAACCTGGTGCGGAACCTGCGCGCGGTGTGGCGGCGCGGACGTTCGCTCACCGCCCCGGCCGCCACGCTGCTCGCCATCGCCAGCCGCCCATGAGGACGCCCGGCGGGCGGGCTGTTGACGCTGCCGGGCGGACGATCTAGCTTTCGCTTAGGAAAGTTTCCTAAAAGTTAGGCCACGTTCACCCCCCGAACCTCAGGAGACTCCGTATGAGCCTTCGTCGTCCCCTCGTCGCTCTGGCCGGATCGGCGGTGATGTGCCTGGCGGCGGCGGGCCTCGCGCCGTCGCCCGCCCTGGCCGCGCCCACCGACTGCACCGCCTGGGTCAGCGGCGGCTACGCCTACAGCAACTGCACCTCCGGCACCGGCCAGCACGCCGTCGGGGTGGAGCAGTCGCACCCGTACGCCGGGCCGATCGTCCTCACCGGCGGCTGGACGGCCGTCGGCGGGGTCTCCTCGGTACGGCTCACGCCCTGGCCGGTGAAGCGCGTCTGGGTGAACAGGACGGGCTGACGGATCCGGGCCCGGCCGGGAGGGGACCCCGGCCGGGCTCACCCGCGAGTGGCCGCACCATCTCCGCGCGAACCGTTGACTAAAGGCACAGGTCGGGTCATAAGGTGCGGGGATGGGTGCGTATGACGTCGTCGTGGCAGGTGGCGGGCACAACGGGCTGGTCGCGGCCGCCTACCTCGCCGGAGCCGGTCGCCGGGTCCTGGTGCTGGAGCGCCTCGGGCACGTCGGCGGCCTGGCGATCTCCACGCGGGCCTTCCCGGGCGTGGACGTCCGCCTGTCCCGCTACTCCTACCTGGTGAGCCTGCTGCCCACCCGGATCGCCCGCGACCTCGGTCTCGACCTCGACCTGCGCCGCCGCCGGTACGCCTCCTACACCCCCAAGGGCGACACCGGCCTGCTCGTCGACAACGAGGACGAGGCCCGCACCGCCGCCTCCTTCCGCGCCGTCACCGGCGGCGAGCACGACCACCGCGCCTGGCGCGACTTCTACGCCATGACGGCGGACGTGGCCCGCGCCCTTGCCCCCACGCTGCTCGAACCCCTGCGCACCCCCGCCGAGATCGAGCGCCTGGTCGGCCCGGAGGCATGGCGCGACCTGTTCGCCCGGCCCGTCGGGCAGACCGTGGACGAGCGGTTCGCCGACGACACCGTGCGCGGCGTCGTGCTCACCGACGCGCTGATCGGCACGTTCGCCGACCCGTCGGCCGACCTGCTGGCCAACAGGTGCTTCCTCTACCACGTGATCGGCGACGGCACCGGCGAGTGGAACGTCCCGGTGGGCGGCATGGGCGCGGTCTCCGGCGCGCTGGAGCGGGCGGCCCGGCGGGCCGGGGCCGAGATCAGGACCGGCGCCGAGATCGTCGGCATCTCGCCGTCGGGCGAGGTCACGTACGTGGCCGAGGACGGCGAGCACACCGTGGACGGCCGCCACGTGCTGGTCAACCTGCCCCCGGCGGTGCTGGACCGGGTGCTCGGCGGGCCCGCGACCGTGCCGGAGGGCGCGCAGCTCAAGGTCAACATGGTGCTCGCCCGGCTGCCCGGGCTGAAGGACCCCTCGGCCGATCCCCGGGCCGCCTTCAGCGGCACTTTCCACATCAACGAGGGACGCGACCAGCTCGCCAAGGCGTACGAGCAGGCGGCGCGAGGGGAGATCCCGGAATCGCCGCCCGCGGAGGTCTACTGCCATTCCCTGACGGACCCGTCCATTCTCGGGCCGGAACTGCGGGGGAAGGCCGAGACGATGACCCTGTTCGGTCTCCACATGCCCGCCCGACTTTTCCGGGAAAATCCAGAAAAAGCGCGTGAGGATGCGCTGCGGGCCACGTTCGCCTCCATGAATGCGGTGCTCGCCGAGCCCATCGAGGACTGCCTGCTCCGCGCCCCCGACGGCACCCCGTGCGTCGAGGTCAAAACCCCCGTCGACCTGGAGAGGGACGCGGGACTGCCGGGTGGCCACATCTTCCACGCCGACCTGAGCTGGCCGTACGCGGAAGAAAGGGGATGGGGCGTGGAGACCGGGCACGAACGCATTCTGCTGTGCGGCGCCGCGGCCCGCAGGGGCGGCGGCGTGAGCGGGATCGGCGGCCACAACGCGGCCATGGCGCTGCTGCGGCCCTGAACCGTGCCGGAGATCGCCGTTCCCCCGTCGCCGTGGCGATTTCTCAGGACACATCGGTGAACCCGTTCATCGTGTTCTCATAGTGGGCTCATATCTTGTGACACATGAGTGAGCCCGCACGGTTGCTGGTGGTGGACGACGAGCCCGCGTTGCGCGAGGCGCTGCAGTCGAGCCTGGAGTTCGAGGGCTACCGGGTCGGCACCGCCAACGACGGCCAGGCGGCGCTGGAGGCGCTGGCCGCGGAGCCGTACGACGCGGTGCTGCTCGACGTGATGATGCCGCGGCTCGACGGGCTCACCGCCTGCCGGCGGCTGCGGGCCCAGGGCAACCACATCCCCGTGCTCATGCTCACCGCCCGCGACGCCGTCGGCGACCGGGTGTCCGGGCTCGACGCGGGGGCCGACGACTACCTGGTCAAGCCGTTCGAGCTGGACGAGCTGCTGGCCCGGGTGCGCGCGCTGCTGCGCCGTGGCGCGCTCAGCACGGGCACCGCCGACGGCGGCACGCTCACCTACGGCGACCTGCGCATGGACCCGGCCACCAGGGAGGTCACCCGCGGCGACCGCGGGCTCGACCTGACCAGGACCGAGTACCTGCTGATGGAGCTGTTCCTGGCCCACCCCCGCCAGGTCCTGACCCGCGACCAGATCCTCAACGAGGTGTGGGGCTTCGACTTCGAGCCGACCTCCAACTCCCTCGACGTGTACGTCATGTACCTGCGCCGCAAGACCGAGGCCGGGGGAGAGCCCCGGGTGATCCACACGGTCCGCGGGGTGGGGTACGTCCTACGGGCCACCCCGTGATCCGCAACAGCCTGCGCACGCGGCTGACGCTGCTGGTCACGGCCGCGGTCGCGATCGCGATCGCGGTGTGCGCCGGGCTGTCCTGGTTCATCGTGCAGAACCAGGTCATCAGGCAGCTCGACCAGACCATCCTGGAGCCCGAGGGCAAGGGCGACGAGCGGTTCCTCCAGGAGAACTGCACACCGGAGGGCTCCTCCGACTACCACGACATGGCGACGCTGCTGTTCGCCGACGGCAGGACCTGCTCGCTCGGCTCGCCGATCGTGCCGGCGGAGGAGGACAAGAAGGCGATACCCGGACGCGGCGAGCCGGTCTACCGCAACGGCGTGACGCGCGACGGCAACGAGGTGCGCGTCGTGACCCTGAACTTCGCGCCCGGCGTGGCCGTCCTGGAGGCGCGGCCGCTCTACCACATCAAGCTGACGCTGCGTAACACCGCGCTCGCGCTCGCCGCCATCGCGGCCCTGGGCGTGATCGGCGCCGCACTGGCGGGACGGGCCATCTCCCGTACCGCCCTGCGCCCCGTGGGCCGGCTGACCAAGGCGGCCGAGCACATCGCCGAGACCGAGGACCTCAACACCCGCATCCCCGTCCAGGGCAACGACGAGATCGCCCGGCTCAGCTCCTCCTTCAACGCCATGACCGCCGCCCTGGCCGGCTCCCGCGAACGCCAGCAGCAGCTCGTCGCCGACGCCGGTCACGAGCTGCGCACCCCGCTGACCACCCTGCGCACCAACATCGACCTGCTGCTGCGCAGCGAGCAGACCGGCAGGCAGCTCGACCCGGGCGCCAAGGAACGCCTGCTGGTCAACGTCAAGGCGCAGTTCGCGGAGCTGTCCACGCTGGTCGGCGACCTGCTCCAGCTCGCCAGGGGCGACACCGACCACGAGCCGCACGTCGAGCTGGCCATGCACGACGTCGTCACGGCCGCCGCGGAACGCGCCCGGCTGCGCGGCGCCGACGTGCGCACCGACCTGCACCCCTGGTACGTCGTCGGCAGCCCCGCCTCGCTCGAACGCGCCGTGCTCAACCTCATCGACAACGCCCGCAAGTTCAGCCCCGAGGATCAGGTCGAGGTCTCGCTCAAGGACGGCCGGCTGACGGTCCGCGACCACGGCCCCGGCATCCCCGAGGAGGAGCTGCCGCACGTCTTCGAGCGCTTCTGGCGCTCGCCCTCGGCCCGCGGCCTGCCCGGCTCCGGGCTGGGCCTGGCGATCGTGGCGCAGGCCGTGTCCGAGACCGGCGGCAAGGTACGGCTGTCCAACGCGCCCGGCGGCGGCGCGATCGCGACGATCGATCTTCCCGGAACTCTCACTCGTCACTCACAATCGGATAAGTCCTCTTAAAGACCCGAATCGTGAGCTGGCTGCATGGAGACAACAGCGGTAAGGACGCGCCTCGTAGAGGTGGTCGTCCCGGTCCACAACGAGCAGCGGGCGCTGCGCGAGAGCGTCGCCCGGCTGCACGCCTACCTCGCCACGACGTTCCCGTACGGCTTCCGCATCACCATCGCCGACAACGCCAGCACCGACGACACCTGGCGGCTGGCCACCGAGCTGGCCCGTGAGCTGCCGCAGGTACGGGCCGTGCACCTCGACGAGAAGGGCCGCGGCCGGGCCCTGCGCCAGGTCTGGTCCACGAGCGAGGCCGACGTCGTCAGCTACATGGACGTCGACCTGTCCACCGACCTGGACGCCTTCCTCCCGCTGGTCGCCCCCCTGCTGTCGGGCCACAGCGACCTGGCCATCGGCACCCGCCTGGCCAGGGCCTCGCGGGTGGAGCGCGGACCCAAGCGGGAGTTCATCTCCCGCTCGTACAACCTGCTGCTGCGCTCGGTGATGGGCGCCGGGTTCTCCGACGCGCAGTGCGGGTTCAAGGCCGTGCGCACGGAGATCGCGCAGGCGCTGCTGCCCGCCGTCGAGGACGAGCAGTGGTTCTTCGACACCGAGCTGCTGCTGCTGGCCGAGCGGCACGGCCTGCGCATCCACGAGGTCCCCGTCGACTGGGTGGACGACCCCGACAGCCGCGTGGACATCCTGCGGACCGCCCTCGACGACCTGCGCGGGCTGGCCAGGGTGGCCCGCAAGACCCTGTCGGGCGCGGCGCGCCTGCCGATGCCCGCCCGGGTGCGGCGGGCCGAGCTGCCGAAGGGGATGGCCAGGCAGCTGCCCAGGTTCGCGATCGTGGGCGTGGTCAGCACGCTGGCCTACCTGGCGCTGTTCTCGATGTCGCGGCAGGTCGTCCCCGCGCAGCTGGCCAACGCGGTCGCGCTGCTGGTCACGGCCGTGGCCAACACGGCGGCCAACCGCCGCTTCACGTTCGGGGTCAAGGGCTCGGGCGGGGCGCTGCGCGACCAGTTCGAAGGCATGATCGCGTTCCTGGTGGGGTTGTCGCTGACGTCGGGGAGCCTCGCGCTGCTGCCCGGCGGGGTCTCGCACGGGGTGGAGCTGATGGCGGTCATCGCGGCCAACGCGGCGGCCACCCTCGTCCGGTTCCTGCTGCTGCGCGTGTGGGTGTTCAACCCCAGGCGCAGGAGCGGGCGGTGACCGCCGTCGCCGCGCCCGCCCGCGCCCGCGCGCTGACCGGTGCCGTGGGCGACCCGCGCTGGTCGCGGCCCGCGATGTGGACGGTGCTGGCCGCCGCCTTCGTCCTGTACGCCTGGGCGCTCGGCGGGGACGCCAACGAGTACTACGCCGCCGCCGTCCTGTCGGGCACGCGGAGCTGGAAGGCGTTCTTCTTCGGCGCGATCGACGCCGGGTCCTTCATCACGGTGGACAAGCCGCCGCTGGCGCTGTGGGTCATGGGGTTGTCGGCGCGGATCTTCGGCTACGGCACGTACAGCATGCTGATGCCGCAGGTCCTCGCCGGCGTGGCGGCCGTCGGGGCGGTGTACTCGGCGGTCCGCAGGTCCTTCGGGCGCACCCGTCAGGGGCACGTCGCGGCGCTGGTCGCGGCCGTGGTCATGACGCTCACCCCGATCACGGTGGCCATCAACCGGGACAACAACCCCGACACCGTGCTCGTGCTGCTGCTGGTGCTGGCGGCCTGGTTCTGCCTGGAGTCGCTGCGCACGGCCCGGCTGCGGCCGCTGCTGCTCGCCGCGCTGTTCGTGGGGCTCGGGTTCAACGCCAAGATGTTGCAGGCGTACCTGGTGGTGCCGGCGTTCGGGGTGGCCTACCTGGCGTGCGCCCGCCACGGCCTGGCCCGGCGGGTGGGCCACCTGCTGGCCGCCGGGGTCGTGCTGGTCGTGTCCAGCGCCTGGTGGATGGTGGTCGTCGACCTCTGGCCGGCCGCCTCGCGACCCTACGTCGGCGGCTCGACCGACAACACGGTCCGGGACCTGGTGATCGGCTACAACGGGCTCGGCCGGATCTTCGGCCAGGACCGGGCCGGCGGCGGGTTCGGCGGCGCGAACTTCGGCGGGCAGGCGGGGGCCGGGCGGCTGTTCAACGACGTCCTGGCCGGGCAGATCTCCTGGCTGCTGCCGTTCTGCGCGGTGGCGTTGGCCTTCGCCGTGCTGCTGCGGGTGCGCGGGACCCCCTTCGACGCGGCCGCCTGGCTGCTCTGGGGCGGCTGGCTGGTCGTGCACCACGCCGTGTTCAGCTTCTCCAGTGGCACGTTCCACCCCTACTACACGACCGCGATGGCGCCCGCCGTGGCCGCGCTGACCGGCATGGGGGCGACCGTGATGTGGCAGGCGTACCGCAGGTCGCGGGGCTGGGCGTGGGCGCTGCCCGCGGCGGTCGCGGTGACCGGCGGGTGGGCGTTCGTGGTGCTGCGCCGTACGCCGGAGTGGCTGCCGTGGCTGGCCTGGGTCGTGCTCGGGGCGACCGCAGTGGCCGTGGCGGCGCTCGTGACAGGAATCCTGACAGGGCTCGTGACAGGGTCCGCGACAGGGCCCGGGACGGCCAGGGCGCGGACGGCGGGCCGGGTGACCGTCGTGGCGCTGGCGGCCGCTCTGGTCGCGGGGCTCGCCGGTCCGGCGGCCTACGCCGTCTCACCGCTGGGGACGCGGGTGAACGGCACCAACCCCACGGCGGGCCCGTCCACGGGCCGTACGGGCGGCTTCGGCGGCTTCGGCGGCCCGCCACCGGTCGGCGAGTTCCCCGGCGGCCGTACGGGCGACCTGCCGGGCGCGGAGCCGCCTCAGGGTCAGCCGGACAGTGAGCCGCCTCAGGGGCAGCCGGGCGCACGGGGCCGCGGTCTCATGGGCGGCGGCGTGGCCGACTCGACGGTGCAGTACCTGGTCGCCAACCAGGGCCGGGCGACGTGGCTGGTGGCCGTGGGCAGCGCCCAGCAGGCGTCCTCGATCATCCTGTCCACCCGCCGCCCGGTGATCGCCATGGGTGGCTTCACCGGCTCCGACCCCGCCATGACCGTCCCCGGCCTCCGGGAGCTCCTCTCCTCGGGACGGCTCAGGTACGTGCTGCCCGGCGGCCGGGGCGGCCCCGGCGGCGGCGACACCGAGGTGACCGCCTGGGTCACCGCCAACTGCGCGGCCGTGGACGGCCACACCGGCCTGTACGACTGCGCCGGCTGACGAGCGGACGGGGGCAAGAGGGAACCGGCAGCGGCCGCGGGGCCCGTCCCCGCGGCGCGCTATAGGCTGATCGGGTGGCGAGTACGACCCGGGCCGATCAGGCCGACCAGCGCAGAGCAGAGCTTCTCGAGGCCACCCGCAAAGTGGTGCTCGAACGCGGCCTGGCCAACACGCGCATCGCCGACATCGCCAAGTCCATCAACGTCAGCGGCGGCCTGATCCACTACCACTTCGCGACCAAGGACGAGCTGATCACCGCCATGCTGCGGGCCACGCTCGACATCGAGAGCGCCCGGCTCAAGGAGCTGGCCGACGGCCCCGGCACGGCGGTGGAGCGCCTCGACCGGGTGCTGCGCTACTACATCCCCGAGTCGCGCTCCGACCAGAGCTGGCTGCTCTGGATCGACGCCTGGAACACCGCGCTGCGCGAGCCCGCGGTCAACGCGATCATGCTGGAGCTGGAGACGGCCTGGCTCGACGCGCTGGCCCAGGTGTTGTCGGCCGGCACCGACGCGGGGGAGTTCGCCTGCGCCGATCCGGCGGGCGCGGCCGAGCGCATCGACGCCATGCTCGACGGCCTGATCATCCGCTACACCCTGCATCCCAACGTGCTCGACAGGGCGCGGCTGCTGGCCCACGCGCGCACGGCCGCCGCCGGGGAGGCCGGCATCGCGGTGGAGCGGTTCGGCTGAGTCAGGCGGGCAGGGCGGCCAGCAGGAAGGCCAGGCGGGCCGCCGCCGACTCGACGTCCTCGGCGGTGCCGAGGCGGTAGCCCCACGACGTGATGTACGCGCCGTCGTCGGAGCAGGTCACCGTCTCGGCCAGGGTGGCGGAGAACCGGTTGCGCACCGACACGTACGCCGGGTCGCTGGCCAGCGCGACATTCTGCACCGAAAGATCGGCGTGACGGCCCGCGTGCCACGCGAACCGCTCAAGGCAGAGCGCGGTATCAAGCATCATGCGTCACCTCCGCAACGTCTCGCGACAGAATTGCACGATCTTGCTGCGGGTGGCAAGCAATTGCTGAGGTTAATGTGGAGTTTGTTGCAGGTATTCGCGAAGAATACGGATGATGACTTCTCGCCCCGGCTCGCCGAACTCCGCCACCTTGGCGTAGTCGTCGAAGGCGCGCACGTAGAAGGCGATGTCGTCGGGGTCGCGCAGCACGAGGTCCTTGGTCATCGTGGCGACGCCCACCATGGCCTCGTTGTAGATCCAGAACCCGTTGATCGGCGCGGACGGCAGCTCGGTGCCGAAGGGGATCACCCCGAAGTCCACGTTCGGCAGCGTGCTGACGGCCAGCAGCCGGTCGAGCTGGCCGCGCATGACGTCGGCGGGGGCCAGCGCGCTGCGCAGCGCCGACTCCGGCACCACGAACCGGAACGTGCGCGTGCGGTCGTAGAGGATCTCCTGGCGCTGCATGCGCACGCGGACGGCCGCGTCGATCTGGTCGGCCGCGCTGTAGAGGCGCTTGACCTTGCGGAACACGTGCCGGGCGTACTCGGAGGTCTGCAGCAGGCCGACGACGATGCCGGGCTCGAAGACGCGGAACAGCTTCGTGCGCGCCTCCAGGTCGCGGATGTCCTCCTGGATGGCGGCCAGGCCGCTGCGGTGACGCTGCTTCCAGTCGTCGTGCCGCTCCAGCAGCGCGATGGCCTGCCTGATGAGCTCGTCGGTCGTGTCGGGCGCGGCCCCCACGGCCTGCGCCCACACGACCACGTCATCCTCGGTCGCCGTCTGCCTGGCGTTCTCCAGGCGGGAGACCTTGGACGGCTGCCAGCGCAGCCGCTCGGCCAGGTCTTTGCCCGACAGGCGGGCGGCCTCGCGCAGCTGGCGAAGCTGGCCGCCGAGGTCGATGCGCGCCTGCTGATAGGACGTCACGCGGCAAGAGGCTAGCTCCGCGGGCACCGATCATGCCAGGCCCAGCCGCGCAATCGTGATCAAGCGGTTGCCGACGGTGTCCCGTCGCTGGTGGGCCGGGCGCCGGCTGATCCGTCGGCCAGGACCCGGCGGGCGATCTCGGTGAGGAGCTCGCGGGGCACCTCGACGGCGGCCTCGCCGTCGAGCACGTCGCGGAGGTCCGCGAGCGCCTCGGGGTCGGTGACGTGAAGTCCCTGGACGACGATGGTGCCGCGATCGGTCTCGTACAGGGTGGGGCAGGCGCCCGCCTCCGAGGTGGAGCCGAGGAACCGCATGCGCATGACGATCCTTTCCCCGAATGCCAGATGCAATTGCGCGCAATTGTACGCATCTGGGCGTCCGGCGTGATCCTTTTCTCGCATCGGGTTCAGCGCAACAAGCCTTGCGTGATGTCGTGGGCGCGGGCGAACAGACCGAGGGTGGTCGCGTGCAGCACGTCGCCGATGTCCCGGGGCGCCTTGCCGGCGAACGCCCGCGCGTGCGTGCCCTCCAGCACGATGCCGAGCTTGAAGCAGGCCAGCACCGCGTACCAGTCGATCGCCGACAGGTCGCGCTCCGACAGCGCCGCGTAGTACGCGACCAGCTCCCGCTCCGAGGGCAGCCCCGGCACGTGCCCGTTGTTCACCGGCCAGGTGGCCAGCAGCCAGCCCAGGTCGAGCAGCGGGTCGCCGATCGTGCACATCTCCCAGTCGACGATCGCCGCCACCCGGGGCCCGTCGAGGGCGAACATCAGGTTGGCGAAGTGGTAGTCGCCGTGCATGATCCCCGGGACGAACGCGGCCGGCCGGTGGCGGGTCAGCCAGTCGGCGGTGGCGTCGAGGCCGGGGATGTCGGGGCCGGGGTAGCCGTCGAGCTCGCCGTAGGAGTCGAGCTCCTTCAGCCAGCGCGGCACCTGCCGGTCGAGGAAGCCCTCGGGACGGCCGAACCCTGGCAGCACCGCCGGATCGACCCGGCCCAGCTCGGCCAGCGCGGCGGCGGCCTCCAGGCCCATCCGGTGCCGGATCGCCGCGTCGGAGGCGTGCGGCTCGGGCAGCCCGGTCGAGGGGTTGAACCCGGCCACCGGCTCCATCAGGTAGAACACCGGCTCCCGGGCGGTCTGCGCGGCCACCAGCCGCGGCGCGGGCACCGCCGTGCCGCTCAGCGCCGCCAGCAGCCGCGCCTCGCGCCGCAGCACCTCGTTGCTCCTGGCCCTGGCATGCAGGGGCGGCCTGCGCAGCACGTACGGCCGGCCGCCGCGTTCGAGGCGGACCATGACGTTCTGGGTGCCGCCGGGGATCGGCGCGACCTCCGTGATCGTCCCGCCCGGCAGCCCCTCGGCGTCCATCCACGCGCCGAGGTCGTCGAGGTCGATGGCGCTGACGTCGATGTGGGTGGAGGCCATGGCCGCCCTTTGGCAGAACGATATTCTGGAGAGCTTCAACCTATGAGAGCCTCCGCAGACCGGTCAACCCAGGGCCGGCATGAACGGCAGGCGGCGCAGCGTCATGGCAGACATGATCCCTCATTGGGGGAATATGGGTGGATGACGTGTGTGGTGGCAGTCGATGTGGGCGGGACAACCCTCAAGGGCGGATTGATCGCCCAGGACGGCGGCATCCTCTACCGGGAACGCCGTCCCACCCCCCGCACCGAGGGGCCGGAACGCGTGATAGCGGCGATCTCCGCCTTCGTCGCCGACCTGAGCGCGCCGCGGACCGTCGACGGTGCCCTGCTTCGTCCGGCGGCCGTGGGCCTGGCCGTGCCCGGCCTGGTCGCGTCCGGGCGGGCGGTCTTCTCGGCCGCGTTCGGCTGGCGGGACGTGCCCGCCGCGGCCTTCACCGACGGGAGGCTCCCCCTCTCCCTCGGCCACGACGTGCGCTCGGCCGGCGAGGCGGAGCTGGCGTACGGATCGGCGGCCCCCGATGCGCTGTACCTGCCCATCGGCACCGGCATCGCCGGAGCCGCCGTCCTGACCGGCTCCCTGTACGGCGGCGCCGCCGGCTGGGCCGGGCAGATCGGGCACATCCCGGTGCGTCCGGGCGGGCTCCCGTGCCCGTGCGGGCAGCGCGGCTGCCTGTCCGCCTACGCCTCGGCCGCCTCCGTCGCCGCCCGCGCCGGCGAGACCTCCGCCGAGGACGTCGTCCGCCGGGCCGCCGCCGGGGACGAGCCGGCCGCCCGCGTGTGGTCGGCGGCCGTGGAGGCGCTGGCGCTGGCCCTGGCCACGTACACGCTGGTGCTGGACCCCGCGGTGATCGTCATCGGCGGCGGCCTGTCGCTGGCCGGGGACGCCCTGCTGACCCCGCTGCGCGCCCGGCTGGCCGCGCGGCTCGCCTTCCGCCCCGCGCCCGAGGTACGGGTGTCGGCGCTCGGCGTGGACGCGGGCCTGCTAGGCGCCGGGCTGCTCGGCCTGCGGGCGCTGGGGGAGCAGGGCGGCGGGCACGTCGACCACCTGGGCGCGTAGCTCCTCGCCCAGGGCCTTGGCCTGCGGATCCATGCGCGGGCTGGCCGCCACGCCCCTGCCCAGCAGCCCGTGCACGACGAAGTTGAGCGCCCTGATGTTGGGCAGCTCGTGCCGCTCGACGCGGTGGGCGGCCAGCTCCGGCAGCAGGGACGTGAGCCGGTCGGCGGTGAGGGTGGCCGCCAGCCAGGCGTACTGCTCGTCGGTCGCGGCCCAGACGCCGAGGTTGGCATCGCCGCCCTTGTCGCCGGAGCGCGCCCCCGCCACCCGGCCCAGAGGCACGCGTACGGCAGGCCCGCCGGGCGGCGCCGGGACCGGCGGCGCGGGCGGCTCGGGGACCGGCCCGCCCGCGGGGACCGGAGGCTCCTCCTGGGCGGGCAGCTCCACGCCGTCCAGGAAGACCCGCGGGCGCACCTGCGAGGCCGGCACCAGGACCGGCCAGTACACCCCGTACGGGGAGGCGTCGCCGGGCGGGGTGAGGCCGTGGAAGCCCGGGTAGCTGGACAGGCCCGTCTCCACGACGGCCGAGGAGAAGACCCGGCCCGCCGTGCGCCGGTCGGCGTCCATGACGGTGATCCGCAGCAGCCCCGCGTCCGTCAGCGTCACGTCCACCTGGTCGAAGGTCTCGCGCGGCACCCGCGCCCAGACGGCCTCCTCGGCGACCCGCGCCTTGGCCTCGACGTCCAGGCCGGTCAGGACGAGCGTCATCGTGTTGCGGTAGCCGGCCGGGTAGTTGACGGCGACCTTGAGCGTGTCCGGCGGCGGCTCGCCCCGCGTGCCGGAGATCAGCACCCGGTCGGGGCCGTCGTCCGAGAGCGTGATCGTGTCGAACCTGGCCACCACGTCGGGGCCCAGGTAGCGCGGGCCGCCCAGCTCGTAGACGAGCTGCGCGGTGACCGTGCCGACCGAGACCAGGCCGCCCGTGCCCGGATGCTTGGTGATCACGGCCGAGCCGTCGGCGCGCAGCTCGGCGATGGGGAAGCCGCAGTGGGCCAGGTCGGGCACGTCCTGGAAGAAGGCGTAGTTGCCGCCCGTGGCCTGGCAGCCGCACTCGATGACGTGACCCGCGACGACCGAGCCGGCCAGCGGGTCGAGGTCGCCGGGGCCCCACCCGTACCGCCAGATGCCGGGGCCGGTGACCAGGGCGGCGTCCGTCACGCGGCCGGTCACCACGACGTCCGCGCCCGCCGACAGCGCGGCGGCGATGGGACGGCCGCCGAGGTAGGCGTTCGCGGTCAGCGGCGCGGCCGGCGCGCGCTCGCCGGTGTCGGCGTGGACCAGGTCGAGCGGGCGGCCCATGAGGTCGTCGCCGGTCACGTGGGCGACCTTGGGGGACAGGCCCAGCCGGGCGGCCAGCTCGTGCACGGCCTCGGCGCACCCGGCCGGGTCGAGGCCGCCCGCGTTCGTCACGATTTTGATGCCGCGGTCGAGGCACGGGCCGAGCACGTCCTCCAGCTGGCGCAGGAACGTGGGGGCGTAGCCGGGGCGGCCCTTGAGCCGGTTGCCGGCCAGGATGAGCATGGTCAGCTCGGCCAGCCAGTCGCCGGTGAGCACGTCGATCGGGCCGCCCTCGACCATCTCCCTGGCCGCCGAGAGCCGGTCGCCGTAGAAACCGCTGCAGTTCGCGATGCGCAGCGCCATCACGGCACCCACTTGGGCGGGCGCTTGTCCATGAACGCCGCGATGCCCTCCTGCCCCTCGGCCGAGGTGAACCGCTCGGCCGACAGCTCGCTCATCCGCCGCAGGCCCTCCTCGAACGACACCGCCGGGACCTCCCGCACCAGCCGCTTGGTGATGGCCAGCGCCTCGGGGCCGCCCCTGGCCAGCATCCCCGCGTAGTGGTGCACGGTCGCGTCGAGCTCGGCCTCCGGGACGGCCCTGGTCAGCAGGCCGATGCGGGCCGCCGTGGCGGCGTCGAACACCTCGCCGGTCAGGAAGTACTCGGCCGCCGCCCGCGGGTCGAGCCTGCGCAGCACGGGCACCGAGATCATGGCGGGCACCACCCCGAGCCGCACCTCGGTGAACGCGAACGACGCCGTGTCCGGCGCGATCGCGAAGTCGCACGCGGCGACCAGGCCGAGGCCGCCCGCGCGGGCCGTGCCGTTCAGGCGGCAGATCACCGGTTTCGGGCTCTCCCAGAGCAGCGTCATGATCTCCGGGAAGGACGCCGTCACCGGCGCGTCCGCGTCGCCGCGCTGCTCCTTCAGGTCGGCGCCCGAGCAGAACACCCGGCCCGTGCCGGTCAGCACGATCACCCGGGCCCCCGGCTCGGCCAGCGCCCAGCGCAGGTGCTCGGCCAGCTCGGCCAGCAGCCGCCTGGACAGCGCGTTGCGGTTGGCCGGCGAGTCGAGCGTGACGGTGGCCACGCCCTCCGCCAGCTCCCTGTGCACCAGGCTCGTCATGTGGTCTCCTCCTGAATGATCGCCAGCACGGCCCCGGCTTCGACCTGCTGTCCCTTCTCGACGCGTACGTCCGACACCACGCCGCCCGCGGGGGCGGCGATGCGATGCTCCATCTTCATCGCCTCCAGCACCAGGACCGGCTGGCCGCGGGCCACCGTGTCACCCTCGGCCACCTCGACCCGCAGCACGCTGCCCGGCATGGGCGCGAGCAGGGAGCCCGGGGCGACGTGCTCGACCGGCTCGGGCAGGCGCGGCACCGGCGTCAGCACGGCCGCGCCCATGGGGGAGTCGACGTAGACGCGCTCGTCGCCGTCGTACCGGGCGACCTGGAACGTCCGCCGCAGGCCGTCGCGTTCCAGGACCACCTCCTCCGGCCGCGCGGAGACCACCGTGACGCCCGCGGGCAGCGGGTCGTAGACGACGTCGGCCTCCTCGAAGCGGGCGCGGGCGGCCTGCGAGCGCACGTTGCGCCAGCCGGTGGGCAGCCCGGCCAGGACGGGGGCGTCGCGCCGGTGCGCGGCGGCCATGGCGAGCGCGGCGGCCAGCGCCGGCAGCGCGCTGTCGCCGGAAGGCGGGGACGACAGCGGCGACAGCGGGCCGCCGGGGGCGAGGAAGGCGGTGTTCGTCTCGCCCGCCAGGAAGGCCGGGCTGGTCACGACGTCCAGCAGCAGGTCGCGGTTGGTGGTGAGGCCGTGCAGCCGGGCCCCGCGCAGGGACGCGGCCAGCTTCCGCGCCGCCGCCGCCCGCGTCGCGCCGTACGCGACGATCTTGGCCAGCATCGCGTCGTAGTGCGGCGACACCTGCGACCCCGACTCGACGCCCGAGTCGACCCGGACGTCCCCCGGCACCTCGAACCGGCGCAGCACGCCCGTCTGCGGCACGTAGGCGGCGTCCTCGGCGTACAGCCGCGCCTCGATCGCGTGGCCGCGCGGCGCGGGCGGCTCGGGCGGCAGCGCCGCGCCCTCGGCCACCTCCAGCTGCAGCCGGACGAGGTCGACGCCGAACACCAGCTCGGTGACCGGATGCTCGACCTGGAGCCGGGTGTTCATCTCCAGGAACGCCACCCGCTCGCCCTTGACCAGGAACTCCACCGTGCCGGCCCCGACGTAGCCGATCCGCCGGGCCGCGCGCACGGCCGCCGCGCACAGCAGCTCGCGGGTGCGCTCCGAGATCCCCGGCGACGGGCACTCCTCGACGACCTTCTGGTGCCTGCGCTGGACGCTGCACTCCCGCTCGCCCAACGCCCACACCGTGCCGTGCCCGTCGGCCAGCACCTGCACCTCGACGTGCCGGGCGGCCTCCAGCAGCGGCTCGGCGAACACGGCGCCGTCGCCGAAGGCCGCCTCGGCCTCCCGCCGCGCCGACTCCACCTCGGCGGCCAGCTCACCGGCGTGCCTGACGATCCGCATCCCGCGCCCGCCCCCGCCGGCGGACGCCTTCACCAGCAGCGGGAACTCGTCCGGCGCGGCCAGGTCGAGCGAGGGCAGCACCGGCACCCCGGCCTCGGCCATCAGCCGCTTCGCCGCGATCTTCGACCCCATCGCCTCGATCGCCTCGGGCGGCGGCCCCACCCACGTGAGCCCGGCGTCCAGCACGGCCCGCGCGAACGCGGCGTTCTCCGACAGGAACCCGTAGCCCGGGTGCACCGCGTCGGCGCCGGAGGCCCGGCACGCCTCGATGATCCGGTGGGCCGCCAGGTAGGTCTCGGCCGGACGGGACCCCGGCAGGCGGACGGCGAGGTCGGCCTCGCGGGCGTGCGGCGCGCCCGAGTCGGCGTCGGAGAAGACGGCGACCGTGGAGAGGCCGAGCGAGCGGCAGGTGCGGAAGACCCGGCGGGCGATCTCGCCCCGGTTGGCCACGAGCAGACGGGTGATCACGGGCGGAACACCCCGAACCCCGCCGCGGGCGGCACCGGCGCGCTGTTGATCGCCGACAGGCACATCCCCAGCACCGTACGGGTGTCGCGCGGGTCGATCACCCCGTCGTCGTAGAGCCGCCCCGACAGGAAGAACGGCAACGACTCCGCCTCGATCTGGGACTCCACCATGGCACGCATCGCCGCGTCGGCCTCCTCGTCGTAGACCTGCCCCCTGGCCTGCGCCGCGGCCCGCCCGACGATCGACAGCACCCCGGCGAGCTGGGCCGGGCCCATCACCGCCGACTTGGCGCTCGGCCAGCTGAACAGGAAACGGGGGTCGTAGGCGCGCCCGCACATGCCGTAGTTGCCGGCGCCGTAGGAGGCGCCCATGACGACGGTCAGGTGGGGCACGGTTGAGTTCGACACGGCGTTGATCATCATGGCGCCGTGCTTGATGATGCCGCCTTGCTCGTAGTCCTTGCCCACCATGTAGCCGGTGGTGTTCTGCAGGAACAGCAGCGGCGTGCGCGACTGGTTCGCGAGCTGGATGAACTGGGTGGCCTTCTGCGACTCCTGGCTGAACAGCACCCCGCGCGCGTTGGCCAGCACCCCCACCGGGTAACCGTGGACCCGCGCCCAGCCGGTGACCAGCGAGGGGCCGTACAGGGGCTTGAACTCCTCGAACTCGCTGCCGTCCACCACGCGGGCGATCACCTCGCGCGGGTCGAAGGGGATCTTCAGGTCCTCCGGGACGATCCCCAGCAGCTCGTCGGCCGGGTAGGCGGGCTCGCGGGCGGGCAGCGGCGCCACGCCCTGCTTGCGCCAGTTGAGCGAGCGCACGACGGCGCGGCCGATGCGCAGCGCGTCGTGCTCGTCCTCGGCCAGGTAGTCGGCCAGGCCGCTGGTCCTGGCGTGCATCTCGGCGCCGCCCAGCGACTCGTCGTCGGACTCCTCGCCGGTGGCCATCTTCACCAGCGGCGGGCCGCCGAGGAACACCTTGGCGCGGTCGCGGACCATCACCACGTAGTCGCTCATGCCGGGCACGTACGCGCCGCCGGCCGTGGAGTTGCCGAAGACCAGCGCCACCGTCGGGACGCCCGCCGCTGACAGCCGCGTCAGGTCGCGGAAGATCCGGCCGCCCGGGATGAAGATCTCCTTCTGCGTCGGCAGGTCGGCGCCGCCGCTCTCGACCAGGTTGACGTACGGGAGCCGGTTGGCCAGCGCGATGTCGGCCGCGCGCAGCGACTTGCGCAACGTCCACGGGTTGGACGCGCCGCCCCTGACCGTGGGGTCGTTCGCGGTGATCAGGCACTCGACGCCCTCGATCACCCCGATGCCGGTCACCATGCCCGCGCCCACCTGGAACTCGCTGCCCCACGCGGCCAGCGGCGACAGCTCCAGGAACGGCGAGTCGGGGTCGATCAGCAGCTCGACGCGCTCCCTGGCGAGCAGCTTGCCGCGCCGGCGGTGGCGCTCGACGTACTTCTCGCCGCCGCCGGCCACCGCCTTGGCGTGCTCGGCGTCGAGCTCGGCCAGCTTGGCGAGCATGGCCGCGCGCCGGGCCAGGTGCTCGGCGCCGTGCGGGTCGAGCCGGCTCCTGATCACAGGGCCTCCTGTCGCGAAGTCGACGTGGGCGTCAGCCCGATGGCCCGCGCCCACAGCCGGGTCAGGTGGTCGACGGCGTCCTGCTCGCCGGCCCGCTCCCCGAGATCCAGCCACACGTGGGCGAAGTGCTCGACCATGCCGCCCAGCATGACGGCCGTCAGCCGCGGGTCGAGCGAGGGGTCGGCCAGGCCCTGCTCCTGCAGCCGGCGCAGCCCCTCGGCGCCGCGCCGGACGAACGCCTCGCGCAGCTCCAGCACCAGCCGCCCGAAGCGGGCGTCGGCGTCGGCGGCGTGCTCCACCATGCGGACCAGGCGCGAGTTGGCCGCCCAGGCCCGCAGGTAGAGGCGGTTGGCGGCCTCGATGCGGGCGTACGGGTCGCCGGCGGCGGCGTCGCCGACCGCGCTCGCCGCGAACATCTCGCCGACCACCGTCTGCGCCACCTCCCCGAACAGCGACTCCTTGGAGTCGAAGTACGTGTAGAAGGTGCCGTGGGAGACCCCGGCCCGCGCGCACACGTCGTCGATCCGCACGGCGTCATACCCGTGCTCCTCGAACGCCTCACGCCCGGCCGCGAGCAACGTGGCCCGGGTGCGCTTGCCACGCAGGGTCAGGGACCTGACGATCACGTCAGTCACCGTAGCGAGCGGGGCGCGCGGAAGGAAGGGGTCCCGCCGCGCGCCGTCACGTCAGGTGCAGTGGCTCCAGCCGGACTTCCAGCTCAGCGAGTTCCACGAACCGCCCCAGATCACGCACTTCTTCACGGCCGCCAGCCGGACCGGGCCCGCGTACGCGGTGAACTTGCCCGGGTTGCCGCCGCTCGCGCCGCCCTGGACCTGGAGGGTGGCGTTCATGGAGACCTTGCCGGGATAGACCAGCTTCGACATCGTGACCACGCAGTTCTTGCCCGCGCCGGTGTTGTAGAGCAGGTAGATCGTGGCCGAGGTGCCCAGCGCGTGCTTGTCGATCACCTTGTAGCCGGAGCCGCAGACGGTCACCACGTTGTAGGTGTTCGGCTTGGGCGTGGCGGTCGGCTTGACGGTGGGCTTGACGGTGGGCTTGACGGTGGGCTTGCTCGTCGCCGGCTTCTTGGCCGGGCCCGAGATCGTGGTCGCGGAGCCGGGGGTCGGGGGTGTGCTCGGCTGGTCCTCGCCGTCGATCAAGCCCGTGGGCTTCTTCTTGGTGGGGGTGGGCTTGGGGGTGGGGCTCTTGGTGGCCGGGTGGGCCGTCGGCACGGTCGTCACCGGGTTCGGGACCGTGATGACCGGTTCCTTGGTGTGCTTGACCTTCTTGGGCGGCTCGGCCTGGCCGACGTCCAGCGTGGGGACGGGCTCGCCGGTGTCCGCCGTGAGGATCGGGTCCGGGGTCACCTCGGCGACCGGCGGCTCGGGCTGCCCGGCGCCCTGTCCGTCGCCGGCGGGGTTCTGGGAGGTGTTGCCGGTGGAGGTCACGGCGACCTTGTCGCTGTTGGCCTGCACCACCACGGCGCCGGCCACCACCAGCAGCGCGGCGGCGGCCGCGCCGGAGAGGGCGAGCGTCAGCGTCCGCCGCTGCTTGTCCGGCGCTCCGCCGGACGACCCGCCCTGCGGACCGCCGGGACCGCCGACCCTGGTCGCCCCCGCGTTCCCCGCCTGGGGGCCACCGGGGTGCCCCACCTGAGGAGCGCCCGGCATGCCACCGTGCGGGTGCCCGTGCGGCACCGCGCCCTGCGCGCCCGGACCGCCCATGGCACCGGCCTGCGCGGCCGGACCGCCCATGCCGTTGGCTTGAGGACCGCCGGGAACGCCCTGAGGACCGCCGCTCTGGGGGCCGCCGGGAACGCCGCTCTGGGGGCCGCCGGGCGTGCCTCCGTGAGGCGCGCCGGGGGCGCCGGGGGCGCCGCCGTGGGGGGCGCC